>JAEUSV010000011.1 GCA_016788485.1 Flavobacteriales bacterium
CTTGTCCTGCTGCAGCACGTAGCTGGTGCGGTCCTTCACGCCCGTCTCCAGGCCGGCGTAGGCCACGCTCTGGAAGCCCCAGGCGGTCTTGTAGTAGTGCGCGCTCTGCTTGGCGTTGCCCACGTAGAGCTCCACGTAGTCCGTGCCCCAAAGGGGAAGGAAGTCCTCGGCCTCTTTCATGATCTTCTCGAGGCCGTAATCGACGTCTTTCAGTCCAGTTGCCATCGTCGTGTGGTTTTCAGATTGAGGTCACTCCAACCAGCTCTTCCAGTACTTGCCGTCATCGAGCTTCAGGGCCTCCTCGGTGACCATGAGGGGGCGGAAGGTGTCGACCATCACGGCCAGTTCGTTCGTCTCCTTCTGGCCGATGCTGCGCTCCATGGCACCGGGGTGCGGACCGTGCGGGATGCCGGCGGGGTGCAGGCTGATGTGGCCGGGGCCGATGTCGTTGCGGCTCATGAACTCGCCGTCCACGTAGTACAGCACCTCGTCCGCATCGATGTTGCTGTGGTTGTACGGCGCGGGGATGGCCTGCGGGTGGTAGTCGTACAGGCGCGGCACGAAGCTGCAGATCACGAACGCATCGGTCTCGAAGGTCTGGTGGATCGGCGGGGGCAGGTGCACGCGGCCGGTGATCGGCTCGAAGTCGTGGATGCTGAAGGCGTAGGGGTAGTTGTAGCCGTCCCAGCCCACCACGTCGAAGGGGTGCGTGGCGTATACGAGCTCATGCAGTAAGCCCTGCTTCTTCACCTTGATGGTGAAGTCGCCCTTCTTGTCGATGGTCTCCAGCTTCTTGGGCCGGCGGATGTCGCGCTCGCAGAACGGCGAATGCTCCAGCAGCTGGCCGAACCAGTTGCGGTAGCGCTTCGGGGTGTACACCGGACGGTGGCTCTCCACGATGAAGAGGCGGTTGTCCGAGTCCTTGAACTCCATGGTGTAGATCATCCCGCGGGGGATCACCAGGTAGTCGCCGTACTTGAAATCGATGTTGCCCAGGAAGGTGCGCAGCGTGCCGCTGCCCTTGTGGATGAAGATGACCTCGTCGCAGTCGGTGTTCTTGTAGAAGTAGTCCACGCTCTTCGCCTGCGGCGCGGCGAGCACGATGGCCACATCGCTGTTCACCAGGATGGGTTTCCGGGCGGTGAGGTGGTCCTTCTCCGGCTTCGCCTTGAAGCCGTGCAGGCGGAGCGAACGCATGTTCTTCTCCACTGCGATCTTGGGCGTAAGGTCCTTGGGCTTGCCGATCGCCTTGACCTGGGTGGGGCGGTGGATGTGGTAGAGCAACGAGCTCATGCCATCGAAGCCGATGGTGCCGAAGAGCTGCTCGTAGAAGATGCGGTCCTTGCCGTTCTTGAACACGGTGTGCCGCTTGTGCGGGATCTTGCCGAGGGAGTGGTAGATGGGCATGGTTCGGGATCGGAGCCGTGAAATTGCGGCCCTCAGGATGTCGGATGGATGACTTCGGTCAGCTCCGGTCCGCCTTCGCCCCTTGCTCCGGCGACCGAAGGATGCAGCGTTCCGTTCAGGGCCAGCAGCTCCTCCTCCTCCCGGATGCGGCGGCGCAGGCCCTCGGGGTCGGTGATGGCCTTGGTCCTGGTGCTGCGCGTGCTGCGGCCCTTGCGCCAGGCACGTTGCACTTCTACGGGCAGCAGGTGGATCTCGCGGCAGCTGGGCGAGCAGCAGTCGGCGTACTTGGTGGCACAGGCGTCGCACTGCACCAGCAGCATGTTGCAGGTGGCCTCGTGGCAGTTGGTGATGCGGTCACAGGGCGAACCGCATTGCATGCAGGTGCTCACCACATCGTCCGTGATGCGCTCCGTCAGCCGCTCGTCGAACACGAAGTTCTGGCCGAGGTATTTGCTCTTCAGCCCTTCGGCCTTCAGCTGCCGCGCGTAATCGATGATGCCGCCGTGCAGCTGGGCCACCTTGGTGAAGCCCTGGTGCTTGAGGTAGGCGCTGGCCTTCTCGCAGCGGATGCCGCCGGTGCAGTACATGAGCACCTCCCGGTCCTTGTGGTCCTTCAGTTGGTCCACGACCTCCTCGATGGCCCCGCGGAAGGTGTCCGCTTTCGGCAGGTAGGCGCCGTCGAAATGCCCGATCAGGCACTCGTAATTGTTGCGCATGTCCACCACGAGGGCGCCTTCCTCCATCTTCCGGTTGAAGGTGGCGGCATCCAGGTGCTCGCCCACATTGGTCACGTCGAAGGCGTCGTCGGCCAGGCCGTCGGCCACGATCTTCTTCTTCACGCGCACGATCAGCTTCAGGAAGCTCCGGCCATCGTCCTCCACGGCGATCTTCCACGGGACCCTGGCGAAGGCCTCGCGCGCATCGAGCGCCGCGCGGAACACCTCCAGTTCGGCCGAGGGCACGCTCACCTGGGCGTTGATGCCTTCCGGGGCGATGTACACCCGGCCGAGGACGCCGAGGGCCTCCCATTCGGCGTACAGTACATCCCGCAAAGCCTCCACCTCGCTCAGGCGCACGTAGCGGTAGAAGGAGAGGGTGGTGCGGGGCACGCCTTCGTGCGCGAGCCGCTCCCGAAGGATGTCGGGCCGGTGCAGGTTGCGGAGGCGATGGGCGTCCATGGCGCTGGCCGGCGACCGGCCTGGTGCGAAGATACGGGGCGGGTGCCGGGCGGAGGCCTTCCCCGGAACGGGATCAGGGCTAGCTTTGGCCCATTCCAGAGCAAGCGATGGGCGACAAGAAGATCCTGGTGATCGGTAGTTCGGGCCAGATCGGCACCGAGCTCGTGGAAGGCCTGCGGGCCCGCTTCGGCAACGAGAACGTGGTGGCCTCCGACATCAAGGAGCCGCAGGTGAAACAGGACGGCCCCTTCGCCATGGTGGACGCCATGGACCGCCGCGGCATCGAACGCATCATCGACAAGTACGGGATCACGGAGGTGTACCTGCTGGCCGCGCTGCTGAGCGCCACGGCCGAGAAGGACCCCGCCTTCGCCTGGAAGCTGAACATGGAGAGCCTGCTGATCGTGCTGGAGCTGGCGCGCGAGGGCAGGCTGAAGAAGGTGTACTGGCCCAGCAGCATCGCGGTGTTCGGCCCCACCACGCCCAAGGACGGCACGCCCCAGCGCACCGTCACCGAGCCCACCACCGTCTACGGCATCAGCAAGCTGGCGGGGGAGGGGTGGTGCCAGTACTACCACCAGCGTTACGGCGTGGACGTGCGCAGCATCCGCTACCCCGGCCTCATCGGCTGGAAGAGCGCGCCCGGCGGTGGCACCACCGACTACGCCGTGCACATCTTCCACGAGGCCATCAAGCACGGGAAGTACACGAGCTTCCTGGGGCCGCAGAGCACGCTGCCCATGATGTACATGCCCGATGCCATCCGCGCCACCATCGACCTGATGGAGGCCCCTGCGGATCGCATCAAGGTGCGCACCAGCTACAACCTGGCGGGCATGAGCTTCGATCCCGAGCAGATCGCCGCCGAGGTGGCGCGCCACATCCCCGGCTTCACCATGGGCTACGCGCCCGACCACCGGCAGGCCTACGCCGACAGCTGGCCGCGCAGCATCGACGACAGCGCCGCCCGCGCCGACTGGGGCTGGAAGCCCGACTATGACCTGCGCGCCATGGTCGACGACATGATGGCGAACCTGGTGCGAACGGTGAAGGCCGGCGCCTGAGGCGTAACCCCGGGGGCCAGGTCCGCGTATGCCGGGTGCGAACCTGTGCGACGTCATGCTGTCCGTGCGCCCCTTCCTTCTGGTGCTCCTCTTGGCGGGAACAACCCCTGTGCTGGCCTACCGGCAGGGCGGGGCGGTGCCCGGCGATACCCTCAACAAGGTCGATGAGCAGGGCCGGAAGCAGGGGTGGTGGCGTGTGGAGGCCCCCAAGGCCGACAAGCCCGGCTACACCGACGGCCAGCTGATCGAGGAGGGCCGCTACGCCAACAGCAAACGCGTGGGCCTCTGGCGCAGCTACTGGCCCTCGGGGAAGGTGAAGGCCGAGGTGGCCTACGAGATGGGACGCCCCAAAGGCAATTACACCACTTACTACCCCGATGGCAAGGTGGAGGAGAAGGGCACCTGGGACCTGGACCGCAACACCGGCAAGTTCCAGCGCTGGCACGCCAACGGCCAGCTCGCGCAGGACTTCACCTTCAACCAGTACGGCGTGCGCGACGGCGTGCAGCGCTATTACCACGAGAACGGCCAGCTGGAGGTGGAGGTGACCGTGAAGAACGGACAGGAGGAGGGCACCCTGAAGCGCTATTACGCCAACGGCGACGTGCAGCAGGTGGCGCAGTTCAACGGGGGCGACATCAACGAGGCCGCGAGCAAGTACGTGAAGCCCGTGCACAAGGAGACCGCCGTGATCGCCGAGCCCGTGGGCAAGGCCGCGCCCGCCGTGGCCGCCGAGGAGAAGCCCAACAGCAACGTGTTCAAGGAGAACGGGTACAACACCCTGTACGACAAGCAGCTGCGCCTGAGCAAGGTGGGCGACTTCCGCAACGGGCGGCTGTGGAACGGCAAGGTCTACAAGTACGACAAGGACGGCAAGCTCGTGCGCATCGAGATGTACCTGGAGGGCCACTTCGCCGGCAACGGTGTGATCACCGACGAGGACAAGCACTAGGTGCCGGCGTTACCGGCGCATGGGGACGGACGGTCGTTCCGGCTGCCCGCGCCCGCTCTACCTTCGTGGCCGAACACAGGTCATGGCCGAGCTGAAGAAAGGTCCGTTCCGGATCACGAACACGCTGTCGCGTACGAAGGAGGAGTTCAAGCCCCTGAACCCGCCGCACGTCGGCCTGTACGTGTGCGGTCCCACCGTGTACAGCGATGTGCACCTGGGCAACGTGCGCACCTTCACCACCTTCGACCTGCTGTACCGCTGGCTCACGCACCTGGGCTACAAGGTGCGCTACGTGCGCAACATCACCGACGTGGGCCACCTGGTGGGCGACGTGGACGAGGGGGAGGACAAGATCGCCAAGCGCGCACGGCTCGAGCAGCTCGAGCCCATGGAGATCGTGCAGAAGTACACCAACGGCTTCCACGATGTGATGCGCCTCTTCAACATCCTGTCGCCGAGCATCGAGCCCACGGCCACGGGCCACCTGATCGAGCAGATCGGCATGGTGGCGCGCATCATCGAGGCGGGCTATGGCTACGAGGTGAACGGCAGCGTGTACTTCGACGTGCCGAAGTTCGCCGGGAAGCACGCGTATGGCGAGCTCAGTGGCCGGAGGATCGACGAGCTGGTGGCCAACACGCGCGACACCGAAGGGATGGACGAGAAGCGCAGCCCGCTCGACTTCGCCATCTGGAAGAAGGCCGATCCCGTGCACCTGATGAAGTGGCCCAGCCCCTGGGGCGAGGGCTTCCCCGGCTGGCACCTGGAGTGCTCGGCCATGAGCACCAAGTACCTGGGCCGCACCTTCGACATCCACGGCGGCGGCATGGACCTGAAGTTCCCGCACCACGAGTGCGAGATCGCACAGAGCATCGCCGCCGACGGCCAGGCGCCCGTGCGCTATTGGATGCACGGCAACATGCTCACCGTCAACGGCCGCAAGATGGCCAAGAGCGAGGGCAACGGCTTCACGCCCGAGGAGCTCATCACGGGGAACCACAAGCTGCTGGAGCGCGGGTACAGCCCCATGACGGTGCGCTTCTTCATGCTGCAGTGCCACTACGCCAGCACGCTTGACTTCAGCAACACCGCCCTGCAGGCCGCCGAGAAGGGCCTGGAGCGCCTGATGGCCGCGATGGACGTGCTCGACAAGCTGAAGCCGTCGGCCGCGCCCGATGCCGCACAGGACGCCGCGGTGAATGCCCTGGCCCAGCGCGCGTACGATGCCATGAACGACGACCTTAACAGTCCGGTGATGATCGCCGAGCTGTTCGAGGGCGTGCGCCTGATCAACTCCGCCAACGATGGCAAGGTGGCGCTCGGAGCGACCGCCATCGACGCGTTGAAGAGGTTGTTCAACGCCATGGTCTTCGATGTGCTCGGCCTGCGCCGCGAGGCCGCGGTGGCGGCGGATGACACCGCGCTCGACGGCCTCGTGCAGGTCTTCATCCAGATGCGCACCGAGGCCAAGGCCCGCAAGGACTTCGCCGCCAGCGATCGCATCCGCGACCAGCTGCTCGCCCTCGGCATCGTGCTGAAGGACACCAAGGAGGGCACCACCTGGGCCCGCGCCTAACGACCACGCCCATGCCCCGCACCGCCGTCCGCATCGTCGCCATCGCCCTGGGCGCCCTGCTCCTCGCCGCCCTGCTGTTGAAGTCGTGCCGCACCGACAATGGTGGTGTGACACCGCCGCCCGTGCCGAAGGAGGAGCCCGGTCCTGCGGTCAAGGTGCCCACCTTCGACGCCGATTCGGCCTACGCCTACGTAAAGCGCCAGGTCGACTTCGGCCCGCGCAACCCCGGCTCCGAAGGGCACAAGGCCTGTGGCGACTGGCTGGTGGCCTTCCTGCGGCCCCTGGCCGACACGGTGATCGAGCAGACCGGCACCGTCACCGCTTTCAACGGGCAGAAGCTGCCGCTGCGCAACATCATCGCCAGCTGGGCACCGGAGAAGAAGGACCGCGTGCTGCTGCTCGCGCATTGGGACACGCGCCCCTTCGCCGACAAGGACGAGACCCGGAAGAACGAGCCCATCCTCGGTGCCAACGACGGCGGCAGCGGGGTCGGCGTATTGCTCGAGATCGCGCGGCGGCTGAAGGAGCAGGCGCCCATGGTGGGGGTGGACATCTTCCTCACCGATGCGGAGGACGTCGGTGAACCGAGCGATGCGATCATGGCCGGGGAGAACTCGCTGCTCACCTGGTGCCTCGGCTCGCAGTATTGGGCGAGGAACCCGCACGTGCCGAACTACACGGCGCGCTACGGCATCCTGCTCGATATGTGCGGCGCGGCGGAGGCCACCTTCTACCGTGAACAGCTCAGCATGCAGTTCGCGCCGCATGTGGTGCACAAGGTGTGGAAGGCCGGACAGGAACTGGGCCACGAGCGCTATTTCCGCAACGAGACGAAGTACTTCGTGGGCATTGACGACCACGTGATCGTGAACCGCGACATGCGGATCCCCACGATCGACATCATCGGGTACGACGAGGGCACGAAGGCTTTCCACCCCAGCTGGCACACCCACAAGGACGACCTTTCGGTGATCGACAAGGCCACCCTGCTGGCCGTGGGCCGCACGGTGATGCACGTGCTGTACCACGAACGCTGATCCCTCAGCCGTCCAAGGATCCCGCCATCGGCGCCTCGGGGCTTGTCGATGTGCGGGTAGCTTCATCGGCCTCAACCACCGGTACACCATGAAACACCTTGCCGCGCTGACCGCCTTCCTGCCTTTCGCCGCCATCGGCCAGTCGCTTGTCTCGCAGGCACCACAGAACAGGACGGCCCTGCTCGAGGATTTTACCGGCATCCACTGCGGGTTCTGCCCCGAGGGCCACGCCATCGCCGCCGACCTTGAGGCCCAGTACGGTCCGAGGATCGCGGTGGTGAACGTGCATGCCGGCGTGTTCGCGGTGCCCAATGCCAATGAGCCCGACCTCCGCACGCCCGATGGCGATGCCATCAACGACCACTTCACCATCAGCAGCTACCCCTCGGGGGTGATCAACCGCCACACCTTCAATGGGCAGGCCGGTCTTGGGCGTGGTGCATGGGCCGGAGCCGTGGGCGACATGCTCGCGCTGCCTTCGCCAGTGAACCTGGGCGTGGAGAGCAGCTTCGACGCCGGGACGCGTGACCTGACCGTGACCGTGGAACTGCTCTACACCGCCGACAGCCCCGGGGGCGACGACTGGATCAGCGTGGCGCTGAAGGAGAACCACATCATCGGCCCGCAGGTCGATTACGGCCCGTCCGGCAACCACACGAACTACGACCACATGCACGTGCTGCGCGACCACATCACGGCCACCTGGGGCGATGTGGTCACCACCACCACGGCCGGCACGTCGGTGGTGCGCACATACACCTACAACGTTCCGCAGGCCTGGAACATCCAGAACTGCGAGGTGGTCGCCTTCGTGGGCGAGTACCAAAGCGATGTGTACCAGGTGCGCGAAGTGCCTGCCGATGGGGGCACCACGCTCGTCGTAGGCGAACTATCAACGGGCGGTTCCCCCTATGCCGCCGGTGCGGATGGCGCCACCACCTCCTTCAGCGGCACCTTCACCAACCTGCTCGGCGCCGATGCCGATTACCAGGTCACGCTTACGAGCTACGGGTCGCCCGCGACCTGGGCATCGTCGGTGCTGGTGGACAACGCGCCCATCAGCAACCCCGGCACCATCACGGTGGTGAGCGGCACCCCCGCGGCCATCGACGTGCTCGTGACCCCCGACGCCACGCCCGGCATCGGACGCTACCTGCTGGAGGTGGTGTCGCTGGCCGATCCTGGTGCGCCCGTGATCGAGCAGGAGTACCTGGTGATCAGCGGCGTCACCGACCTCATCGTCACCCACCCGCAGGCCGAGCCGTGGGAGCAGCTGTACATCGATGGCCTCACCCAGGCCAATAACCAGGCCTTCGCGGCCACCACCAAGGACCGCTTCATCAAGTTCGGACAGTCCAACGCGTTGGGTGGCGTCAACAACCTGTACGTGAACGTGAGCTGGACCTTCCCCGCGCTCACGGACGACGAGGTGGGGGTGCTCACCACGTTCATGGACGACGGGGGCGATGTGATGATCGCCGGACAGGACATCGCCTGGGACAACAGCGGGGCCAGCGGCAGCTATGGCACGCCTGTGACGCAGGCGTTCCTGGCAAGCCACCTGCACGCCACTTACGTCGCCGATGGCAGCAGCGCAAGCACGTCGGTGGATTTCATCGACGCGGACCTTGTGTTCGGTGGCCTTCCCACCAGCGGTATCGCGGACGTTTTCAACAACAACACCTACCCCGAGCAGATCACCCCGATCGCGCCCGCGGTGGGCATCCTGCACTACAACAGCAACGCCAACCAGATCGGCGGGCTGCGCTGTGACAACGGTACATACAAGGTGGTCTACTTCGGCGTGGGCCCCGAGCAGATGAGCGATGCCGGTGTCGGGCGCAGCATGATCCAATTGAGCCACGATTGGTTCTATGGCCTGGTGAGCGTGGAGGAGCTCGACGCGCAACTGGCCAACGCGCTCGGCCAGGCCTACCCCGTGCCTGCCGATGACCGCATCACGATCCCGTGCGACGGGTACCTGGACGGCGGCCGGTTGGAGGTCGTCGATGCCACGGGGCGCCTGGTGATCATGCAGCAGGTGCCTGCGCACGCCCTGCGGGTGGAAGTGAACGTGAGCGCCCTGCCCAGCGGGTTGTACCACTACCACCTGCGCGCGGCCGAGGGTCGCACGAACAGCCATGCGTTCCAGGTGATCCGCTGAGCGGTGACACGCTTTCGGCAGGCCCCGGTCCGACCGACCGGGGCCTGCGGCTTTCCACCCGGTGGTTACCTTCGGGGAAAGAACGTTGACGATGAAACGCTGGAGGATGAGGCCCGCGCCCGATGCGGCGGCGGTGCAACGATTGACGCATGACCGATGCCCTTCGGTCGCCGCCCACCTGCTTGCACAGCGGGGCATCACCACGCCCGAGGAGGCGTCGGTGTACTTCAGGCCCACCCTGGGGCAGCTGCACGATCCCTTCCTCATGAAGGACATGGACCGCGCGGTGGAGCGCATCGAACGAGCGCTCGGCGATGGGGAGCGCATCATGGTGTACGGCGATTACGATGTGGACGGCACCACCGCGGTGACACTGGTGTACGCCTTCCTGCTGCGCTTCACCGGCAACGTCACCTTCTACATCCCCGACCGCTACGCCGAAGGCTATGGCGTGTCCTTCCAGGGCATCGACAAGGCCGCCGAGGAAGGGGTGTCGCTGATCATCGCGCTCGACTGCGGCATCAAGAGCGTGGACAAGGTGGCCTACGCGGCCGGGAAGGGCATCGACTTCATCATCTGCGACCACCACCGCCCTGGCGATGAGCTGCCCGCCGCGGTCGCCGTGCTCGACCCCAAGCGCGATGATTGCCCATACCCGTACAAGGAGCTCAGCGGCTGCGGGATCGGCTTCAAGCTGCTGCAGGCCCTGGCCCAGCACAACGGCATGGCCTTCGCCGAGCTGGAACCGCTGCTCGACCTGGTGGCCGTGAGCACCGCCTGCGACATCGTGCCCATCACCGGCGAGAACCGCACGCTGGCCCACTTCGGGCTCAAGCGCCTCAACGACGACCCGCGTCCGGGCATCAAGGCCATGCTGGGCATGGCCAACGTGAAGCGCCGCCTCAACGTCACCGACCTGGTCTTCATCATCGGCCCGCGCATCAACGCCGCAGGCCGCATCGAGCATGGGCGGCAGGCCGTGGAGCTGCTGTTGAGCCACGACCTCCAGCAGGCCCAGGAGATCGGCAACCGCGTGAACGAGAACAACGTGGTGCGGCAGGACCTCGACAAGCGCATCACCACGGAGGCCCTGGAGCTCATCGACAGCACCGATGAGCTGCGCGCGGCGTGGAGCACGGTGCTCTTCCATCCCGAATGGCACAAGGGCGTGATCGGCATCGTGGCCAGCCGGCTCATCGAAACGCACTATCGCCCCACCATCGTGCTCACCGAGAGCAATGGCAAGGCCACCGGCAGCGCGCGGAGCGTGAAGGGCTTCGACGTGTACGAGGCCATCAGCGCGTGCAGCGACCTGCTCGACCAGTTCGGCGGGCACACCTACGCCGCGGGCCTCACCATGCCGGTGGACAACGTGCAGGCGTTCCGCGAGCGCTTCGAGCAGGTGGTGCGCGAGAACCTCACCGAGGAGATGCGCGTGCCCGAGGAGGAGGTGGACGTCGAGGTGCCCCTGACGGAGATCAACGACCGCCTGCTCCACATCGTGGAGCACATGGCGCCCTATGGCCCGCACAACATGCGCCCGGTCTTCCTCACACGCGGGGTCGTTGACGCCGGTGCTGTGCGCATCGTGGGCGACGATCACCTGAAGCTCTCCATCGCGGCGAGCAAGGACCCCAAGGCGCGGCGGTACGATGCCATCGCCTTCCGCCAAGGCCGCTGGCTGGAACACATCCGGCGCGGGGAGCCTTTCAGCATCCTCTACACCATCGAGTCCAACGAGTGGCAGGGCCGCCGCACGCTGCAGCTCAACATCAAGGACATCAAGGCGGGCGTGGACGGCCTGCTGATGGGGGAGGAACAACGCCAGGCGCCCGATGTGGCGCTCGCCTCATGACGGGCCCACTGCTCAAGCACGACGACGAGCACTGGATGCGCCAGGCGTTGCGCGAGGCTGAACGCGCTTTCGCGGCCGACGAGGTCCCCATCGGCGCGGTGGTGGTGTGCCAGGACAAGCTGGTGGCCCGTGCGCACAACCTCACCGAGCGGCTCAACGACGTCACGGCACATGCGGAGATGCAGGCCATCACCGCTGCGGCCGAGCACATCGGAGGCAAGTACCTGCACGATTGCACCTTGTACGTGACCCTTGAGCCCTGCGTGATGTGCGCTGGTGCGATGAACTGGGCGCACGTCGGCCGAATCGTGTTCGGTGCGTTCGACGAGAAGGGCGGCTATCGACGGATCGGCAGCTCCTTGTTGCTGCACCCGAAGACCAAGGTCACTGGCGGCATCCTAGAGGCTGAATGCGCCGACCTGATGAAGGCGTTCTTCCGGAAGAAGCGGGCGTTGTGAGCGTCAGCCCTTCCGCTTGCGGGCCTTGCCCCGTTTCTCCTGCGTGATCACATCGTTGACGGTGATGGCCTCCTGGATCAGGCGTCGCAATGCGCCTTCAGGCAGGTGGGCGGGTGCGGGTCCGGGCATGTAGTGCCGGATCTGCACGTGGTCCGTGGGCGCGAACAGGCCGTCCGGGTCGGGCATGTGCACGCCCTGGATGAAGCCCAGCACCAGCCCCTTCCTCTGCAGGCTGAGGTAGCACATCCACCGGCGGTGGTCGTAGAAGGGGGTGCTGTACTTCCAGCTTTCCCGCATGAGGGGCGAGGCCTCCAGCAGCAGCTCGCGCAGGCGCTGGGCCTGGGGCCGCCATTCCTCCGGCAGCTGCTCGAACCAGGCCTCCACGGCGGCGCTCATGCCACCAAGGTAGCCGGCCGAACAGGACCCCCTTGCGGCCTGTTACCTTTGCACCGCGCCGATCATGAGGCGCATCGAACCAACGACACAAGCCATACAACGATGTACCCTCCCGAGCTCGTAGCCCCCATGAAGTCCGACCTGACGACGGCCGGCTTCGAGGAACTCCATACCCCCGACCAGGTGGACAAGGCCCTGTCCCAGCCCGGCACCGTGCTTTGCGTGGTGAACAGCGTGTGCGGATGCGCCGCCGGCGCCGCCCGCCCCGGTGTGAAGGCCAGCCTCAACGGCGCCAAGCGCCCGGACAAGCTGGTGACGGTGTTCGCCGGCGTGGACACCGAGGCCGTGGCCCAGGCCCGCCGGCATTTCCTGCCTTATCCGCCCAGCAGCCCCAGCATGGCCCTGCTGAAGGATGGCAAGCTGGTGCACTTCATCGAGCGCCACCACATCGAGGGCCGTACGGCCGAGATGATCGCCGAGCACCTGAAGAGCGCCTACGAGGAGTTCTGCTGAGCGCATTGTCGTCAATGAGAAAGCCCCGCCTCACCGGCGGGGCTTTCCTTTTTGATCACCCTGGGTCAGGGCAGTTGTTCGATGCGGCTGTTGGTCGGTACCACGCCGCCGATGTTCTGGAGGATGATGTCACGGTCGTTGGCGGCACCGGTATAGAGCACCACCCCGTCCAGGTTGTTGTCCTGCAGCAGGTAACCCGTGGTCGAATTGGTGGGCACCACACCGCCGATGGCCTGGAGGACGGCATCGCGGTCGTTGGACGCGCCGGTGTAGGCCAGCTTGTTGTCGCGCACCGCATTGCCCGCCCACAGCACCTGCACACCGCTCACATCCTTGCGCGCGTCCGTACCGTAGGTGGCGGTGGCGGGCAGGGTGAAGTCGATGGTGGACGGAGCGCCGCCGAGCGCCACGGCCGAGGCCGTCATCACGCCGAGGTGGTTGCGGTGGCGCACCACCACATGGTACGAGCCGGCGGGGTCGTTGAAGACCACGGGGGTGGTACCGTTCACGCCCACCACATCACCATCCCGCTGCACCAGCGCACTGCGCGTGGAGATGATGTTGGCCGGTGCGACCGCATCGCGCAGCTCCACCAGCACCCAGTCCACGATGGCATCGTCGCCGGTGGTGGCGAGCACGGACGCTTGCACCGTCTCACCGCCGCCGCCGCCCAGCTGCGCGAAGCCCAGGCCGGTATACGGCTCGGTGGAGGGGATGAGGCCTCCGGTGCGCAGGCCGTCCTTCATGCGGCCCGTGGCCAGTTCGTAGGGCCCTTCCAGCATCAACCGTACGGGGACCGCGAGGCCGTTGCTCACCACCTGCACGTTGTCCACGTAGAGCCAGTTGCCGTAGCCGTTCACGGTCACCAAGCGCACCAGGATGTTCTGACCATCATAGGCGCTGATGTCGATGTCGTTGCTGCGCCACTGCGAACAGGCGGAGGGTACGAAGCTGGACGTGGTGGCCGGAGCCGTGGCCAGCACGGCACCGCTCTCGTTGAACACGGTGTTCCACGTGACGCCGCAATTGGTGCTCACCTCCACGCGCAGTGCATCGATGTAGGCTGAGCTGTACTGGGCATGGGAATGGTCGAAGAGGAGGTGTGTGTTGGCCGAGCCGGCCAGGCTGATGACCGGGCTGATCAGGCGGTCCTCCTGACCGGTGGCGTTGTAGCTGTAGTGGTTGATGGACCATGCGGCATTGCTCGTGCAACCTGCTCCGTTGGTGAGCGTGGTGGTGGTCCAGGTGGTGCTGTTGTCCGGGTTCTGCAGGAACCAGCCGGTGGGCGTCGCGTTGCCGGCGTTGACGTTCTCCAGGAACGGAGCGGTGACCGTGAGGGTGCTGGAGAGGGTGATGTTGGCCGTGATGGCATCGTTGACGGGGTCGCTATCGCCGCTCAAGGCGGTGGAGGCGGTCACCGTGTGCGCACCGGCCCCGGTGATCGTCAAGGGCGTGGCGAAGGTGAAGGTGGCGGAGGCCCCCTGCGCCAGGGTTCCCGTGAAGGTCTCGGTGACCACGGGCCCACCGTCAAGGCTGTATCGGACCGGGAAACCCGTCTGTGAGGCCTGGCCGAAGTTGCGCACGGTCACTTTCACCTGCATGCCGTTGGCGGCGCAATCGAACAATACGCCGGGGGCGGGGGTCAGCACGGCGGAGACACCGATGTTGTTGGGGGCTGGCGTGTCGAAGGCCTCCACCTGGTCCGAACGGCTCGTGCTGAGGCCTTGGCTGGCGCTGACGCCGAGCCCGCGGCGGGCGAAGGCTGCCCAGATCAGGGCCTGGTTCGCGCCATTGTTGTTCAGCAGGTCGGCCTGGAGGATCGCGTCTCGCCCATCCACGAAGCCGGGGCTGCACGGGGTGAGCTTCAGGCCATCGATCACCAGCTGCATGGCGATGTTGTTGCCACCGGTGCCGTTGTAGATGTCCGGGTCGAAGCCGTACTGTGCGATCAGGTCCCAGGTCATCTCCCACAGCATGGTGCACCACACGAAACCGATGCCGTGCGGCTGGCTGAGCCCGCTGTTGGTGCTGGCGTAGGTGTAGTTGTTCACCGCGAAGCTGGTGCTGTACCGTGCGGGCCGGATGCCCACGCCGGTGGTGGACTGGCCCAGCAGGTAGGTGCCGATGCCACGACCGTCGGTGCCCTGGTCGCCGGGCTCGATCGTCATCACCAGACCGAAGTAATCGCTCCAGCCTTCGCCCATCTGTTCCGCGTTGCTGAGGCAGCTGGTGTTGGCCGGACCGCCAACGAGGCGGTTGCTGATCCCGTGGGTGTATTCGTGGGCGATCACACCGTTGTCCAGGTCGCTGTCGCGGTTGGGCGTGGTGTTGGTCCAACGGAACATCTGCATGCGCGGGTTGCTGCCATCGGGCGGCGTTCCGAAATTGGCGTTGTTGGTGCCGCTGCCATCGAGCGCATCCGCCTGCACGAAATCGTTGCCCGCGCCTCCGCGGCCGTAGTTGTTGCTCTGGAAGTTGCCCGATGGCTCATCGAAGCCGTACTGGTACCACACATCGTGCATCAGGTTGTTCCAGTAGAACAGGTTGGTGGTGGCCGCGTTCAGGTAGGTCCGGGGGTGCAGGGCCAGGTTGATGGGGAAGTCGAAGTCGAGGCCGGGGCCGCCGTCCGGGCTTGCACCGATGGTGGTCTCGTTGTTCGCCAGCGTATCCTCCTTGGCCCACACGTTGTTGCCGCGGGTGATGGTGTATTCAGCACCGATCGCGCCGTTGGTATCGTGCCAGCCATAGGGCGAGGCGATGCCCCCGGCGAGCCAGGGCGCGTTGCGAAGTGCGCGTGGACCATGGATGGGGCTCTCCACCGGCCAGGGGTACACATTGTAATCGTTCGGTACGGCGAGGGGCGCCGAGGGGGCCTCGCCATGTTCATGGGCATGGGCACAGGCCTCGGCGAAGCCGCACTGGCTCACCCAGTCGTTCCGTTCCAGCTCGGCGCCGGTGAGGGCGTCCACACGTACGTTCCACCAGTGGGAGCCGTCCGGCATGTAATAGCTCACGTTGTAGGCCAGGATCAACCGGTCGTTCACCGGTTGGTACACCAACTGGACGGTCACCGGTTCGCCCGAGAACGCGGTGCCATCAAAGGTCCATCGCTTGGCGACGGCGTCGGTGGAAACAAGCGCCGGACGCGCCATGCGCACGGCGTCCTTGTTGAGCACCAGCCCAAGTGCGGCCTCGGGCGATAGGCCCGGTGTCACTGTGTTCACCCGCTTGGCGATGTGGTCGTGCGCGCCATTGTTCAGCGCGATGATGCGTCCGTCGGCCGCACGGTGCACCCCGATGTCGCCGTTCCATACCTCTATGCCCTGCCAGCGCTGGCGGAAGAAGGTGTGCGTGGCGCCGTTCCGAGCGGTGCGGTAGTCATCCTTCACCACCAGGTCGGTGAGGTCCTCGTCGATCAGGCCCATGCCCTTCAATCGCTCCTGCGCTTCGCCCGGAAGGGTCGGGCGTTCCTGCGCGGAAAGGTCGGGGATGGAAAGGGCCAGGGTCGCGGCGAGCGCGATCGTAGAAACACGCATAGGGGTCACGGGTGTTGGGGTCCGCAAGATACCCCAGGGTAACAATGCCGGTCCAGTCCCTGTTCACCGAAGATCGGGATCCCGACGGTCAGGGCAGCTGCTCCTGCCGGATGGTCGTCGGTATCACCCCGCCGATGTTCTGGAGGATGGGGTCGCGGTCGTTGCCGCTGCCCGTGTACCGGACCACGCCGTCCAGGTTGACGTCCTCCGGCCAATAGCCGGTGAGGGTGGAGGTGGGCACCACGCCGCCGATCCTCAGCAGCACCGGGTCGCGGTCGTTCGCGCCACCGGTGTACTTGAGGATCCCATCCCCTGTGGGGTCGCCCGCCCACAGCACCATGGTCCCGTTCACGTTCCGTCGGGCGTCCGTGCCGTAGGTGGGCGTGGCGGGGAGCGTCAGGTCCAGCATGGTCCCGGGCTGCACCAGTTGCAGGGGCTGCGCGGTCATCACGCCCAGGTGATTCCGGTGTTTGAGCACAAGGTGGTAATTGCCAGCGGCGGCCCCGGGGAAGGTGATGTTCTGCTCGCCCGAGGGAAGCATGAGGTTGCCCGATCGCTGGATGAGCACGGCACGCGAGGCCACGGTGGTGGTGCCGTTCACCGCGTCGCGCAGCTCAAGCACGGCCCAGTCCACCGGAGAAGCAAGGCCCTCGAAGGCCATCACGGCCGGACTGGCGGTTGCGCCCATGCCGAAGGGGTCGGTCGCGGGCAGGTGGCCGCCTGCCACGAGATCACCACGCATCACCGTTCCGTCGTACGCGCCTTCAAGGATGGCGCGCGCGTTCACCTGGGCCACCTGGTCCGCCGCATCGAAGATGCCGTCGCCGTCCTGGTCAACGCCCATGCGCACCTTGGTCTGCGGGCCCACCAGGGTCCAGCTGAGCGGCGATCCCCCGGCCTGCGCCGCAGCGATCAGTTGCGCGTGGGTCACGGTCTGGCCGATGTCGTCGGATTGGTAGTTGTCGCTGCCCACGTAGTAGAAGCCGC
This sequence comes from Flavobacteriales bacterium, assembly GCA_016788485.1. Taxonomy (GTDB): domain Bacteria; phylum Bacteroidota; class Bacteroidia; order Flavobacteriales_F; family PHOS-HE28; genus PHOS-HE28. The sequence continues at coordinate 17,124 of JAEUSV010000011.1, forward strand.
GCTTCTGTCCCTGGTAGACGCCCTTCACGATAAGGCCGTACTCGGTGGGGCGGTCGTTCGCCAGGCCCTTGATCAGGTTGATGCGCGTGGTGGAGCCGACCGCGGTGCCGTTGATGGTCTCGCGGAAGCCCACGGCCGGCAGGGCGTCCTGTACGACGCTATTGGCCAGCGGGAAGTTGGTGGTGTTGAAGCTCTGGGGGCTGTTGGAGGCATTGATGCCGCCGGACCAGGAGAGGAGCTCAGGTTCGTAATCGCCGAGGTAGTTCGCCACGCCCGGGCCATTGAACCAGGTCTCCATCACGCCCTCGCTCATCATGCCGAACCCGGCGTTGCACTCGGTGGTGTTGTAGAAGAAGCCGTTCTTGCGGTAGGTGCTCCGCAGGTCGGCGCTCATGTTGCGGTTGGGGCCGAAGTCCACCAGGTTGCCGGCGCCGGTCCCGGCAACGTTGCCGTTACCCGCCAGTTCGCCGCGGCCGGTCTGTGCATTGTGGCAATGCGAACAGTTGGCCTGCACCGAAACGAAGAGGTTGACCGCCGCAGGGATGGCCTGGAACGTGGTGCCGATGCCGCGCACACGGTTCGGGTTGAGGCGGATGGTGGAGGACTCCGTTTCAGGCCGCAGGGTGCGGAAGGGGTTCGGCACATACCATGTTGCCGCGAGGAAGTCCTCGAACTCCTGCATCTCGTTGGCGGGCTTGGGCGCATCCATCCCCTGCAGGTGCTGGAAGGCGCCGGCGAAATCCGCAAAGCCCCCCTTGTCGCCGCGCCAGTGCAGGTTGCCGCGGCCACGGTCGATGATGTCGATGAGGAACTGGGTGGTCTTCACGCCCTTCAACGGGTGGAAGACCTTGCCGCTCACCGTCTCCATGGCGCCGGCCGGGTTGCCCAGGTCCCAGCCCAGGCGGTCCCAGCGGCCGTCCACATGGCAGCTGCCGCAGGCGATGTGGCCGGTGCCGGAGCCCAGATGCGTGTTGTACAGGTGCTTGCGACCGGCCTTGATCACCAGCGGGGTGGGGTCGTAGAAGTTGGACCGGGCGATCTCGCGGTTGGTGGTGAGGTCCACGGTGCTGATCGTCCCCTCGAACTTGTTGAGCACGTAGGCGCGGGTGTTGGTGCTGTTCAGCACGATCCCCGTGGGGCCCTCGCCCACGGCGATGGGGTTGGGCAGTGCGCGTGTGCCGTCGGCATTGATGACCACCACGTTGTTCGAGCCCATGCCGGTGATGAAGGCCTTGGTGCCGTCGCTGGTGAAGGCGATGCCGCGCGGGTCGCCGAGCGAGAGCTTGCGCTGGGCTGGGGGCACCGAGGGCGCGCTGTAGGTGAGGTGGTTGTTGAGGTCGGTGATGGTGTTCGGGCCACCCACCGAACCGAACTGTGAGAGGTTCACCCGCAGGAACTTCCCATTGAGCACAGGCTCGAATCGGATCTCGTTCGTCGCATCGGTGCCCACCACGTTCACCTGCCCGGTGGCCGGGTTCACCGCCATGGCCATCAGGATGTTGCCGAGGCGGGTCTGGTAGGTCACGTTCGCGGTGGAAGGCGCGTTGGCATCGATCACGGCCACATCGCGGTCGGGCATGTCCCAGCCTGCGATGCGCGCCTTGCCCGGTGCGGTGCCCGAGACCAGGTTGGTCCAGTCGCTGCCGTTGTCATCCAGCCATTGCCCGCTGGCGTTCTTGCGCACGATGATGCTTTTGCTGTCGGTCGTGGGCGGGTTGTTGGGGTTGAGCGGCGGGTTGAAGCCGGCGCCGGCGTTGGGCACGATTCCCGCAGCGGCGGATACGGCGCCACCGTAAGGTCCTGCGGGGTTGGTGACCTCGTTGGGGATCACGGTGCATCCACCCTGTGGCGAGCAGATGCCCTTGCGCGGAGCACCGCCCGAGAAGGTGCCGTGCTGGAAGTTGAAGAAGTCGTTCCCGTTGAGGACGGTGGTGGCGTTGCCGCTCTCGAAGAACGCGCAGTACACCGTATTGCCGTTATTGCTCACGGCCAGGGCACGGGGTTGTTCGCCCTTGAGCAGCACCTCGGTGGGCGCGGTGCCGGGGTTGGCCGGGTCGAACACCTGGATGCTCTCACGGCCGGCGCACGACACGAAGGCGCGCTGTGGCGAACCGGCGAACACCACATCGGCGGGCTCGTCCTCGGTCTGGATGCTGCGCACCACCACGTTCTGGGTCAGGTCCACCACGCTGATCTCGTCGCTCACCTGGTCCACCACCCAGGCCTCGGTGTTGCTGCGCACACGAACGGTCACCGGATCGAGGCCCACGGGGATGCTCGCCACGTTGAGCAGGGCAGGCCCGGTCACCTGGAACACCTCCAGGGTGTTGTTGGCGGTGTTCACCGCGAGCACCTTGGTGCCGTCCGGGGTCATGTCCACCGGATGCACGTGCGCGCTCTCGAAGTTCATGAACTGGCTGGTGGATACCGCGCCTGTGGTGTTCACCAGCTCGTGCGGCTGGAAGGCCATGAGGGCCACGATGCCGGCGACGAGGACAAGCGCGAAATGCACCTTGCGGAGGCGGATCATCTTCAACATGAGGGTAAAGATTACGGGCTCCACCTACCTCCGCACCAGCCCAAGATAACGGATCCGGCCGTCAAGGCAATTGCTGCACGCGCGTGTTGGTGGGCACCACCCCGCCGATGTTGAGGAGAACGGGGTCGCGGTCGTTCTCTGAGCCCGTGTATTTCACGGTGCCGTCCATGTTCGTGTCCTCGATCCGATAGCCGGACACGGTGTTGGTGGGTACCACGCCCCCGATCGCGTTGAGGATCATATCCCGGTCATTGTTGGCGCCGGTATAGCGCAGTTGTTGGTCCGGTACCGCATTGCCTGTCCAGAGCAGCCGTTCGCCCGCCACGGTCTTCTGCGCATCGGTGCCATGGGTGGCCGTGCTCCCGTCCACCAGGTCAATGGTCGTGGTGGTGGTGCCGAGGCTCACCGGCGTGGCGGTCATGCAGCCCAGGTGGTTGCGGTGGCGCACGGCGATGTGGTAGTTGCCGGGGGGGGCCAGCAAGGCCGTCGGCGAGGTGCCGTCCTCCGCGACCACATCACCATCGCGTTGCACCAGCGCGCAACGGGTGGCCACGATGGTCGCCGGGTTCACTGCGGAGCGCAGTTCGAGCAGCACCCAGTCCACCACCGCGTTGTCACCGCTCGCGGTGATCACACCGTTCTGCAGTGCCTCGCCACCGCCGTCGGAAGCTTGCGCGAAGCCCAATGCCGTGTAAGGCTCGGAGGCGGGGATCAGGCCGTTCGTCCGCAGACCGTCGCGCATGCGCTGTGTGTTCGCATCGTAGGGACCTTCGAGCATCAGCCGCACCGCCAGGCGAAGGCCGTTGTTCACCACGTTGATGTTGTCGAGGTAGAGCCGGTCGCCGTAGTCGTTCACCCCGGTGAAGCGCAGCACCACCTGATGCCCGTCGTAGGCGCCGAGGTCGATGTCATGGAGCTCCCAGTGGTTCGCGGCGCTCGGCGCCCAGGGGCTCGTACCGGTGGTGGCGGTGCCCAGGGCCAGCGCTTCCTCGTAGTACAGGGTGGTCCAGCTCTGGCCGCAGTTGGTGCTGATCTCCACGCGCAGTCCATCGGTGTAGCTGGCCCCGTAAGGCTTGTATGCGTGGTGGAACTGGAGGTGCGTGCCCGCGCTGCCCGCGAGCGAGATCACGGGGCTCACCAGCCGGTCCACCTGGCCAGGGGCGTTGTAGTAGTAATAGTCCATGCGCCAGGCGCGCGTGGCGTTGCCATCGGCGCCCACGGTCAAGGCCTGGTTGTTCCAGGTGGTGAGACCGTCGGGGTTGTCCAGGCTCCAACCGGGTGGGGCCACGAGCTGGTCCTCGGCGTTGGCGGTTATCGGCGTGCCCACACCGCCGGTGGCCACGGTGATGAAGCCGGGGATCGTGCGCGTGCTGGTGCCGTTCACATCGGTCACGGTGAGCGTGACGGTGTAGGAACCCGGTGCGGTGTAGGACACGATCGGTGCACGGGCGGTGCTGGTGGACGGAGATCCTCCGGGAAAGCTCCAGCTCCAGGTGGCGTTGGTGGCGTTCAGCGCGCTGTTGTCCCAGAACTGCACGGCGGGCGCGAGGCAGGTCACGGTACGCTTGTCGGCGCTGAAGTTGGCCAGGGGCGGGGCGGGTGTCTCCAGCGCGCTCTCCCAAACGCTGCGGTCCGTTCCGTTGCGCACCTTGCCCTCGCGGTAGTTGATCAGCAGGCGCGTGCTGAAGGTCTTGGCAGGAAGGCCGGCGTTCCATAGCGTCCAGGCCGGTACCGCATCGCTGCGCAGGTACACCGCCCGTCGCGTGCCGATGTAAAGGGCACCGTTGCTGCCCATGTGGTGCGCGATGTTGGTGGGCCATTCCCCGTTCAGGTTGGCATCGGTGATGTTGGTCCACGATGCCCCGCCGTTCGTGGAGCGGTACACGACGTAGCCGTTCAGGTTGGGCGAGTTGCCGTACTGCGAGGTGCGCAGCAGCCAGATGGTCTGCGGGTCGGTGCCGCTCACGGCGATGTCGTAGGGCACCCAGGTGTTGCCGTTGAGCTGCGCGCTTGCGGGCGTGATGTTGGTCCAGCTGGCACCGCCGTCGGTGCTGCGCCACACCTTCTTCACGTCCCACCAGCCGAGGTAGGTGCACACGTACAACGTGTTGGGGTCGCTGAAGGCCACCTCGATGCTCGTGACCTTCTCACCGAAGTCGTACACCTGCGTGAACGAAGCGCCATTGTCATCCGTGCGCCAGAGCGCGTTGCCGTTGCCAAGGAAGCAGGTGTTCACCAGGTTGGGGTGCCAGGCGAGCTCGCTGCTCTCGCCCACGATGTAGCTGGCGTTGGGCAGCTTGCTCCAGCTCACGTTGGTGTTGTTCACGGTGCGGTCACCGCTGAGCACCTTGTAGCCGTAGTCGCTCAGGGCGCGGCGGTCGTACTGCGGATGCACGAAACCGCGGGTGCCATCACCACCATCGGTGCACACCCAGCCGTTGGTGTACACGTTGTTGTCCTTGAGCATGGTACCGTTGTGGTAGGCGCCGCCGAGCATCACGTTCGCGCCTGTCCATCCGCCCTGGCCGAAGCCCCAGAATTCCGTGCCGGCGATGCCGAAGATGCGCCGGTTGAAGGTGGCGCCGCCGTCGTTGCTGTGGAAGATGCCGCCGTCGCAGGCCACCCAGATCTCGCTGCCGCCGTAGTAGCGGATGTCGTGGATGTCGGCGTGCACATAGTCGACCTTGCTGCTGTGGCTCCACTTCGCAGGGCAGGTGAAGTTCACACCACCATCACTGCTCACCCACCGGTTCACGCCGCACACCTGAAGCTTGTTCGCGTTGGTGGGGTCCACGGCGAACGCCAGATCGTAGTAGTACTGGCCGCCGTCGTCCTGTCCGGCATCGTCCCAGCCCATGAGGTTGAGGTTGGTGGGGGAGGGCAAGCCGCCCGGCCCCGTGCCGCAGCATTGGAAGGTCCAGCTGGCGCCGCTGTCGGTGCTCTTGTACACACCGTACAGCCCGGTGCCGCTGTCGGCCTCGCCGGTGCAGAGGGCATAGACGATGTTGGGGTCGGCCGCTGTGACGGCGATCTCCGTGCGCTTCTGTTCATCGGGCGCCACGGGTGCGGGCCAGCCCGTGGTCTGCTGCGTGAAGCTCACGCCACCGTCGGTGCTGCGCCAGAACTGGGTCACCACACCGGTCTGCTTCACGGCGTACACCGTGGTCGGCGCGCCGGGCTTGAACTCCAGCTCCTGCCAGGTGCCGGTCATCACCTGCGTGAAGGTGGTGCCGCCGTTGTCGCTGCGGTAGAGGCCCTGGTCGCTGCACACGAAGAGCCGCTGCGCGTTCGCAGGGTCGAGCACGATGTCGGTTATCCTGTGGCTCACGGCGTTGAAGGCGGCATCACCGATCGCGTTGCAGGTGAGGCCGCCATCGGTGCTCTTGAACAGGTCGCCCTCCGCCCCGAACCAGAAGGTGTTGGCGTCGGTGGGGTGGATCTCCAGGCTCTTCACCTCGCCCACCATCATCGACTTGGTCACGTTGGACCAGTTGAGGCCCTTGTCGGTGGTCTTCCACACGCCGGCATTGGCGGTGCCCGCGTACAGCGTATTGCCGTTGCTCAGGCTCTGCTCCACGGTGTACACGTGCGCGGCGCCGGGGGCGTAGCTCTTGGCGGCCGAGCCGTGGTCCCAGTCGAAGGGGCCGATGCAGCTCCAGTTGGCGGCCCTGCTCGCGATGAGGGCTTCAGTGGCCAGCAGGTATTGGCGGACGTCCTGCGCGTAGGTGGACCGCTGCGCCGGATCGATGGGCTCCTGTGCATGCCCGAGCTCCCGCTTCCACCGCTTGAAGTACTGGGTGTCGGCGTTCTTCACGAAGGGTTGCGTGGCGTAGTAGGCGTCATAGGCCGCCTGCACCGCGCCGGGGTCTGGGTTCGGCGCGTACATCAATTGCACCCATTGGGGCACTGTGGGCGAGGGGCGGCCGACGGGCTGCTGGTTGAGCTGGGCGATGGCGGTGGAGGCCGCGAGCAGGGCGGGGAGCGTGAGGGTGCGAAGCATGGTCCGGAGCAGGTGGCCAAGTTCGTTCGTCCCGTTCCCGCTCACGCTCCGAAGCGACCGGCCTCATTGGGTTCCTAATTACCACCAACGAAGAAGCCCCGGCACGTTGGCCGGGGCTTCCCACATGGATCGGTCGGTGCTTACACCACGCCCTGGTCGAGCATGGCATCGGCCACTTTCACGAAGCCGGCGATGTTGGCGCCCTTCACGTAGTTCACACCCTTGCCCTCCTTGCCGTATTTCACGCAGGCGGCGTGGATGTTCTTCATGATGGTGTGCAGGCGCTGGTCCACCTCTTCGCGGGTCCAGCTCAGGCGCAGGCTGTTCTGGCTCATCTCCAGGCCGCTCGTTGCAACACCACCGGCGTTGCTGGCCTTGCCGGGGGCGAAGGCCACACCGGCGTTCTGGAACACTTCGATGCCCTCCGGGGTCGTGGGCATGTTGGCGCCCTCGGCCACGTACTTCACGCCCTTCTTCACCAGGTCCTTGGCGTTCTTGCCGTCGAGCTCGTTCTGCGTGGCGCAGGGGAGGGCCACATCGCACTTGGCCACCACGTCCCAAACGCGCGCGCCCTTCTTGTAGGTCACGCCCTTGAACTTCTTGGCGTACTCCTCGATGCGGCCGCGCTTCACGTTCTTCAGCTCCATGAGGAAGGCGAGCTTCTCGGCGTTGATGCCGGCGGGGTCGTAGATGCTGCCGTCGCTGTCGCTGGCGGTCACCACCTTGGCGCCCAGCTGGGTGGCCTTCTCGATGGCGTACTGGGCCACGTTACCGCTGCCGCTCACGGCCACGGTCTTGCCCTTGAAGCTGGTCTTGTTCTGCTTCATCATCTCCTCAGCGAAGTACACGCAGCCGTAGCCCGTGGCCTCCGGACGGATGAGCGAGCCGCCCCAGGTGGCACCCTTGCCGGTGAACACGCCGGTGAACTCGTTGCGCAGGCGCTTGTCCTGGCCGAACATGAAGCCGATCTCGCGACCGCCCACGCCGATGTCGCCGGCGGGCACGTCGGTGAACTGGCCC
>JAEUSV010000067.1 GCA_016788485.1 Flavobacteriales bacterium
CGAGCTGGGCAGCCGCAACATCCGCAGCAACGCCATCGCTCCGGGCTTCATCGAGACCGAGATGACCGGCGTGCTCGACCCCAAGGTGGTGGAGCAGTGGCGCGAGGGCATCCCCCTGAAGCGCGGCGGCACGCCCACCGATGTGGCCAACGCCTGTGTGTTCCTGGGCAGCGACCTCAGCGCCTACATCACGGGCCAGACCCTGCACGTGTGCGGTGGGATGCTCACCTAGATCTTTTTAACGCGCTACCGGGCCGGTCCCGGTGTGCCAAGCCCCAAGTGGGCGATCTTCGCGCACCGTGAACCTCACCTCCACATACTCGCTGTGGCTGGCTCCGCTGTGCGCGGCCCTGGGCGTGCTGTGCGCCTGGCTGCTCTACCGGGGCAGCGCCGCGCAACGCGGATGGGGCCGTGGGCTGGTGTGGACCCTTGGCGCCGCGCGCGCCCTGGCCATCGCCCTGCTCGCCTTCTTCCTGCTCGAGCCCATGGTGCGCGTGTGGGAGCGCGAGGTGCGCAAGCCCGTGGTGGTGATCGCGCACGACGGCAGCGCCTCCCTGCTCGCCGCCGGCGACACCGCCGCCCTGCGCGCGCGCTACGCCCCGGCCCTGGAGAAGCTCGCCGCAGACCTCGGCGATCGCTTCGACGTGCGCGGCTTCAGCTACGGGGGCGAGGTCCGCGATGGCATCTCCTTCACCCAGGACCAGGGCCATACCGACATCGATGCCTTGTTCCGCGCGGTGCGCGACCGCTTCGCAGGCCCCGATCTGGGCGCGGTGATCGTGGATGGCGACGGCATCTACAACCGCGGACGCGACCCGCGGCTGGCCGCTGAGCGCCTCGGCGTGCCGGTGTACACCATCGCCTTGGGCGACACCACCGTGCGCCCCGATCTGGTGCTGCGCAACGTGGAGCACAACCGCATCACCTACCTGGGCAACGAGTTCCCCCTGCTGGTGCGCGTGGTGGCCCATCACCTCGCGGGGCGGCGCACCGTGCTCAGCGTGCGGCAGGGCACCACCACCCTCACCGAGAAGGAGGTGGCCGTGACCGGTGATCCCTTCGTGGCCGAGCTCCCACTGCTCGTGAAGGCCACGACCGCCGGACTGCAGCGCTACACCGTGTCGCTCCGTTCCGTGGAAGGGGAGGCGAACGCCGACAACAACGCCCAGGACATCTACATCGACGTGCTCGACGACCGGCAGCGGATCCTGTTGCTGGCCGCGGCCCCGCACCCCGACGTGGCCGCCGTGCGCAGCGCGCTCGACCGGCTCGAAGGCTACGCCACCGAGGTGGCCTACGCGCCCACCTACACCGGCGACGTGACCGCGAACGACCTGGTGGTGCTGGTGCACCTGCCCGGTCAGCGCGGTGGGGTGCAGCCCGTGATCGACCGCATCGTGCAGCGCAACATCCCCACGCTGGTGCTGTACGGCCAGCAGAGCGATGCACGCCAGCTCGCGTCGCTGGGCACGGGCGTGGCGGTGAGCAACGTGCAGCGCTCCTTCACCGAGGCGCAGCCCGGGTACAACAAGGACTTCACGCTCTTCACGCTCGAGCCCGAAGAGGTACGCACCATTGAGCGCTTCCCGCCGCTGCAGGTGCCCTTCGGCCAGTACGACATGGCCCGCAACACCGTGAGCCTCTTCCAGCAGCGGGTGGGGGTGGTGCGCACCGCCTATCCGCTCATCGCCTTCGGACAGCAGGGCGAGCGACGCAGCGCGATCGTGTGCGGCGAGGGCCTCTGGCGCTGGCGCCTGGCCGACCAGCAGATCAGCGGCACCACGGCCCATTTCGACCGCCTGGTGCAAAAGATCGCCACCTACCTGGCGCTCAAGGCCGACCGGTCGCGGTTCCGCGTGCAGCACGCCCCTGAGTTCGCCGAGAACGAGCCCGTCACGCTCACGGCCGAACTGTACAACAAGAGCTACGAGCCGGTGAACACGCCCGAGGCCACCATCGCCTTCACCGACGAGGAAGGCCGGGCCTACACCTACGCCTTCAGCCGCGTCGGCACGGGCTATCGCCTGGAGGCGGGTGTGCTGGCCCCGGGCCGCTACACCTGGAAGGCCGCCACCGCCCTTGATGGCGAAGCCCTCACCGCCGCCGGGGAACTGCTGGTGAAGCCCATGGTGGCCGAGCGCATGAGCACCGTGGCGGACCATCGCCTGTGGGCCGACATCGCCGCGCGCACCAACGGCTTGTCCGTGGGCGCCGATGCGCTGCCCATGCTCGCCGATTCCATGGCGGTTCGGAAGGAGCTGGTGGCGCGCAGCTACGCCCACGCGAGCTTCAACGACCTCATCAACCTCAAGGCGCTGTTCTTCGTGCTGCTCGCCCTGCTCACGCTCGAGTGGATGCTGCGCCGCCGCAACGGGGCCTACTGACCATGCGCGAGAGGCTCCGGCGCACGCTGCGGTCACGGGCCTTCCGGCTGCTTGCGGGGATCGTTGTCGCGGTGTTGCTCCTGTGGGCCCTTCGGGTGCCGATACTCCGCGGCATCGGTGCCTTCCTGGTCACCGAGGATGTGCCCTGCCGCGTGGACGCCGTGTACGTGCTGGGCGGGTCGGCGGAGATGCGCGGCCAGGAGGCCGCTGAAGTGTACCGCAAGGGCCTGGCGCGCCGATTCCGGTTCACCGGGGCCCCGGTGCCCAAGCCGTTGCTGGTGGAGGGCATCCACCACACCGAGGCGCTCCAGACCCGCAACGTGGCCGTGCGAAGCGGCCTGCCCGACAGCCTGGCCGTGGCAATGGACGTGGGCACCAGCACCTGGGAGGAGTCCATGCACATCCTCGACGATGCCAAGGCCCAGGGCTTCGACACCATCATGGTGGTGAGCAGCCGCTTCCACCTGCGGCGCATCGGCCTCGTGTTCCGTGGTCGTTTCCGCGCGCAGGGCATCACCGTGGTGCTCCATGGTGCTCGCAACGGACCCTACGACGAGGCCCGTTGGTGGGACGATGAGGAAGGCCTGCTGATGGTGAACAACGAGTACGTGAAGCTCGTGTACTACCTGCTCAAGTACTGACACCAACGGCGAAGCCCGCCGATCGCATCGCTGCTCCTGGCGGGCTCCCCGGTAGGTCGTGTTCCGGCACGACCGATGTTGCTCACTTCGTCACCACCAAACGACGTACCAAGCGTGCGCTGCCGTTGCCTGTTTCGAGCAGGTAGGTGCCCGCGGCGAGGTCGGTGAGTCCAAGCGTGGTGCGCGTAGTGCCCGTCGCGAGGGTGAAGGTCCTTGCGGCCCGGCCCAGCGCATCGCGCACGGTGAGCACCGTGGTGGACTCCAGCGCGCGGTCGAAGCGCAGTTCGAACAGGCCGCTGCCCGGGTTGGGCCAGATGTGCAGGTCGTTGCCTGCGTTCTGCTCGGCCACGCCCACGTTCTCCAGGCAGAAGTTCACATTGGTGGTGAAGTTGAAGTCGCCGTTCCCGTTCGCCAGGGTATCGCCGTTGCTCGCCAGCACCCAGAAGTCGCCGTTGCCCTGGCCGCAGCATATGCCATCGCCGAAGGCGTCATCCAGCACTAGCGTGTAACAGCCGCTGCTCAGGCAGGCGGTCTCGCTCTCCAGGGTGCCGTTCTGATTGTCGCTGTACGGACCGCCTTGGGTGATCACGGTGGTGCTCCCCTGCGGGCGGAGCTCCCAGGTGGTCTCGCTGCCCCAGTCGTCAAGTCGGATCTGTACCGTGATCACTTCGCCGGGTGAGCTTACGTTGAAGGTCTTGCTTCGGTCGTCGTTCGCCGTGTTGCCATCGGCCTGGCCGTTCGGTCCGCTGGTGTGAACGACGAGCGTGTTCACGCCGTTGTTCACCGGGATCGCGGGCAGCATGTAGTTCGCGGTCTGGTTCGGCGAGATGGTGCCGTTGAAGGTGAGGTCCACCGGTGCGGCGCCGTTGATCTCGTAGGTCACGGTCACCGTGTTGAAGGCGTTCGTCCCGTAGTTCTTGATGGTCACCTCGGGCGTGATGGTGTTCTGGTTGCACACCTGGTCGGGCACCTGGGTGATGGAACTGATACCGGCGTCCCACGGTTGGAGGGGACCTGCGTTAGGGTCGTAGCCATCGATGGCCAGTCCGCACGACACCCCCAGCCATTGCTGGAGCAGCGGGTAGCTCACGTCCAGGCGACCGTAGTAATCGTTGAAGTTGAAGCCACAGTTGGCCTGGCCACCGAAGAGCTGGCCGATGAGCCGGCCGTTCTGGTCCCAGAGGCCGCTGCCGCTGCTCCCCGGTTCGGTGGTGCCGCTGTCCCAGCTGGGGATGTGCCACACTTGTGCAGAGGGTGTGCCCCAGGCCTGCTGGTCGGCATCGTCCTCCTCGTGGCTGATCTTCTTGATGTCGCCGCTGGGGTGGTGGATGCAGGTCTGGGCCGTTGGCTGGTCGCCTGTGGCGTCCCAGCCGGTGTAGAACACATTGTAGTTGTCGGGCGGCGCGCTGCTGAGCTCCAGGAGCGCCACATCGCTGCCGGCGCTGCTGGCGAGCAGGGTGGCCCCGCTCACGGTCTGGTTGGTGGGGCCGTTCGTGGTGGGCGTGCATGTAGGGCTGTCCCAGTTGAAGCGGAAGCTCCAGTTCGCCACGCTCCCGCCCAGGCAGTGGTTCGCCGTGAGGAAGTAGGGGGTGCCGTCCTCATTGCAGTTGTTGATCAGCTGTCCCGTGCACGAGCCGCTGCCGTTCACCACGATCATGGCCACCGAGCGGATCTGGTCGCGCCAGTCGTCGCCTTCGGGGCAGATCACGTTGATGTTGCAGGCCCCGCTATCGCCCAGGCCCTTCTGCCCATTGCCGAGGATGTCGCGGTAGCCGTGGGTCACTTGGCCGATGTGCAAGCTGCCTTGGCCGGCCACCGCAGCGGGCTCGATGTACTCCACCGTGAGCTCATCGCCCGCGAAGGGGAACAGCCCGATGGAGGTGTGGCCGGGGTTGCTTTCCGCAGTGAACGATCCGGCCACGTTGCCTTTGCGGTCGTAAACGAACATCCGGGCTCCGGCAGGGATCACGTACTGGTCCAGGATCAGCGTCAGGTTCAGGGCCCCGGGGCTGCGCAGCTGCAGGCGCCATACGCGGTCGCCGTTGGGCAGTTGGTCCCATGTCCCGCTGTTGTCCAGACCCAGGTCGGTGGCCACAGGTGCCCCGAAGCGGTAAGGTTTGGGCAGTCGCTGGGCGACGTCGGCGGAGTCCTGTGCCAGGTAGGCGGCCACATCGATGGCAGGCAGTTGGAAGGTCGGCACGTCCGACAGGCCGAGCTTTGAGGCCTTGGGACCGTAGGGCTGACCACCGAAGGCGATCTGGGCGTGCACGGGGGCCACAAGGGTGGCCAAGAGAAGGACAGGCAGGGTTCGACGTAAACGCATGGAGCGGTTCTGTTTCGGTGCGATGGAGACGTTCGGCCGGGACGAAAGGTTCGCCCGTGGTCGGACCGTGTAAAGGTACGGGACCACCATCGTGCCCGGGATCGTCAGCGAGGGCTCCCTTGGAGACCCGAAAGCAGGTTCAGGGCTGCTTCGTGAAGCCGCGATAGGCGCAGCCGGATAGCTCGGCGATGAGGTCTTCCTGGGTCTCCAGATCAGTGCCGCGGGTCATCACTGCGATCAAATAGGGATGTTCACCGGCATAGGCGATGCCCACTTCGTGCAGCTGGATATCCTGTGGCGTACCCGACTCGCCGAACTTGTGCACCAGGGACACCTCCTTGGGAACGCCCTTGCGAAGGCCTTCCTTGAACGTGGTCTCGCTCAACAACTTCAGGGCGATCTCCGAATGTTCCGGATCCAGCAGGGTGGCGTTGTAAAGGGTCTTGAGGAAGGCCGACAGGTCCTGGCAGCTCATGGGATGGCGCGTGTCACCACGGCCTGGGCGAACAAGCCCTAGCTCCTGGTACAGGTCCAGGAAGCGGTCCGGGTCCATCAGCCGGGTCAGCATGGAGGTGGCATGGTTGTCCGAATGGACGATCATATAGCGCAGCAGGTCGTTGATGCTGTACCGCTGCCCCACGGTCACATGCGGCCCTTCGATCCGGGGTGCGGGCAGGTTCAGGCCGGGGGTGGGCGTGAACTCAAATTCCCGCTCCAGGAGCCCGGGCTCGTGCATGGCCCGTTCAAGCCAGTACATCAGTACCGAGATCTTCATCATCGAACCGGGGTCGTACTGTTCCGTGAGGTTGACCCCGGTCCATTCGCTGTGAACCAGGTCGTGGACGTAGACGCCTGCTGAAGCGACCCTTCCTCCAGCCTTGAACTTGTCGATGACCAGGTTGAGACTGTCACGCATCGCCTTGTAGCGGACCGCAGGCCTCACCGGCTCTCCGAAAAGCAGTGGGCTGGTGAGCGCGTAGCCCGGCATGTGATGGAACACGTACGGGCCATCGCATTCGGGGGCCACGGGAGCGGCCGAAGATCCCTGTTGGTCAGTTGGTCGCTGGCCATGGCCACGCGCACCCGAACCGAGCGCCCAGGTCATCGCAGCACCAACGAAAAGAGCGGGAAGGAGGAGAACGGCGGGTATCTGCTTGCTGAACATCACGCGCGAACGCGTAGCTGGGTTCCGGCCCGGCGGGCGCAATGTAGATGCGGTCATCATCGCACCTACTGTGGCGGTGATGTACGGTGCGGTCGATATGACGAAGCGGTAGGGAACGCCGCCAGGGCGGGATGTGGATCGTTCCAAGGCTGAGGCCTATCGACCACACGGCCCCTTCACACGTGCTCGGTGCGCCGCGCATCGATGAGCTTGCGCATGGCGAAGAGCTCGTCGCGCAGCTGTGCGGCGCTGATGAAGTCGAGCTCCTTGGCGGCCTTGCGCATCTGCTCCTCGAGGATGCCGGCGTTCTTCTCGAGCTGGTCGAGGCTCATGTGGTTCGCCACGGGATCGGCGGCGAGGCTCATCTCCTCGGGTTCCACGTAGGCCTTCGGCGTCACGCGACCGCTCATCTCCACCACGGCGGTCTGCCGCAGCACGTCGGCACGGTCGCGCTTGATCTGCGTGGGCACGATGCCGTGGGCCTCGTTGTAGGCGATCTGCTTGGCGCGGCGGCGCTCCGTCTCGTCGATGGTGCGCTGCATGCTCTCGGTGATGGTGTCGGCGTAGAAGATGACGCGTCCGTTCACGTTGCGCGCAGCCCGGCCCGCGGTCTGCGTGAGGCTGCGGTTGCTGCGCAGGAAGCCCTCCTTGTCCGCGTCGATCACGGCCACCAGGCTCACCTCGGGCAGGTCCAGGCCTTCGCGCAGCAGGTTCACGCCCACCAGCACATCGAACATGCCCAACCGCAACTGCCGCAGGATCTCGATCCGGTCCAGGGTCTCCACCTCGCTGTGGATGTACTTGCACCGCACGCCGTTCTTGGTCAGGAACTCGCTGAGCTCCTCGGCCATGCGCTTGGTGAGCGTGGTCACCAGCACGCGCTCCTCCTTCGCCGACCGCTGACGGATCTCGTAGAGCAGGTCGTCGATCTGGTCCTTGCTCGGGCGCACTTCGATCGGCGGGTCGAGCAGGCCGGTGGGACGCACCACCTGCTCCACCACCACGCCCTCGCTCTTCTGCAGCTCGTAATCGGCCGGTGTGGCGCTCACGAAGATGACCTGCCCCATCATGCCCTCGAACTCCTCGAACTTCAACGGACGGTTGTCCATCGCGCTGGGCAGCCGGAAGCCGTACTCCACGAGGTTCTTCTTCCGGGAGCGGTCGCCGCCGTACATGGCTTGCACCTGGCTCACCGTCACGTGGCTCTCGTCGATCACCAGCAGGTAGTCGTCGGGGAAGTAGTCGATGAGGCAGAAGGGACGCTGCCCGGTCTGGCGCTGGTCGAAGTAGCGGCTGTAGTTCTCGATCCCGCTGCAGTAGCCGAGCTCGCGCATCATCTCCAGGTCGTACAGCGTGCGCTCCTCCAGGCGCTTGGCCTCCAGGTGCTTGCCGATCTGCTTGAAGAACTCGACCTGCTTCACCATGTCCTCCTGGATCGCATGGATCGCG
>JAEUSV010000076.1 GCA_016788485.1 Flavobacteriales bacterium
CTGAAGGTGAAGGTGGACCCCGACTGGCGGGAGGATGAGAAGAAGCTGAGGAACTACGGATATTGAAACGACCTCGCCGGGACTTCGGCGTTCAAGCATGAGCAACATCGTCGCCATCGTGGGCCGCCCGAACGTGGGGAAAAGCACCCTGTTCAACCGCCTTACCGAAAGCAAGGAGGCCATCGTGGACCCCACCGCGGGCACCACGCGCGACCGCCACTACGGGAAGGCTGAATGGACCGGCCACAACTACAGCATCATCGACACGGGTGGCTACGTCACCGGCAGCGACGACATCTTCGAGGCCGAGATCCGCAAGCAGGTGTCGCTCGCCATCGACGAGGCCGACAGCATCCTGTTCCTCGTTGACGTGATGGGCGGGGTGACCGCGCTGGACGAGGCCATCGCCGACATGCTGCGCCGCGCGAAGAAGCCCGTGTTCCTTGTGGCCAACAAGGTCGATACCGGCGACAAGGAGATCTACACCGGCGAGTTCTACCGCCTGGGCCTGGGCGATGTGCACAGCATCAGCGCCATCAGCGGCATGGGCACCGGGGAGCTGCTCGACGCGCTCGTGGCCTCCTTCAAGAAGCCCACGGAGGAGGTCGCCGATGAGCTGCCGCGCATCGCCATCGTGGGCAAGCCCAACGTGGGCAAGTCCTCGCTGGTGAACACCCTGCTGGGCCGCGAGCAGAACATCGTGACCCCGGTGGCCGGCACCACGCGCGACCCCATCAACACGCGCTACAACGCCTTCGGGTTCGATCTGGTGCTGCTCGACACCGCGGGCATCCGCAAGAAGCAGAAGGTGCACGAGGACATCGAGTTCTACAGCGTGCTCCGGTCGGTGCGCGCCATCGAGGACAGCGACGTGTGCATGCTGCTGATCGATGCGCAGGACGGGGTGGGGCAGCAGGACCTCCACATCTTCTCCATCATCGTGCGCAACGGCAAGGGCGTGGTGGTGGTGGTGAACAAGTGGGACCTGGTGACCAAGGACACCAAGACCGCCAAGGCCTACGAGGACGATCTGAAGAAGCGACTGGCGCCGTTCACCGACGTGCCCGTGATCTTCACCAGCGTCACGGAGAAGCAGCGCATCCACAAGGCCATGGAGCTCGCCATCAAGGTGTACGAGAACCGCCGCCAGCGCATCCCCACCCGCAAGCTCAACGAGATCATGCTGCCCGAGGTGGACCGCATGCCGCCGGCGATGTACAAGGGCAAGACCGTGCGCATCAAGTACGTGACCCAACTGCCCGGCGTGGTCCCGGCCTTCGCCTTCTTCGCCAACCTGCCGCAGTACATCAAGGAGAGCTACGCCCGCTTCCTGGAGAACAAGCTGCGTGAGCATTTCGACTTCACCGGGGTGCCGGTCCGGATCTTCTTCCGCAAGAAGTAGCCGTATTTTCACAGGGCCATGCGCGCTCGCATCCCCTCCCTGCTGGCCCTGCTGCTGCTGGCCGTGCTGGTGACGCAGTCGGTGCATCTCGGCCTGTTCGAGGTGAGGCGTCTTGCGGTGCGCAAGGAGATGAAGCAGCGCATCCGTGAGGGGCTCCCAGCCCATGAGCTGGTGCGGTTCACGTTCAGTGCCGCGGACTACGCGCGCCTGGAGAAGGAGGATGGCGGGCGCGAGTTCTGGATCGATGGCCATATCTACGACGTGGTGCGCTCCACCACGGATGCCGATGGCACCGTGCGCATCGAGGCGGTGGACGACCGCGATGAGGCGCGCCTGATGGCAGGCCTCAAGGAACTGATCGAACAAGGCATGGGCCAACGCGGCCTGGACCGCGGCAGGGCCCAGCTTCTGGTATCATCGCTGGCCGCTGCCATGCCTGAGGACGTACTGCATGTGCCGGTGCTTGCGCCCGCTGCACGCGTAGCGCTGAGGCCGATGTCGGCGGGGCCCCTCGAAGGGGTCGTTGACGGGCTCCTGCGTCCGCCCCGGATGTGAACGGACCTCCGTTCATGTCCCGATCCGGAAGGCCGGGCATGATCGTCCGTGGGCCTTCGTTGCGTCCGTGCGCGATGTATGCCTTCCTGAACGCAGTACGACATTCATGAAGCACTTATTCGCCCTGATGGTGGGCATCGTCAGCCTGTGCACAGCGCTGAACGCACAGACCATCACGATCATCGACAAGGTCACCCTGCGCCCGATCGAGGGGGCGGCATTGACCAGTGAACAGCCCCGGTCCTCGGCAGTGACCGATGCGGACGGGCAGGTGGACATCGTCCGCTTCAACGGGTCGGCGGCCATCGTCATCACCCACTTGGGGCACCGCACGCGCACCGTGTCCTACACGGAGCTTCAGGCGCAGCCGACCCTTGCACTGACGGAGAGCGCCCATGAACTGGACGAGTTCGTGAGCTCGGCCAGCCGCTTCGAGGAGCGCAAGCGCGACGTGCCCGAGCACATCGACATCATCAAGCGGCGCGACATCGCCTTCCTGGACCAGCAGACCACGCCCGACCTGCTGCAGAACAGCGGCACCGTGTTCGTGCAGCGCAGCCAGATGGGCGGCGGCAGTCCGGTGATCCGCGGCTTCGAGGCCAGCCGTGTGCTCCTCGTGGTGGACGGGGTGCGCATGAACAACGCCATCTATCGGGCCGGCCACCTGCAGGACGTGATGACCGTGGACCAGAACGCCCTTGAGCGGATCGAAGTGATCAGCGGCCCGGGTTCCGTGGTGTATGGGAGCGATGCGCTCGGTGGCGTCATCCACCTGATGACAAGGCGCTCCGCCTTCAACGACACGGCCGGGGTGGCAGTGGGCGGTGGTGCCTTTTTCCGCACCTCCACGGCCAACGGGGAGAAGACCGGTAGCGCCACGGTGGAGCTGCGCGGTCGCCAATGGACCAGCCTCACCACGGTGACGGCGAGCGACTTCGGCGATGTGCGCCAGGGCAGCGTGCGGAACCCCTTTTACGGCGACTGGGGCCTGAAGCCCTTCGTGGTGGAGCGCGAGAACGGAGCGGACGTGGTGAAGCCGAACGACGACCCCAACGTGCAGGTGGCCTCGGCCTACAAGCAGATCGATATCCTCGAGAAGCTGCGCGTGCGCACCGGGGAGCACATGGTGCACCAGCTGAACTTCCAGCTCAGCACCACCAACGATGTGCCGCGCTACGACCGGTTGGGCGAGTATACGTTCGACACGGCGGGCAACTACATGCCCTCCTGGTCGCAGTGGTACTACGGTCCGCAGAAGCGGATGATGGTGGCCTACACGCTCGAGCTGGACGCTGGGAACCGCTTCTTCACCACCGCGCGCATCACCCCCAGCTACCAGGCCATCGAGCAGAGCCGGCACAGCCGCCGCTTCAAGAGCTCCGGTCTTGGCCACAACATCGAGAACGTCACCGTGCTCGGCTTCAACGCCGACTTTGAGAGGCGGACGGGGAAGCACGAAGTGCGCTACGGGCTCGAGTACTACGCCAACGACGTGGCATCAGAGGCCTACCGGGAGGACATCAACACCGGCGCGAGCAGCTACCGCACCACCCGTTATCCGAACGGCGGGTCCACGATGAACCTGCTGGCGGCGTATGTGACGCACACCATGGAGGTGAGCGAGAAGGTCGTGATCAGCGAAGGCCTGCGCTTCAGCAAGGTGGACCTGGAAGCCACCTTCAGCGACGACCAGGATTTCCAGTTCCTCAACGGCACCTACGCCCAGCGGAACAGCGCGCTCAACTGGCGTCTTGGGGTGATGTACATGCCGGGTTCCGACTGGCGCTTCAACGTGCTGGCGAGCACGGGCTTCCGCGCGCCCAATGTGGACGACATGGGCAAGGTGTTCGAATCGACCCCGGGGACCGTGATCGTGCCGAACACCGCGCTGAAGCCTGAGACCACCACCAACTTCGAGCTCGGCATCAGCAAGACCATCGACAAGCGCTTCACGATCGAGGGCACGGGCTTCTACACCCTGTACACCAATGCGCTCACCGTCGGCGCCAGCACCGTCAACGGCCAGGACAGCATCGATTACGACGGCACCATGAGCCAGGTGACCGCGCTCACGAACAAGAAGGAGGCCTACATCTGCGGTGCGCAAGGACAGGTCGTGATGGCATTCGATGAGCAGTTCACCCTGCGCAGCGGCCTCACCTACACGTATGGTCGCATCAGGACTGATACGACGGATTATCCGCTGGACCACATCGCACCGGTCTATGGCCGCACGGGTCTGGAATGGCGCGCGAACCGTGTGCGGGCCGAGTTCTATACGCTTTACAATGGTTGGAAGCGCCTGCGCGACTACAACCTGGCGCCCGGGAGCGAGGACAACATCCAGTACGCCACGGAGCACGGAACGCCCGCCTGGTACACGCTCAACGTACGTGCATCCTATGCCTTCACGCGCAACGTGAGCCTGCAGATGGGGTTGGAGAACATCCAGGACACCAACTACCGCACCTTCGCCTCCGGTGTGAGCGCGCCGGGGCGGAACTTCCAGGTGAGCCTGCGCGCTTCGTTCTGATGAACGCACGGAGCGCAACGAGCTGGCCCGGGTGTGCGATCACATCCGGGCCAGTGCGTTCTCGAGGTCGGCGATGAGCATGGCGGGATCCTCCAGGCCGATGTAGAGCCGCACCATGGTGAACGGCAGGTCGGTGTAGTATCCGCTTGGACCCTTGAGCGCACAGACCGGCCATTGCAGGCTCTCGTAGCCGCCCCAGCTCACCGCGATGAGGAAGGTGCGCAGGCTGTCGCAGAACCGCTCCACCGCCTCCTCATCGGGCGCGTCGAGCTCGATGGTCATCAGCCCGGCCACGCGCTTCATCTGCCTCTTCGCGAGGGCATGCTGGGGGTGGCTTTCGAGGCCCGGCCAGTGCACGCGCTTCACCCTCGGGTGCGCTTCGAGGAACCGGGCCACCTGCGCGGCGCTGTCGGCGCTGCGGTTCACGCGCAGCTCCAGTGTGCGGAGGCCGCGCATCAGCAACCAGGCATCGTGGGGGCTGGGGGCGGCGCCCAGGGTCATGAGCTCACGCGCCATCACCTGCCGCATGTGCTTCGCGCTGCCGGCGAGCACGCCCGCCACCACATCGCTGTGACCGTTGAGGTACTTCGTCGCGCTGTGCGCCACCATGTCGATGCCCAGATCGATGGGGTTCTGGAACAGTGGGCTGTTGAAGCTGTTGTCGCACAGCGTGAGGATGCCGTTCTCCTTCGCGATGGCGGCGATGGCGGCCAGGTCCTGCAGCTCGAAGGTGAGCGAGTTGGGGCTCTCGGTGATGAAGAGCGTGGTATTGGGCCGGATGGCTCGGCGGTAGTTCTCCGCATCGGTGCCGTCCACGAAGGTGTGCCCCACATCGAAGCGGGCGAGCAGTTCCACGAGCAGCTTGCGGGTCCAGCTGTAGGGCTTGTGCACGCACACGATGTGGTCGCCCGCCTTCACCATGCCGATCACGCCCGCCGCGATCGCCGCGCTGCCGCTGCTGAAGAGCAGGGCGTCCTCCGCGTGTTCCAGCGCCGCGACCTTGCGGCGCACCATGGCCACCGTGGGGTTGTAGCCCCGCGTGTACAGCGGCCGGTCGAACTCGTGCTGCACGGTACGTCGCATCTCCGCCACCGTGGCGTAGGTGAAGTTGCCGCTCTGCACGATCGGGGGAACCACGGCATCGAAGCCGCGCTCGCGGTCCTCGCCGAGGTGGGTGAGGATGTGGGAGAGGTCGTCCCGCTTGTGGTCCATGGCACAAAGAAAGGGCGCCGGAGGGCGCCCTTTCCTGAAGATCGGGACCGGATCAGTGGCGCACCACCAGGCGGGCGGTGGACCGCACCTCCGGACCGGTCACCTGCACCAGGTAGGTGCCATCGGACAGGGCGGAGAGGTCGAGCGAAAGCGAGGATCCGTTGCGCAGGTCGATGCCCGTGCGATCCATCACCCTGCGGCCGGCAAGGTCCAGCACTTCGATGCGGGCCCCGTTCAGATCGGAACGGGCCCACAGCAAGGTGGCATGGCCATCGCCAGGCGAAGGGAAGAGGACCATGCCCGATGCCAACGCCTGCTCGGGGATCAGGGTCTCGGTGGTGACCTCCGTGACCACGGTGTTGGTGATCACGGGCAGGTTGTAGTCGAAGTAGATGCCCACGCTGTTCTCGAACTGGGTGCCGGGCAGTGAGCCGGCCTTGGGTGCGATGCGGAACTGGAATCCGCCCTTGCTGCCCTCAGGGTCCGAGGCGCTGTCGGGAAGCAGGATCTGTGGGAATGTCCACACCACCTCGTTGCCGACGAACTGCACGTAGTGGTCATGGGTGGCGCCCACCATTTCGAAGGTCGAGAGGTCGAGGTCCGCATCGATCAGGTCGCGCACACGGATGTTCACCGCCGGCATGGTGCCGGTGTTCTGGAAATGGACAGTGTACTCCAGCTTTCGACCGCCTGCCACATCGTTCATCGTGACCCACTCCGTGTCCACGAACTTCTCGTTCGGGTCGAACGAGGTGGTCGGGTGCGACGTGATCACATCGCTGTTGTCAGGCGGTGTCTGGTCGAGGTGGTCGTTGTCCAGGAACACGCTGGCGGTGACCGTGTCCGTGGTGAGCGCCGTGCTGTCCGTGTGGTAGGTCACGTGGATGCTGCCGCTCGCTCCGGGTTGCACGTTCACGAGGTCCCAGTAGATGACCTGTCCGCTGGTGGAGTCGGGCGAGGGAACGCTGGAAACGAAGGACGTCAACGGGTCGAGGGTCAGGCTGACACTGCCGTTCAAGGGCTCCGTGCCCACGTTGTTGTAGCTGATGTGGTAGGTGGTGTTGTTGCCGATCCAGGGGTTCCAGCCCCAGATGCTCACCGTACCATCGTAGATGCCCGGAGTGGGCTGGAAGGCGAAGTCCATGCCGGTGACCAGATCGCCGAGGTTGTTCACGCTGTAGGTCTGGGAGGCCGGCACCGCGGTGTGGTAAAGCGGCGGGTTGGGCACGGTGATCGTGTAACTGCCACTGTCGGAGCAGAACGCGTAGGGGTCCTGGCCGGCATAGAACAGGAGGTTGCCCGGGTCCACTTCGAGCACGACAGGCGCATGGAGCTCGGTGGTGTCGCGCAGGCCGTTGGTGTTCTGGTCGAGGTAGGTGGTGCCCATCACGGTGCCGTAGCACTCGCTCAAGGTCCAGTGGAAGTCATCGCTGTCGAACATGTCCGTCCACACGATGTAGTAGGTCTGCCCGGCGGTCACCGATACATCGAGGTAGGTGGCGAAGACATAACCGGGGCAGCTGTTGCTGCCCATGTCATCGTTGTAGCCCACGCAGGTGAGCGCGCCGCACGATCCGGTGTAGACACGCACGTACGTGTCGTCGTCGAAGTTGTTGTTCAGCCCGTTGCACGAAGTGATGTTGATGGTGCCGGTGAAGGTGGCCACGTACATGTACCAGTCGCCATTGTTACCACCTCCGCCGCATCCGCCGGGGCCCTGCCAGCCGGTGGAGGGTCCATTGGCATGATGCAGCCCGCTGGTGACGGGCAGGGCGGTGGTGCAGGTGTCGCCTTGTGCATGGGCAACGAGCGTCACGAGCGCGGCGGTGATCAGGGCGTACGAGCGTGCCTTCATGGGGTGAACGGTTGGTTCTTACCGAAAGCTAGCTTTTCCAGATGACCGGCGTGCCTGGAGCCGGTGCGGGCTCAGCGGCCCTTCAAGATGGACCAGGGCACGCCCCATTTCGCGAGGCGGTAGCGCAGGGACACACGCAGCACGCCCAGGCCGTAGGTTACGCTGCGGCTGAAGTTGATGGAGCTGGCCTCCTCGA
This sequence comes from Flavobacteriales bacterium, assembly GCA_016788485.1. GTDB lineage: Bacteria > Bacteroidota > Bacteroidia > Flavobacteriales_F > PHOS-HE28 > PHOS-HE28. Next base: position 7,754 of record JAEUSV010000076.1, read on the forward strand.
AGTACTTGGTGGGGCAGGTGATCTCGGCGATCTCGTACCCCTGCCAGCAGATCTGCGCCACGATCTCGTTGTCGAAGACGAAGTCGTCGCTGAGCATCTCGTAATCGATGCTGCGCAGCACCGCGCCCGTGTAAGCGCGGTAGCCGGTGTGGTACTCGCTGAGCTTCTGGCCCATGAGCACGTTCTGGAAGAAGGTGAGCAGGCGGTTCGCGATGTACTTGTACACCGGCATGCCGCCCTTGAGGGCGCCCTTGCCCAGGATCCGGGAGCCGAAGACCACGGGGTACACCTCGTTGCCCAACAGCGTGATCATGCTGGCGAGGAGCTTCGGCGTGTACTGGTAATCGGGGTGCAACATCACGATGATGTCGCCGCCCAGCTCGAGCGCCTTGTCGTAGCAGCTCTTCTGGTTGCCGCCGTAGCCGCGGTTCCGCTGGTGCTCGACGATGTGCCGGATGCCGAGCGCGCGCGCCACCTCCACGGTGTTGTCGGGGCTCTTGTCGTCCACCAGCACCACCTCGTCCACCAGGTCGAAGGGGATCTCGCGGTAGGTGCGCTCCAAGGTGAGCGCCGCCCGGTACGCGGGAAGCACCACGATCACCTTCCTGCCTTGGTACATGGCCCAAAGATGCGGCAACGGGCCGAAGCGGCGCTCACCGGCGTTCGGCCACGCTCACCAGGTAGACGCCGCCGAGCACCAGGGCGATCATGGCCAGCTGGCCCGCGCCCAGCTCCTCCCCGTCGAGCGCGCCCCATCCGATCGCCACCACGGGCATCAGGTAGGTGACCGAGGAGGCCCATAGCGCGGTGGTGCGCTTGAGCAGCACGTTCCACAGCACCAGCGCCAGTGCCGAGCTCAGGGTGGCGAGCAGGGCCACATGGCCCAGGGCCGACCACCCATGGGGGTGCGCCGCCAGGGTGGCCGGCAGTCCGCTCACGAAGCAGAGCACCACCGCCGCCGGGCCCACGAAGGTGAGCGCCAGGGCCGAGGTGGCCGCGGCGGGCAGCATGTACAGCTTGTGCTTCACGATGTTCGCGCTGGCGCCGTAGCACACGGTGGCCACTACGGGCAGGAAGGCATGCATCGACCAGGCCGGCAGGCCGTCGGCACTGCCCAGGGCGATGAGCCCGACCGCACCGGCCATCCCCAGCAGCACCCCCGCCAGGTGGATGCCCCGCACCTGTTGGCGGAAGAAGAACGCCCCGATCAGCAGCGCGAACAGGGGGGTAAGGCTGTTGAGCATGCCCGAAAGCGAACTGCTGATGCGGCTTTGCGCGGTGGCGAACAGGTAGGCGGGAAGGCCGTTGCCCAGCACCCCGCTGCCCAGCAGGGGCAGCCAGTGGGGGCGGAGGGAGGCCCAATGCCGCAGCAGCAGCGGGCTCAAGGCCAGCCAGGCGATGGCCAGGCGGGCGGAGGCCAGCTGAAAGGGGCTCAGCACCGGACGCCCCTCGTGGAAGAGCCCGCGCTTCATCAGGATGAAGGAGGACCCCCAGATCAGCGCCAGCACCGCCAGCAACACCCATTTCAACCGTTCGTCACGCTTCTGCTCCATGGGCTCCGAGGGCGGCCAAGGTACCCCAATGCCCGGGCCATACTACTTTTGTAACATCTCCGTTGGTCAAGACGTCACATGGTTGTTCGTCAAGCTCTCCAAGCCATGATCCGATCGATCCTTTCCCTGTTCGTTGTTGCGACGCTCGCCGCCTGCGGTGGAGCGGACACCGGTACCCCTGCTGCCGAGGCATCGAGCGTGCCCCGTACCGAGCAGGAGGTGGTGGTGAGCGGCACCCCGGTGACCCTCGCCGACCTGAGCGTGGAGGGCATGACCTGTGAGATGATGTGCGGTGGCGCCATCAAGAAGGCGCTGGCCAAGCTTCCCGGAGTGGAGGCCACGGAGATCAAGTTCGCCGAAGGGGAGGCCACGGACCATGCGATCATCACCTACGACCCCGCCAAGGTCAGCGACGCCGAGCTCGTGAAGGCGGTGGAAGGCATCCACGATGGCCAGTACAAGGTCTCGGCCGTCAACGTCACCCGCCAGGTGCAGGGCGAGGCCCCGGTGCTTGCCCCCGCAGGTGATGAAGCGGCGGAAGCGGAGAAGGATGAGGTGTCGGCCGTGCTGCCCACCTTGGAGCTGCCCAACCTGCTCGGCTTCCTTTCGCGCCTGCTGCGGATGTGATCCCGACGGAACGATCATGGAAGGCCCTGCGGGGCCTTCTTTTTTTCATGCGGTCCGAACCGGGCCGGCGGCGGGGCTGTTGGTACTTTCGCGCGCCATGAAGGAGGAGCAGGTCACCATGCGTCCGGTGGTCCGCTGGTTGATCACCGGCTGTGTGCTCATCGCCTGCATGGTGGCCATCGGCGGCATCACCCGCCTCACGGGCAGCGGCCTCAGCATCACGGAATGGAAGCCCATCATGGGCGCCCTGCCCCCGATGAACGAGTCCCAGTGGAACGAGGCCTTCGCGAAGTACAAGTTGGTCCCGGAGTACGCGCTGGTGAACCAGCGCATGGACCTGGAAGGCTTCAAGCGCATCTTCTTCTGGGAGTATGTGCACCGCAATTGGGGCCGCCTCATGGGCCTGGTGTTCATCGTGCCGTTCGCCGTGTTCCTGCGCCGCGGCCTGCTGAAGGGATGGCTGTTGCGGCGCACGCTCGCCATCATGCTCGGTGGTGGCATCGTGGCCAGTTTGGGCTGGTTCATGGTGCTCAGCGGGCTGGTGGACCTGCGCGACGCGAACGGGCAGCTGCTGGTAAGCGTGAGCCATTTCCGATTGGCCATCCACCTCACCGCGGCGTTCGCCGTGTTCGGACTGGTGTGGTGGACCGTGCTGGACCTGCGCGAGGGCAGGCGTTCGTTCGCGGGCGATGGTGGGCCCGCGGCGGGCTGGATGCGTGCGCTGCTCGCGCTGCTGGTGCTGCAGATCGTGTACGGTGCCTTCACCGCGGGCCTCGATGCGGGCCGCATCTACAACACGTGGCCGCTCATGAACGGGCAGTTCATCCCGGAGAACGTGCGTGCCTTCGGCGACCTGGTGACGGACCTCACCGCGCACCGTGATGGCGTGCAGTTCGTGCACCGCAACCTGGCGTGGCTGGTGGCGGCCGCCTTCATGGGCGCGGCGGTCCATCACCGCCGCTCAGCGGGCATGGAGCGCGCATGGCGCTGGCTGGTGGCCGGCGTGGTCGTGCAGTTCACCCTCGGCGTGCTCACCCTGGTCACGCATGTGGACATCGCCCTGGGCGTGGCGCACCAGGTGGGGGCGCTGCTGTTGCTGGCCGTGTGCCTGGTCGCTGTTCACGGCACCGGCCGCCGTGTGGCCGGTTGACCTTCTCAGCGCCACCGGAGCGTGGCCGCGAAATGCCGGAGGTCGTCCCGCAGCCGCTCGGTGACCGGTGCGAGGGAGTCGGCGTTGGGGCGCGCGCTGAAGTAGAGCGAGCCGTACAGGAAGTGCGATGTGCTGTCGGTGAGGTAGAAGACCATCGGGCTGGCCACATCGCCCTCCACATCGAACAGGTTGCCGAACACGCGCACGCTGTCGGCCAGCACGCGCTCCTGCCGGATGCGGTCGGCCTTGGCCTCGTGCGTGGCCTTGTACCCGTGGGCATCGTTGATGAGCTGCGCCACGTTGCCGTCCACCGGGAAGTAGGTGAGGTGCACGATGGCCCGCTGGCCTGGGAAGGTGAGGTTGAACCAGCAGGGCTGATCGGTGCGCGTGCCGGCGAGCGGTTGGGCGTAGCCGGGGATCTCCGCGCTGAAGGGGCAATCGGGCGTCCACCGCTTGAACTCCTGCGGGGGCAGGTCGATGCGGAAGTAGCCCCGCGGCCTGGGCACGGGGTCCTCGCCGCAACCGATGAGGAGCAGCGCTGCGGTAAGGAGCGTGAGCTCAGCCCTTGCTTTCATCCTGGAGGGTCACTTTCACGCGGCGTACCCGCTTGTTGTCCGCGCTTTCCACGGTGAAGGTGATGTCGCGGAACCGCACCTGGTCGCCTTTCTTGGGAATGCGCCCGGTGAGCTCCAGCACGAAGCCGCCCAGGGTCTCGCTCTCACCCTTGTTCTCCTCGAAGGCCTGCCCGTCGATGCCCAGCACGCGGTACACATCGGTCAGCGCGGACTTGCCCTCGAACACCCAGTTGCGGTCGTCGAGCTTGCTGTAGAGCAGGTCCTCGTCGTCGAACTCATCGGTGATGTCGCCCACGATCTCCTCGATCACGTCCTCGAGGGTGATGATGCCGCTGGTGCCGCCGTATTCGTCCACCACCACGGCCAGGTGCACCTTCTTCGCCTGGAACTCCTGCAGCAGGTCGTCGAGCTTCTTGTTCTCGGGCACGAAGTAGGGCTCGCGCAGCAGCGTGTGCCAGTCGAGGTCGGTGCTGTCCAGGTGCGGGATCACGTCCTTGATGTGCAGCACGCCCACCACGCGGTCCAGCGTGTCCTCGTAGACCGGCACGCGCGAGAAGCCGCTCTCCACGATGGCGGCGACCAGCTCCGGGAAGGTGATGTCCCTGCTGAAGGCGGCCAGCTCGGTGCGGGGCCGCATCACCTGCTTCACGTCGATGTTGCCGAACTTGACGATGCCGCGCAGGATGCGCTGCTCCTCGGCGGTGGTGGTGGCGTCCTTGGTGAGCTCCAGGGCATGCCCCAGCGCACCGGCATCGATGCTGGTCGCGCGCTTCTTGTAGCGCTTCTCGATGAAGGAGGTGCTGCGGATGAGCGCTTCGTTCACCGGGCTCCAGAACCAGCGCAGGCCGATGAGCGGACCGGCGAGCAGCTGGGCCACCGACAGCGCGTGCGAGGTGGCGTACACCTTGGGCAGCACCTCGCCGAGCAGCAGGATCAGGGTGGTCACGGCCAGCACCTGGATGATGAAGACGAGGTACGCCGGCATGGCGGCGAGGTTGAACAGCCCGTTGATCACGATGGTGCTGAACACGGTGATGCCGACGTTGGCGAAGTTGTTCATCACGAGGATCGTGGCGAGCAACCGGCGCGGACGGCCGAGCAGGTCGAGCACGCGTTCACCGCCGGGGCCGCCGCGCTCGCGCAGCTCCCGCAGTTCGGTGGGGGTGAGCGAGAACAGGGCCACCTCGCTCGCGCTCATGCAGGCGCTCACCACGAGCAGCAGCACGATCACGGCGATGGCGCCGAGGGTGAGCAGGTCGGGCGTACCGGCCTGCAGGAAGAAGGAGAGAACGGTTCCCAAGTGTGGCGCTCTTCGTGGAGGGCACCGGCTTCACGCCAGCGCCCGGGCCGCGGCTCAGAAAGGCAGGTCGTCCAGTTCGTCGGGACCCGAGGCGACGGCGGAAGCGGCGGGCGCAGCGGCACGCGCGGGCTGCGCGGCCATGGGGGCGCCGCCTTCGGCGCGGTCCGTCGGACGGTCCAGCAGCGTCATCTCATCGGCCTGCACCTCGGTGATGTACCGTGTGTTGCCGTCCTTGTCCTGGTACTGGCGGTTCCGCAGCTTGCCCTCCACGTACACCTTGCTGCCCTTGCGCAGGAAGCGTTCGGTGATCTCGGCCAGACCGCGCCAGGCCACGATGTTGTGCCACTCGGTCTGCTCGCGCTTCTCGCCGGTGTTGCGGTCTTTGTAGGTCTCGCTGGTGGCGATGCGGAAGTTGGCGACGGCCGTGCCGTTCTGCAGGTGGCGCACTTCGGGGTCGGCACCAAGGTTGCCGATCAGGATCACTTTGTTGACACCGGACATGACTGCTGGGAATGAATGGTGAACAAAGATAGCCCGGTGCCTCCGGCCGTCCGGGGATCGTGGAAAAGTGCTCGCGTCGATCTCACTTCAAGCTGAAGTGCTCGGCGAGATAGCGCTCGATCAGCCGGGGCACGGCGTGCTCCTCGAGGCCTGCGCGGTCCACTACCCGCCAGCCGGTCGGCAGCTTGCGGGGCAACGGTCCCCGCACAGGCCAGAAGCTGGCGTGGATCACCTGGTGGCTCAGCACGTGCTTCACCGGACCGTTGGGCTCGCCCAGCACCACCTTGCGCCCGAGCAGTTCGGAGGCCAGGGCGGCCACTGTGCGCTTGGTCACAGGGCCCGGGGTCTCCACCAGGGGCGGCTGGTACAGGTCACGCCAGATGTCGCGGTCGGTGCGCTGGTGCAGCACGAGCGAGCGTCCGTTGCCGAGCACGAGGTAGTGGAAGTGGCGCTCGCGCACCTTCGTCCGTCCGGCCTTCACGGGCAGCAGGTCCACGCGCTCCTCCTTGCGCGCGATGCAGCGCCGGGCCAGCGGGCAGCGGTCGCACGCGGGGTTGCGCGGGGTGCACACCGTGGCACCGAGCTCCATCACGGCCTGGTTGTGGTCACCGGGGTGGGCGGGGTCCACCAGCTCGCCGGCCAGCGCAGCGAACTCCTTTCGTCCGACGGTGCTGTCGATGGGGGTGCCGATGCCGAAGACACGCGCCAGCACGCGGTACACGTTGCCGTCCACCACGGCGGCGGGCCGGTCGAAGGCGATGGAGGCGATGGCGGCGGCGGTGTAGTCGCCCACGCCCTTCAAGGCCCGCAGGCCTTCCACGCTGTCGGGGAACCGGGCGCCGGGCAGGGCGTTCACGGCGCGGGCGGCGGCCAGCAGGTTGCGGGCCCTGCTGTAGTAGCCCAGGCCCTGCCACAGCTTCATCACCTCGCCATCGGGCGCCTGCGCCAGGTGCCGCACGGTGGGGTAGCGCTCCACGAAGCGCGTGTAGTAAGCCAGCCCCTGGTCCACGCGGGTCTGCTGCAGGATCACCTCGCTGAGCCAGATGCGGTACGGATCGCGGGTGTTGCGCCAGGGCAGGGGGCGCCTGTTCTCCCGGTACCAGGGCAGTAGGGCCCGGCTGAACCACGAACGTGTTGACATACAGGCGCAAAGATGGGTTGGCGGAGGATCCGAAAAGTCTATCTTTGCGGCCCCAAAACCTCGAAGGGCAATGACGAAGGCAGAACTGGTCGGGATCATCGCGAAGCGGACCGGGATCGAGCGCACCGTGGTGCTCACGGCCCTGGAAGCCTTCATGGAGGAGGTGAAGACCAGCCTGGAGCAGGGTGAGGACGTGCATCTGCGTGGTTTCGGGAGCTTCGTGGTGAAGCACCGCGCCCAGAAGACGGGCCGGATCCTGTCGAAGAACACGACGATCATCATCCCCGCCCATGACGTGCCCGCCTTCAAGCCGGCCGACACCTTCGTGGACAAGGTGAAGAACCGGTCCACGCAGAAAGTATGAGCGACGGGGGAAAGCGGATGGGAAGGCCCCAATGGCTGATGGTCGGCGGGGCGGTGCTGGTGACCGTTCTTTTGGTATTGGCGCCCCGGACCCCGAAGGACCGGGCGGAAGCGAACGCCACCGAGGCGAGCGCCCGGGTGAGCGAGGACCCCAACAGTGGTTCCACGCCCCAGGCGGACGGCCCGATGGCGAAGGACCCGCGCATCGCGGCGATCCTCGGTGAGCTCAGCAACGGCGGTCCGCCCATGCAGACCATCCTGAAGCTGCGCGAACTGGCCGAGAAGGAGCCGGACAATGTGGAGGCCCAGTTCGTGCTCGGTACCCTCAGCTGGCAGACCGGCCAGTACGACAAGGCCATGGAACGCTTCCGCAAGGTGATCGCGCTGGACCCGAAAGGGTACCCCGACGCCTATGCCTACCTGGGGCGCGCCTATGCTTCGCTCGACAGCACGCAGCTGGCGATCGAGGCGATCGAGACCTACAAGACACTGGTGACCGACACCGCGCTCCTCAATGGTGCGCAGCGGTTCATCGACGAATTGAACACTAAAGGAAAGTAACCATGCCCTGCGGTAAGAAGCGGAAGCGCCACAAGATGGCCACCCACAAGCGCAAGAAGCGCCTTCGGAAGAACCGTCACAAGAAGCGCGTCCGGTAAGGAACGCTCCTGACCGAGCCTGCCCGTCCATCCGCGCTGCGGGGACGGGCTTTCGGCCATGCGTTCGCACACCCATGCGGCACGTGCACACCCTTCACGCACCCACCCCCCTGGCATGAGCGTCGACCTCATCATCCGTGCCAGCGAGGGCGAGGTGGCCATCGCCCTGATGCGCGACAAGCTCCTCATGGAGCTGCATCGCGAACGCACCGAGCGCGGCTTCACCGTGGGCGACATATACCTCGCCAAGGTGCGCAAGGTGGCCCCCGGCCTCAATGCCGCCTTCGTGGACGTGGGGCACGAGAAGGACGCCTTCCTGCACTACTTCGACCTGGGGCCGCAGTACCGCAACAGCTACAAGTTCGCCAAGGGCGCCGTGAGCGGCAGCACCACCAGCCCCATGCTCGAGGGCTGGAACCTCGACGGCGACATCAGCAAGGACGGCAAGATGGCCGAGGTGATCAGCGCCAGCCAGAGCATCCTGGTGCAGATCGCCAAGGAGCCCATCAGCACCAAGGGCCCGCGCCTCACCGCCGAGATCACCATCCCCGGCCGCTTCATGGTGCTGGTGCCCTTCACCAACAAGGTCAGCATCAGCAGCCGCATCACCGACGAGGCCGAGCGCAAGCGCCTCAAGGAGCTCATGCACGCGATCCGGCCGAAGAACTTCGGCATGATCATCCGCACCAACGCGGAGGGCAAGGGCACCGAGGAGCTCGAGACCGACCTGAAGAACCTGCTCGGCCGTTGGGACGTGATGTTCCGCAACCTGAAGAACGCGCTGCCGCCCAAGCGCGTGCTCGGCGAGATCGACCGCACCAGCGCCGTGCTGCGCGATGTGCTCAACAAGGACTTCACCAACATCCACGTGAACGACGAGCTCCTCGCCGAGGAGATCGTGCAGACGCTGGAGAAGATCGCCCCCGAGAAGAAGGGCATCGTGAAGCACTACAAGGGCAAGCTCGACATCTTCGACAACTTCGGGGTCAACAAGCAGATCAAGCAGGCCTTCGGCAAACAGGTGATGCTGCCCAGCGGCGCCTACCTGGTGATCGAGAAGACCGAGGCCATGCACGTGGTCGACGTGAACAGCGGCGGCCGCAAGGGCGGCGGCGGCAAGGACCAGGAGCAGAACGCGCTCGAGACCAACATCGAGGCCGCCAGGGAGGTGGCCCGCCTGCTGCGCCTGCGCGACATGGGCGGCATCATCTGCATCGACTTCATCGACCTCTACGAGCCGGAGAACCGCCGGCAATTGCACAAGGCGCTGAAGGACGCCATGGCCGACGACAAGGCCAAGCACAACATCCTTCCGCCGAGCCGCTTCGGCGTGATCGAGATGACGCGCCAGCGCGTGCGTCCCGAAACGGAGATCGACACCAGCGAGAGCTGCCCCACCTGCGGCGGCACCGGCGAGGTGAGCGCCCCCGTGCTCATCATCGACGAGATCGAGAACGCGCTCAACTACCTCCTCACCGAGAAGGACATGAACGGGCTCACCCTCAAGGTGCACCCCTTCATCGCCGCCTACCTCACCAAGGGCCTCTGGAGCATCCAGCGCAAATGGTGGTGGCGCTGGCGCAAGAGCGTGAAGGTGGTGGGCGAAGGCGCTAGCCAGTACCTCGACTTCCACGTGTTCGACGCGGAAGGGAAGGAGGTGCCGCTGTAGGCCTGGGCTGCACAGGTCGCTTACCTTTGGCTTATGGCCTCTGCGGAAGAGAAGCTGGACAAGCGGACGGTCCTTGCGAGGATCAAGGACATGCCGGAGCGTTTCACGGTGGATGAACTGCTGGAGCGTATGCTGGTGCTGCGCAAGGTGGAGCGCGGGATGCGGGAGTTGGAGGCAGGCAAGGCGCTCACGGGCGCCCAAGCGCGAAAACGCCTGGCCAAATGGCTCAAGTGAAGTGGACGCCGGGGTCGTTGTCCGATATTGACGCCATCGCCGCTTACATCGCGCTGGACTCACGCGTGAGGGCGAGGCAGCAGGTTCTAAGGATCATGGATGTAGAGGACCTGTTGGAGCGGTTCCCAGGTGGTGGGCGGGTCATCCCCGAGATGCGAAGCAGTTCGTACCGCGAGGTGATCGTGCCGCCCTACCGCATCCTCTACCACCTTTCGCGCGACCGGGCGCAAGTCGGTATCCTCGGTGTCATCCACTCGAAGCAGCGCTTGCGCGGCACCCTGTTCCGCAGGCGGCGTCACAAGGAGCTTTGAGGTGCAATCCTTCATCGCCGCCTACCTCACCAAGGGCCTCTGGAGCATCCAGCGCAAGTGGTGGTGGCGCTGGCGCAAGAGCGTGAAGGTGGTGGGCGAGGGCGCCAGCTTACCTCGACTTCCACGTGTTCGACGCGGAAGGGAAGGAGGTGCCGCTGTAGCCTTCCGTTTCACTCGAATCGACCGTCGCATTAGTTCCTAGATGCGACCTTCGCATTGCCATGGCCTTCGCGAAACCATACTCCCTCTCGGAAGTCCTTCTCAAGGCACGTACCGCTCTGGCAGCTTGGCTGTTGGTGGCCATGTTGGCCCCTTGTTCAGCCCAGAATTGGGAGTCCATTGGATTGCCTAGTCGGGTGATCGATTGGGGCAATTTCTATCTGGACACCGTGAACAACGCGCTATATGCGTCTGGCATCAATCAGGTTTTCCCCGGTCAGACGGGTATCTTCCGGTCGAACGGAAATGACTGGGACACATTGGGCTATTTTGGCAACGCGGTTTTCAGCACGTTGATCTTCCAGGATACCCTGATCGCTGCGGGTGGGTTCTATACTGTGAACGGAGACTCCACCTCGTTCATTTCGTTCATGGATTCCACAGGCTGGCATCCATATGGCTCGTTTGACGCAGGAATCTGGCGTCTGCGGGTATTGGATGGGGAACTCTATGCTGTGGGTGGCTTCGAGACGGTTGATGGCCAATCTGCCGATGGCATTGCCAAGCGAGTAGGTGGTCATTGGGAGCCTGTGGGCGATTTCGGGGTAGTGCCTCAGCCCTACCTCTTCGATGTGATCAAATACAATGGCGAGCTGGTCTGTTGCGGAAACATGAGCATCATTGGACAGAACTATCGGGACGTGTACATCTTCCAGAACGGCCAGTGGGGTCCGCTTGGTGGCGGGTTATACGGCTCGGTGAGCGGAGGCTGGGTAATGACCATCTACCACAATGAATTGATCCTGGGCGGTAATTTCTATCTAGGGGCAGGTAACGCAGGGCAGTGCATCATGCGTTGGAATGGTAGCATTTGGCAACCCCTTGGGGTTGGCACCACAGATAACAACGATTCGTACAGCTCGTCCTACAACATCCATGCGCTGTGCGTGCATGACGATAAGCTCTTCGTAGGCGGCGGCTTTTCCTATGCTGGCCATGTGCCCGCGCAAGGTATCGCCACGTGGGATGGTAGCCAATGGTGCGGATTGGGCAGCCAGTTGGGCCTGGTGCACGACATCGTCTTCTTCAACGATTCGCTCTATGTGATGTGTGGTAACCAGATCATTGATGGGGACACCAATACAGGAGGTGTTCGGTACCTGCACACCACCTATGCCGATACATGCAGCCTCACCACGGGGGTGAACGCGTTGGCTCCCCCAGCTGAAGCGGCGATCATCGTTTCTGATGAGGGGGTGGAAGTGCTTCACCTCCCGGACGGTCGGATATCCTACTCGATCATCGATGCTGCTGGCCGGGTGGTCAGGTCCGGTAGCATGGCATCGAATGGTGGACGTTCATCGGTCATCACCACCGGCGACTTGGCGACGGGGCTCTATGTGCTCCGGACCCTCGATGGGCGGGCCTTGCCATTCGTCCCCTACTGATCGGCGCGGATGGGATCGATGGCCCTCAACAAGCAATATTCCCCCGCCGAAGCCTTGGTCAAGGCCCGACGCTATTGCGCCCTGCAGGAGCGATGCCACCAGGAGGTTCGTGACAAGCTCTACGCCTGGGGGCTGCACCGGCCCGAGGTGGAGGACGTGATCGGCCGGCTGATCGGCGAGGGCTTCCTCAACGAACAGCGCTTCGCGGAGCACTACGCCGTGAGCAAGTTCCGGCAGAAGGGCTGGGGGCGCACGCGCATCAGGTTCGAGCTCAAGGCACGCAAGGTCTCCGACCCCTGCATCCGGCTCGGGCTGAAGGCCATCGAGGAGGAGGAGTACCGTGCCGGTGCGTCCAAGCTCGTCGCCCGGCGCTGGGCTCTGGAGAAAGGCAATCCGGCGCCCCTGCGCCGCCAGCGCGTGATGCGGTACCTGCTGGGCCGCGGCTTCGAGGCCGACCTGTTGGAGGAGCTGATGCCCGAGGCTTCCTGAAGGCCCCCGAAGCCGTACTTTCGCGGCCGCAAAACCGGCCGTCGTCCGACCCCGGTCCGCCACGCCGCCCATGGTCACCATCGACAAGGTCAACGAACTGAACGAACGCCTGGAGGCGCTCAAGGGCTACCTCGACGTGGAGGAGAAGCGCGGGCAGATCCAGGAGGAGGAGAAGTACACCCACGATCCCGACTTCTGGAACGACCAGAAGAAGGCGCAGGCCACCATGAAGAAGATCCGCGAGCTGAAGCGGTGGGTGGAGCTGTACGAGGCGGTGAAGCGCGAGGTGGACGACCTGGGCGTGATGTACGAGTTCTTCAAGGCCAAGGAGGTGAGCGAGGACGAGGTGGAGGCGCAGTACGCCAAGGCCGGCCACGCGCTGGAGGAGCTCGAGTTCAAGAACATGCTCAGCGCCGAGGAGGACCCCCTGAGCGCGGTGGTGCAGATCACCAGCGGCGCCGGCGGCACCGAGAGCAACGACTGGGCCCTGATGCTGCTGCGCATGTACCGCATGTGGGCCGAGAAGAGCGGCTACAGCGTGCGCGTGCTCGACTACCAGGACGGCGAGGCCGCCGGCATCAAACAGGCCACCATGGAGGTCGATGGCGAGTTCGCCTTCGGCATGCTGAAGGGCGAGAACGGCGTGCACCGCCTGGTGCGCATCAGCCCCTTCGACAGCAACGCCCGCCGCCACACCAGCTTCGTGAGCGTGTACGTCTACCCGCTGGTGGACGAGAGCATCGAGATCGACATCAACCCCAGCGACATCACCTGGGACACCTTCCGCAGCGGCGGCGCCGGCGGACAGAACGTGAACAAGGTGGAGACCGGGGTGCGCCTGCGCCACGCGCCCACCGGCATCATCATCGAGAACACCGAGACGCGCAGCCAGCTCGACAACAAGACCAAGGCCCTGCAGCTGCTCAAGAGCCAGCTGTACGAGCTGGAGCTGGAGAAGCGCCGCGCCAAGCGCAGCGAGATCGAGGCGGGCAAGAAGAAGATCGAGTGGGGCAGCCAGATCCGCAACTACGTGCTGCAGCCCTACAAGCTGGTGAAGGACGTGCGCACCGAGCACGAGACCAGCAGCGTGGACGATGTACTGAACGGCGAGATCGACGAGTTCCTGAAGGCCTACCTGATGCAGCACGGCCAATCACAGAAGGTGTAGCAGGTCGCAAGTGACAAGGCTCAAGTCCCAAGGGGTCAAGGTGGGCTGGGCATTGAAATGATGACCTTGACCACTTGAGCCTTGTAACTTGAAACTTGGAGCTTGACATGGACTACCGGATCGAGAAGGACACGATGGGCGAGGTGAAGGTGCCCGCCGACAAGTACTGGGGTGCGCAGACCGAGCGCAGCCGCAACAACTTCAAGATCGGCCCGCCGGGCAGCATGCCGCGGGAGATCGTGCATGCCTTCGCCTACCTGAAGAAGGCGGCCGCGCTCACCAACCTCGAGCTCGGCAAGCTGCCGCAGGAGAAGTGCGACCTCATCGGACGCGTGTGCGACGAGATCCTCACCGGCGCGCTCGACGACCAGTTCCCCCTGGTGATCTGGCAGACCGGCAGCGGCACGCAGAGCAACATGAACGTGAACGAGGTGGTGGCCTACCGCGCGCACGTGCTCAACGGCGGCAAGCTCACCGACGAGCAGAAGGTGCTCAACCCGAACGACGACGTCAACAAGAGCCAGAGCAGCAACGACACCTACCCCACGGCCATGCACATCGCGGCCTACAAGCTCACGGTGGAGGTGACCATCCCCGGGGTG
>JAEUSV010000082.1 GCA_016788485.1 Flavobacteriales bacterium
CCCGCCGCTGTACATGGTGAAGAAGGGCAAGGAGCAGGTGTACTGCTGGAACGAGGCCGAGCGCGACGCGGTGATCGAGCGCATGAAGGCCTCCGGCAAGGACGCCAGCGTGAACGTGCAGCGCTACAAGGGTCTCGGTGAAATGAACGCCGAGCAGCTGTGGGAGACCACCATGGACCCCAGCCGCCGCACCCTCCGCCAGGTGACCATCGAGAACGGCGCCGAGGCCGACCGCATCTTCAGCATGCTCATGGGCGACGATGTGCCGCCCCGCCGCGAGTTCATCGAGAAGAACGCGGTGTACGCCAAGTTGGACGTATAAGCTCTACTTACCTTGAAATGAAAGCCCGGTGATGAGCCGGGCTTTCGCATGCGTCCAAGACAGTATTTTCAACCCATGCGCACCTTGGCCTACCTCGTTGCAGTATGGTACTTCTCAGTGCTTTACGGGTGCTCCAGTGGAGATGACCTGACCACGCGAACAGAGAGTTCCCAGTTCACCGATCCCCAAGAGAAGCTTGCCTTCCTGATGCAGTATGTGCGGCGAACACCGGGCCTGTTGGATGCCGAGTATGCCATCTGGTATCAGGACAATGGTAAAGGAGCGGTGCCGGGCCCTAGTGACTATGACATTCGCTTGGTAGCTAAGGTCAAGAGTGACTCCTTGGGGGCATGGAGCGAGGGCATGACCGAGATCGTCCATGATGGCCACTTATCGGGTTGGAACGATCTGATGCCCGACTCAGTGGAGTGGCCGCATGGTTCTCATGCAAAGGTCTTTCGAGGACAGGGCAAGGTCATTGTTTCCTTTCCGGATCAAGGATTGGTCATGGCACGCTATGCCACCGCTCCGATCGAACTCAAGTAGGCGGTACTGCAAATGGTGACCTTGCCTCACCTCACCACCGTCACGTGCCCGATCACCGCTTCCTTCTTGTAGGAACGGCCGTCCTTGTAGTTCAGCTTCCACACGTAGACCTCCTCCTGCACCGTCTGGCCACGGTAGATCCCATCCCACGGTTGGTGCGGGGTGTGGCTCTCCCACAGCAGTTCGCCCCAGCGGTCGAAGACGAGCAGCTCGTACTCGATGAGGATGCCGGGCTCGTTGAAGATGGGCATCCACAGGTCGTTGATGCCATCGCCATCGGGGGTGAAGGCGTTGGGCACATGCACGCTGAGCAGGTCGAGCACCACCACGGGGTGGCACACGGTGTCCACGCAACCGTTGCTGTTGGTGGCGGTGAGGCACACCATGTACGTGCCGCCGAGCACATCGGGGAAGCTGAAGGACGGATCGTGCAGGGTGCTCGTGCCCAGCCCGGCGAAGTCCCAGGTGAACCAGCTGGCGTTCTCGCTCTGGTTGGTGAACACCACCTCGGGGTCCGACACCAGCACGGTATCGGGCTGCGGTACGAACTCCGCGATCACGGGGTTGGGCGGGATGAGCGCGGCGGGCGAGGCGGCCAAGCAGCCGTTCGCGTCCATCATCATCACCGTGTACGGGCCCGAGCATAGACCCGTGGCCAAGGGCACCTGTTGCCAGGTGGCGCCGCCGTCGAAGCTATACAGCGCACCCTGCGGGTCGACCACCACCAGGCTGCCATCGCAGGTGCCGGGACAGGTCTCGGGCAACGCGGTGATGTTGTCGATGACCAGCGGAGGCGGCTCGTTGATGACGAAGGTGGTCTGTGCGGAACAGCCGTTGGTGTCGAGCACCGTTACCGTGTAGCTGCCCGCGCAGAGCCCCGCGGCGCTACAGGCGTTGGCGCTGTAGGTCACGGCCACCGGGCTCGACCATTGGAAGGCGCAGGGACCGTTGCCGCCGGTCGCGGCCACGTCCGCGCTGCCATCGCAATAGCCGAAGCACACGGCATCGCTGGTGAGGTTGCTGGGCACCAGCGGCTCGGTGAAGGTGATGGTGACGCTGTCCATGGCGGCGCATCCATCCACCGACACCACCGACCAGAGGAAGGTGAACGCGCCGCCCGACGAGGAGGTGGCGATGGTGCTCGCGGAATCCGGTGAGAGCAGGGTGGTGCCTGCCGGCCCGCTCCATTGGCCGCTCGTCCAGCTCCCCGTGGCGGCCAATTGAACGCTCTTGTCGCACACCACCAGGTCCGGGCCGGCATCAGGCTGCGCGATCACGTAGATGCTCACCGTGGCGCTCGCGCTCACATTGGGGCAGGCGCCCTGGCCGAGCACGGTGTAGGTGTAGGCTCCCTGCGGATCGGTCGCGGGAGTGAAGTTGCCGCTGCAGGGCTGACCGTTCGGGTCCGTCCATTGCCCACCGGCATCGGGTGTTCCACCGAGCAGACCGAACAGGTTTACCGGTGCGCTCTCCGGGCACACGGTGGTGGAGCCATCGGTCCCGGCATCGGGCAGGGGCTCCACGTCCACGATCACCACGGCCGCGTCGTTCGGACAGGGTGCCGTGCCGGCCACGGTGTAGGTGTAAGCGCCCGGCACATCCACCGCCGGGTCGAAGGTGCCGCTCCAGGATTGGTTGGTCGGTGAGGTCCATGCGCCGCCTGCATCGGCGGTGGCGCCCAGCAGGCCGAAGAGGTTCACCGAAGGATCGATCGCGCAGAGCTGCAGGGTGCTGTCAAGGCCCGCATCGGGCGCCTGCACCACGGCCATGTTCACCTGCGACGTATCGTTCACGCACGGTGCGGGCACCAGCAGCAGGTAGGTGTAAGTGCCGGGCAGCGCGCTGGTGGGGTCGAAGCTGCCGCCTACCGCCACACCATTGGGGTCGAGCCACTGGCCACCGGGATCTGGTGAGCCACCGAGCTGGGCGAACAGGTCCGCAGGTGGGTTCGTGCTGCAGAGCGTGAGCGCGCCGTCGATGCCGGCATCGGGGTCCGTGAGCACGTTCACGGTGATCATGGCGGAAGCCGAGGGGCAGGGCGGTGTTCCGGCCACGGTGTAGGTGTAGCCGCCGGCAGGGTCCGTGCCCGGCGTGAAGGTGCCGTTGAACGCATTGCCGTTGGGGTCGGTCCACGTGCCGTTGGGGTCCGCACCGCCGAGGGCGGGGAACAGGTCCACGGGCACACCGCTGATGCACAGGTTCACGACCGCAGGCGCGCCTGGGTCAGGCTGGGCCTGCACGGTGACCGTGGCAGACGATGAGGCGTTCGGGCAGGGCGATTGACCAGTGACGGTGTAGGTGTATACCCCGGGCGCATCAACGGCCGGATCGAAGGTCCCGCTGTGCGCCACGCCGTTCGGGTCGGTCCAGACTCCACCCGCATCCGGTGTTCCGCCCAAGGCGTTGAACAGCGCCGATGATCCGCTTGTGGCGCACAAGGTGAGGATGCCATCGAGCCCTGCGTTCGGCGGAGGCAACACGGTCACGTTCACCGTGCTGCTCACGCTCACACATGGCGGCGGAACAGTGATGGTGTACGTGTAGACACCTGCGCTCATCGTGGCCGGGTCGAACAGACCCCCGTTGAGCACGCTCGGTCCGGTCCACGTGCCGCCGGCATCAGGTGTTCCCCCGAGCTGCGCAAAGAGGTCCGCCGGAGCGTCCGTGCTGCACAGGGTGGTCGAGCCCGGTGTGCCAGGGTCCGGCAGGGCGATCACGTTCACGGTCACGCTGGCCGATGCATCGGGACAGGGTGCGGTACCGTTCACCGTGTAGGTGTATACACCCGGGGTCATGGTCGCCGGATCGAACTGGCCGTTCACGACAGGGCTCGGACCGCTCCATGCACCGCCTGCATCCGGTGTTCCACCCAGGCTGCTGAACAGGTCCGCGCTGGGGCTGCTGATGCACAAGGTGATCGTCGCGTCGATGCCAGGGTCCGGTGGTGCGTTCAACGTGACGGTGACCGTGCTGCTGGCATCCACGCACGGCGGCGGAACTGTGATGGTGTACGTGTAGACACCCGCGCTCATGGTGGCCGGGTCGAAGATGCTGCCGTTGAGCACGCTGGGCCCGCTCCACGCGCCGCCTGCATCGGGCGTTCCACCGAGCTGCGCGAAGAGGTCCATGGCCGCATCGCTGGTGCAGAGCGTGATCGCGCCAGGCGTGCCGGGGTCGGGGTTGGTCACCACGTTCACGGTCACAGAGGCCGAAGCCGCGGGGCACGGCGCGGTGCCGTTCACCGTGTAGGTGTAAACGCCGGCGTTCATGGTGGCCGGATCGAACAGGCCACCGACCACCGCGCTGGGTCCGCTCCACATGCCACCCGCATCCGGCGAACCGCCCAGGCCGCCGATCAACGCGGTGGCCGGGCTGGTGGCGCAGAGCGTGAGCGCGCCATCGGTGCCGGGGTCGGGAGGCGTGTTGAGCGTAACGGTGACCGTGCTGCTGGCGCTGGTGCACGGCGGCGGCACGGTGATGGTGTACGTGTAGACACCCGCGTTCATGGTCGCCGGGTCGAACGTGCTACCGGTGAGCGTGCTGGGGCCGCTCCACGATCCGCCTGCATCGGGCGTTCCACCGAGCTGCGCGAAGAGGTCCGTGGCCGCATCGCTGGTGCAGAGCGTGATCGCGCCAGGCGTGCCGGGATCGGGGTTGGTCACCACGTTCACGGTCACAGAGGCCGAAGCCGCGGGGCACGGCGCGGTGCCGTTCACCGTGTAGGTGTAAACGCCGGCGTTCATGCTGGCCGGAGCGAACAGGCCGCCGACCACCGCACTGGGTCCGCTCCAT
>JAEUSV010000101.1 GCA_016788485.1 Flavobacteriales bacterium
ATGCGCTTCCAGTCCAGCTCGCTCACGTGCAGCAGGCCGTCGGTGCCCGGGAAGATCTCCACGAACGCGCCGTAGGGCATGATCGTCTTCACCTTGCCGCGGTAGTTCACGCCGATCTCGGCCTGGGGCGGGAAGGCGATGGCACGCACGCGCGCCACGGCGGCGTCGATGCTCGCCTTGTTCTCGCTCATGATCTCCACGATGCCCACGCCTTCCACCTCGTCGATGGAGATGTGCGCGCCGGTCTCGGCCTGGATCTCCTGGATCACACGGCCACCGGGGCCGATGATGGGTCCGATGGTCTCTTTGGGCACCTCGAAGGTGATGATGCGCGGGGCATGGGGCTTGTAATCCTCACGCGGCTTGTCGATGGTCTTGAGCATCTCGCCCAGGATGTGCATGCGGCCCTGGCGCGCCTGTTCGAGCGCCTGCGCCAGCACTTCGTAGGGGAGCCCGTCCACCTTCATGTCCATCTGCGTGGCGGTGATGCCCTTGGCGGTGCCGCAGATCTTGAAGTCCATGTCGCCCAGGAAGTCCTCGTCGCCGAGGATGTCGCTGAGGATCGCATGGCGGCTGCCGTCGCTGATCATGCCCATGGCGATGCCGCTCACGGGGGCCTTGATCTTCACACCGGCGTCCATCAGGGCCAGGGTGCCACTGCACACGGTGGCCATGGAGCTGGAGCCGTTGCTCTCGAGCACGTCGCAGTTCAGGCGGATGGTGTACGGGTTCTCAGGTGCGGTGGGGATCATGGGCTGAAGCGCACGCTGCGCCAGGTTGCCATGGCCCACTTCACGACGGCCGGGGCCGCGGATCGGCTTCACTTCGCCCGTGCTGAAGCTGGGGAAGTTGTAGTGCAGCATGAAGGACTTGCTGCTCTTCTCGGTGGCCAGGTCAACGGTCTGTTCGTCCATCGAGCTGCCCAGGGTCACCGTGTTGATGGCCTGGGTCTCACCGCGGGTGAACACGGCGCTGCCGTGCGTGCCGGGCAGCAGGTCGATCTCGCACCAGATGGGACGGATCTCGGTGGTCTTGCGGCCGTCGAGGCGCACGCCCTTGTCGAGCACCACGTTGCGCACCGCCTTCTTCTGCACCTTCTTGAAGTAGCGGGCGAGCATGGCCTTGTCGGCCTTCTCCTCGTCGCTGAGGGTGGCCAGGCACTCGTCCTTCACCGCGCCGAACTTCGCGCTGCGCTCCTCCTTGCCGCTGGGCTGCAGGGCCAGGTCGTAGTAGCGCTGGTAGCAGAAGTCGAAGATCTTCTTCTCCACCTCGGCGTTGTTCTTCTCGTGCTCGTAGGTGCGCTTCACGTGGCTCTTGGCCACGGCGGCGCCGAGCTCGTTCAGCACCTTGCAGTGCACCTTGATCGCGTCGTGCGCCACCTTGATGGCCTCGATCATGTCGGCTTCCTGCACCTCGTTCATCTCGCCCTCCACCATCAGGATGTCGCGCTCGGTGGCGGCCACGATGAGGTCGAGGTCGGCGTTGGCCACCTCCACCATGTCGGGGTTGATCACGAAGCGGCCATTGATGCGGGCCACGCGCACCTCGCTCACGGGTCCGTCGAAGGGGATGTCGCTCACGGCCAGAGCGGCGGCGCCGGCCAGGCAGGCCAGGCTGTCGCTGTGGTTCTTCTTGTCGTGGCTCATCAGCATGATCTGCACCTGCGTGTCCCCGTGGAAGTCGTCGGGGAACAGGGGGCGCAGCGCGCGGTCCACCAGCCGGCTCACGAGGATCTCGTGGTCGCTGGGGCGGTTCTCACGCTTGAAGAAGCCTCCGGGGAATCGGCCGGCGGCGCTGAATTTCTCGCGGTACTCCACCTGCAGGGGCAGGAAGTCGATGCCTTCGCGGGCCTCCTTGGTGGCCACCACCGTGGCCAGCAGGATGGTGTCGCCCATGCGCACCGTGACCGAACCGTCGGCCTGCTTGGCCAGCACGCCGGTCTCGATGGTGATGGGCCGACCGTCTCCGAGGTCGATGGTCTTGGAAATGCCTTGTGGTCTCATGTTCGTATTGGCGCGCCTTTCGCGCCGTTGCTTTGGTTGATTTTCGCTCTGTTGCCTGTCGTCCGGGACCGGGTTCCCCGGGGTTATGAAAAAGGGCGACCGTGCCTCACGATCGCCCCCTTATCGTTCAGTATGTCCGACGGACCTGGCGCCCTTGGGCGCTATGGACCGGGTTATTTGCGCAGACCCAGCTCGCTGATGATGGCACGGTAGCGCGCGATGTCGTTGTTCTTCAGGTAGTTGAGCAGCTGCTTGCGCTTGCCCACCAGGTCCAGCAGCGAGCTTTCCGTCGCGTGGTCCTTCTTGTTGCTCTTGAGGTGCTCGGTGAGGTGCTCGATGCGCTTGGTGAACAGCGCGATCTGGCCCTCGGCGCTGCCGGTGTTCGTCTCCGAACCACCGTGCTTCTTGAAGAGCTCCTTCTTGGCCTCCTTGGTCAGTTGCATGACGTCTTTGCGAATGGACGGCAAATGTAGGGCTTTTTCCCGTCCGGCCCACCCTTTGGCGAAAGGGATCTTAAGTCCCTGATCGCCAGTGGTCTCAGTTCTTGAACATGGCCAGCAGTCGGGCCAGGGTGTCCTTCAGTTGCCGACGGTCCACGATCTTGTCCAGGAAGCCGTGCTCCAGCACGAACTCGCTGGTCTGGAAGCCCTCGGGCAGGTCGCGGCCGATGGTCTCGCGCACCACGCGGGGGCCGGCGAAACCGATCAGGGCCTTGGGCTCGGCGATGTTCAGGTCGCCCAGCATGGCGAAGCTGGCCGTGACGCCGCCGGTGGTGGGGTCGGTGAGGATGCTGATGTAGGGGATGCCCTTCTGGGCGAGCAGGCTCAGCTTGGCGCTGGTCTTCGCCATCTGCATCAGGCTGAAGCCGGCCTCCATCATGCGCGCGCCGCCGCTCTTGCTGATGATGATCAACGGGCACTTCTTCTTCAGGGCCACGTCGGCCGCAAGGGCGATCTTCTCGCCCACCACGCTGCCCATGCTGCCGCCGATGAAGCGGAAATCCATGCAGGCCACCACCAACGGCATCTTCGCCAGCTTGCCCTCTGCCGCCCGCAGGGCATCGTTCAGGCCCGTCTCCTTGCGCGTGCGCGCCAGCCGGTCGGTGTACTTCTTGGTGTCCTCGAAGTTGAGCGGGTCGCCCGCCACCAGGTCCGCCCCGATCTCCTTGTACTTCTGGTCGTCGAAGAGGATGGCGAAGTACTCGGCGCTGCCGACCTTCTCATGGTAGCTGCACTTGGCGCAGACCCACAGGTTGTTCTCGTGGTCCTCCGAGGTCACGATCTCGTCGCACTCCGGGCATTTGTACCAGAGGCCTTCGGGGGTCTCCTTCTTCTCCTCGGTGGAGGTGGTGATGCCTTCCTTGGTGCGTGTGAACCAGCCCATGGTCGTTCGATCGGGATGACGAAGGTGAAGAATCCGTGGCAAGTTTACGAGCGGCGGGCGGCGGGTGCTTCCGCGACCCGCCGCCTGCCGCCGTCAGCCCGCCTCAGGCGATGGTGATGCCCTTGTCCAGGTACACGTCCTGGATCGCGTTCAGCAGGCCCACACCCTCCTTCATGGGGCGTTGGAAGGCCTTGCGGCCGCTGATGAGGCCCTGGCCACCGGCGCGCTTGTTGATCACGGCGGTCTTCACGGCCTCGGCCATGTCGCTGGCACCGCTGCTGGCACCGCCGCTGTTGATGAGGCCGATGCGGCCCATGTAGCAGTTGGCCACCTGGTAGCGGCACAGGTCGATCGGATTGTCGCTGCTGAGGTCGCTGTAGACCTTCTTGTGCGTCTTGCCGTAGCCCGGCAGCGCGTTGTAGCCGCCGTTGTTCTCCGGCAGCTTCTGCTTGATGATGTCGGCCTGGATGGTGACGCCCAGGTGGTTGGCCTGACCGGTGAGGTCGGCGCTCACGTGGAAGTCGGTGCCATCCTTCTTGAAGCCCGGATTGCGCAGGTAGCACCACAGGATGGTGGCCATGCCGAGCTCATGGGCGTGCTGGAAGGCCTCGGCGATCTCGTTGATCTGGCGGCTGGCCTCGTCGCTGCCGAAGTAGATGGTCGCGCCCACGGCCGCGGCGCCCATGTCCCACGCGCTCTCCACCGTGCCGAAGAGCACCTGGTCGAACTTGTTCGGCAGGGTCATCAGCTCGTTGTGGTTGATCTTCACGATGAAGGGGATCTTGTGGGCGTACTTGCGCGCCACGCTGCCTAGCACGCCATAGGTGCTGGCCACGGCGTTGCAGCCTCCCTCGATCGCGAGCTCCACGATCTTCTCGCTGTCGAAGTAGATCGGGTTCGGCGCGAAGCTGGCACCGGCGCTGTGCTCGATGCCCTGGTCCACCGGCAGGATGCTCATGTACCCGGTGTTGGCCAGACGGCCCGTGCCGTAAAGTGACTGCAGGTTGCGCAGCACCTGCGGGGAACGATTGCTGCCCACGAACATGCGGTCCACGAAATCGGGGCCGGGGAGATGAAGGCTGCTGCGGTCGATGGTCTTGCACGTGTGTCCGAGCAGGGCGGCATCATTGCCCAGGAGCTCCTCGATCTTGCCGGTGGTCAGCGTCTGCATGTGCGGTTCGGTGAAAATGGTCGGCAAAACTAAGCAAAGGCCTCGGCCGCGTCCAGCGTGGGCCGCCGCTAGAAGGGGTAGCCGATGCCGAGGTTCAGGTTCATCACCCGGCCGATGGCGTCCTTGTCGGAGCGTTGGAAGTACCAGCGTTCGCCCACGGCGCGCCCCGGGTCCTTCATCTGCACGCCCAGGTCGAAGCGCACCAGGAAGTAGTCGAAGTTGAGCCGCGCCCCGAGGCCCCCGCCCACCGCGATCTCGCTCACGAAGTCGTCCACCTCGAACTCGCCGCCGGGCTTGGCCGGGTTCGGGCGCAGGGACCAGATGTTGCCCGCGTCCACGAACAGCGCGCCTTCCAGGTAGCCGATGAGCTTCACGCGGTACTCCAGGTTGCCCTCCAGGTGCATGTCGCCGATGCGGTCGAAGCTCCGGGGCGCGCTGTACGAGCCGGGACCGAGCGAACGCACCTGCCAGGCACGGATGCCGTTCGCACCACCGCCATAGAAGCTCGTCTCGAAGGGCAGCACCGTCAGGTTGCCGAACGGCACGCCGATGCCGGCCATCACCCGCATCGCCAGGCTGCTCTTCTCGTGGATCCGGTAGTAGTAGCGGAGGTCATTGTCGAGCTTCACGAACTGCGCGAACCGCACGTTACCCGCGGTGTAGTAGCTGGCGCCGGTGGAGTCCGTCTCCATCGGCCGGTCCGTGATCCGGTTGTACGCGTTGAGCAGATTGCCCGAGGTCTGCAGCGTGCTGCGCAGGAAGTAATTGCGGCGCTTGACCGAGGCGTCCTGCGTGTTCAGCGTGTAGACCACGCGCGCACCGGCGATCAAGTGGTCCGTGTAGCTGTCCGTGAGCACCGGGTCGTTCGTGGTCTGCAGGAACTCCAGGAACTCGGGCGAGTAGTACGGGAGGCGGATCACGTTGAGGTCGATGGGGAACACGCCCCAGGTCTTGGTGCGCGACTCGTTCCATTCGTACCCGAAGCTGAACTTGGCCAGCGAACGGGTGTAATCGGGCCGCCGCTGGTAGTTGTAAAGCATGGCGATGGTGGTGCGCGGTGCCGCGCTGCGTGCGAACGTGCCGCATTTCACCGGGAGGAGGAAGTTGGGGAAGCGGAGCGTCACCTCCGGACCGAACTCGATCGTGTTGAAGAGACCGTCGCGCCCCACGGTGGTGCCGGCGTCGCCCCCCGCGTTGTTGCCCGTCACGCTCTGCTGCGCCTCGAAGCCGAAGTTCATGGAGGCCGTGATGCTGGCCATGGAGCGGAACAGGTTGCGGTGGCGGTACCCCACGCTCAACGAGGTGCCCATGAAGCCGCCGCGGTTGGTGATGAAGCCCTCGAGCGACAGGTTCTGCACCTTGCCCGGGGTGAGCTGAACGATGCAGTTCACGCCATCGGGCCGCGATGTGCCGGTGGTGTCGTACCGGATGTCGACCCGGTCGAAGACGCGCAGGTTGGTGAGGCGGCGGTAGGTGAGGTCGGCATCGCTCTGCTTGAAGCGCTGGTCGGGACGCAGGTACATGCCGCACAGCAGCGCCTCGGGCCGGTAGGGCGGCAGCTCGCCGCGGTGGATCAGGTCATAGCCGGCCAGGTGGGTGGTGTCTTCGGACAGCCTGCCGCGCGAGCGTGTGTCCTCGTCGATGATCACGCGTTCCACATGGAAGATGGTGCCTTCGCGCGTGCCCTTCAGGCCGCGCTGGTTCCGCCCCAATGGCCGCTCGATGCGCATGCGGAGGTCCACCGTGTGCCCGCCCATGCCGGTGTCGGCATCGTACATCACCAGGTCGCGGTTGAAGAGCAGGAACCCGTTCTCGCGCATCAACAGCGCCACACGCTCACGCTCGGCCTCCAGGGCATCGGCGTCGAAACGTCCGCCCACCTTCAGGTGGCTGCGCTCCCAGGCCTCGCGCATGTAGGCGTCCATGTTGCCCTCGTCCACGGACCATTGCACATCGCAGAAGGTGTAGGCGGGACCGGGCAGCAGGGTGTAGGTGACGCGCGCCTTGCGTCCCTTGACCTCGATGGAGTCCTTCACCTGCGCGTGGAAGTAGCCCTCCTTCTGCAGGTACATGCGGATCTGCTCGGTCGACCGGCGGACGAGGGCGGTGTCGAGCACCACCGGGGGCTCGCCGTTCCTGCCGCGTGTGCTGCGGTCACAGGTCTTCGGCCTTCGTCCCTTCAGTTCCCGCTCCCGGTTGTTCACCAGGCACAGGCTGTCGTGCTCGGCGCGGCGGCGCACCACCCGGTCCGGGTCGCGCAGGTTGTAGAGCGCCAGGTAGAAGGGCAGCCCCAGCACCCGCTTGTTGGGCTTCTGCTTCACGATGGCCCCGACCTCCTCCAGGTCG
Organism: Flavobacteriales bacterium; assembly: GCA_016788485.1. Classification (GTDB taxonomy): domain Bacteria; phylum Bacteroidota; class Bacteroidia; order Flavobacteriales_F; family PHOS-HE28; genus PHOS-HE28. Next base: position 6,904 of record JAEUSV010000101.1, read on the forward strand.
ATGGGGTCCTTCCGCGGGATGGTGCGCCCCGCCTCCCGGTCGATCCGCACCGTATTGCCTGCCAGCAGCTGCCTGCCCTCGGGCACGTGCTTGGCCGCATCGCAGCCGACGAGCAGCAGGGCCACGGCAAGCGCCCACGGGATATGGTCGGTACGGCTCCGCACGGTGGGCGGCGGTGTGTCTATTTTGCGGGGCGCTGCCAAGATATCCCATCACCGTGAGCGATCAGGCCGACTTGAAACGGGTGCGTGCCCTGCACCAGCGGAAGCACCGCGATGCCGAGGGCCTGTTCCTGGTCCAGGGCCGCAAGCTGGTGGCCGAGCTCCTGCGGTCGCCGGTGGCGACGGTGGAGGTGCATGCCACCGCCGAGGCCGCGCGCGACATGCGCCTGAACGATGCGCATGTGCACCCCGCGCATGTGCTCGAGCGCATGGGCACCCTCGAAACGGGCAACGAGGTGGTGGCCGTCGCCCGCCGGCCGTTGGCTGCGGACATGATGCCCCCGAAAGGCAATGGCCTGGTGATCGCCTTGGACGGTGTGAACGACCCGGGCAACCTGGGCACCGTGGTGCGCATCGCCGACTGGTTCGGTGCGACGGCCGTCTGGTGCGCTGAGGGTTCTGTGGAAGCCTTCAACCCGAAGTGCGTGCAGGCGTCCATGGGTTCGATCTTCCGTATGCCCGTGGCCCATGGCGACCTCGCAGGTGCGCTGGCCCGCGCTGACCGGGAGGGCGTGGCCGTGTACAAGGCCGATATGGGCGGACAGAGCGTGTTCACCACCGCCCTCCAACGGCCCGCCGTGCTGGTGATGGGCAGTGAGTCCCACGGCCTTTCAGAGGGTGTCCGCCGGGGTGTGGGCATCACCATCGCCATCCCCGCCTTCGGTGGCGCCGAGTCGCTCAACGTGGCCGCTGCTGCGGCGGCGCTGTGCATGGAGTTCGCCCGTCGATCGGGCCCTCAGGACTGAGCAGCGACGGCCGATGCGATGGCGTCGGCCACACGTGTGCCGTCGATCGCGGCGCTCACGATGCCACCGGCGTACCCCGCACCTTCGCCGCACGGGTACAGGCCGGCCAGTCCGGGGTGCTGAAGGCTGTCGGCGTCGCGCGGAATGCGCACAGGTGAACTGGTTCGGCTCTCCACGGCCACCAGCACCGCCTCGTTGGTCCGGTAGCCGCGCATCTTCTCCCCGAAGGCCTTGAGGCCGCCGCGCAGGCGTTGGGCCACCGCGCGCGGGAGCACTTCGTCGAGCACCACCGGTACGATGCCTGGCTGGTAGCTGCAATCGGGCAGGTCCAGGCTGGCCTTACCCCGGATGAAATCGTCCATGCGCTGCGCCGGTGCCGCCTGGGTGCGACCGCCTGCCTGCCACGCCGCGTGCTCCACATTGCGCTGGTAGCGCATGCCGCCGAGCGGGTCGTCCGCCAGTTCACCGAGCTTGTCGCCGCGCAGCTCCACCACGATGCCGGAATTGGCGAACGGGTTGTTGCGCTTGCTGGGGCTCCAGCCGTTGGTCACCACTTCGTCCTGCGCGGTGGCGCACGGCGCGATGATGCCGCCCGGGCACATGCAGAAGCTGTACACCCCGGCCCCGTCCACCTGTTGCACCACGCTGTAGCTGGCCGGCGGCAGGTAGGGGTCGCGCACATCGCAGTGGTAGCGGATGCGGTCGATCACCGCCTGCGGGTGCTCGATGCGCACGCCGAGCGCGAAGTCCTTGCGTTCGATGGTGATGCCCTGGCGCACGAGCATGCGGAACACGTCGCGCGCGCTGTGCCCCGTGGCTAGCACCACGCTCATCGCTTGCACGTCGGCGCCGGTGGCGGTGCGCACCCCGCGGACGCGGCCGTTCTCCACCAGCAGGTCGGTCACGCGCTCCCCGAACCGCACCTCGCCGCCAGCGCGGATGATGGCCTCGCGGATCGCGCTGATGATGCCGGGCAGCTTGTTGGTGCCGATGTGCGGGTGCGCCTCCACCAGGATGTCGGGCGAGGCCCCGAAGCCCACCAGGGTGCGCAGGATGCCGTTCACATCACCACGCTTGGTGCTGCGCGTGTACAGCTTGCCATCGCTATAGGTCCCGGCACCGCCCTCACCGAAGCAGTAGTTGCTGTCGGGGTCCACGATGTGCGCGCGGTTGATGGCCGCAAGGTCGCGACGCCGGCTGCGCACGTCCTTGCCACGTTCCAGCACGACCGGGCGCAGGCCATGGGCGATGCAGCGCAGCGCAGCGAACAGGCCGGCCGGGCCGCTGCCTACGATCGCCACCGGCCGACCGGCGCTCACGTCAGGCAGGGAGGGCGGGTCCACAGGCTCCGCCTGAAGCGGCCGCTCGGTGCTCAGCGTGACGCGCAGGTTGATGCGGGGCACACGGCTGCGGGCATCGATGGAGCGCCGTTCGATGCGCCAGCCGAGCACCTGGGCGGGGGAAAGGCCCGCGGCCTCGGCGGCGGCCTCCAGCATAAGGGCGGTGGAGCCCGCTTCATGCGGCGGCAACGTGATGTCGACGGTGCGTTCCATCCGCTGCGCGGTCGCGGTGCTTCAGCCCTCGAAGGTGAAGGAGAGCATGTAGGTCTTGGTGCGCAGGCTCTCCAGGGGCGCGCTGAAACGCGTGTTGTCGTCGATGAGCACGTTGGGCAGACCGATGCCCATCTTCAGCTCCAGGCCGAACTTGAAGTAAGGGAGGAACATGTCCACGCCACCGCCCACCTCCACCGAGTAGTCGGTCTTGGTGAGCTTGATGACGATCTCGTCGTCGATGGCCTGGTTCACGTCCTTCTTCGAGGCCATGTCAATGCTGTACTTGCCACCGGCCAGCAGGTACACGGCGAAGTTGTTGATCCGGTCGCTGCGCAGCTTCAGCAGCAGGGGGAACTCCAGGTAGGTGCTCTCCACCGGCTTCGTGTACAGCGCGTCCTTGCCCACCGACCGGTTGAAGCGGTACTGCAGCTGCCGCTCCTGGAAGGAGAGGGACGGCAGGAAGCGCAGGCTCAGGTTGGGGGTCATGTTGAACGAGCTCACGATGCCCAGGTTGAAGCCCGGCTGCTTCACGTGGTCGATCACGAGGACCGAGTCGGTGAAGGGCGCTGTGGGCTTGAGCGTCATGAAGAAGTCGCTCGTGTTGTAGCTCAGCGCGAAGCCGAAGTGGAACGGGCGCAGGTCGAAATTGGGCAGGTTCTCGGTCTTGATCTTCTGCGCCCGGGCGGCATGGGGCAGGGCCGCGAACAGCAGCGCCAAGGCAGGGATGACCAGTATCCGGTGGGGTCGCATCAGCTGGGCAACGAAAGTAAGGGGCGATCAGTGCCCGGCGGCGGGCTTTCGGCCCCGATAGAGCGTGGCGATGCCGCCGGTGAGCGGGATGGCGCGCACTTCACCCAGCCCCGCTTCGCGCATCACCTGCTCGAAGGCCGGCCCCTCGGGGAAGGCGTCCACGCTCTTTGGCAGGTAGGTGTAGGCCGCGCTGTCCTTGCTGATGACCTTGCCCACGCCCGGCATCACCCGGTGGAAATAGAAGCGGAAGAGCTGCTTGAAGGGTGCCTTGCTCGGCTTGCTGAACTCGAGCACGAAGAGGCGCCCGCCCGGACGCAGCACGCGCACCATGTCGCGCACGCCACGGTCGAGGTGCTCGAAGTTGCGCACGCCGAAGGCCACCGTTACGGCGTCGAAGGTGCCGTCCGCGAAGGGGAGCTGCTCCGAATCGGCCTGCACGAGCGTGATGCGTTCGGCCAGGCCGCGCTTGGCCACCTTCTCACGCCCCAGCCTCAGCATGCCCTCGGAGATGTCGGCACCGGTGACCTTCTTCGCCTTCAGGCTGGCCAGGATGGCCAGGTCGGCCGTGCCCGTGGCCACATCCAGCAGGTGACCGACGGGCTCCTCGCCCACCATGCGCACCACTTTGCGCCGCCAGCCCTGGTCGATGCCCAGGGAGAAGAGCCTGTTCAGCAGGTCGTAGCGGGGCGAGATGGCGTCGAACATGCGCTCGACCTGCTCGCGCTTGCTGCCTTCGTTGGAGTAGGGGGTGACCTTCATGGGCGGGCCTGCAGGAGGCATTCTTGGAGGAGCGCTTCCCGGTCAACAGGCACCACGCCCACATGTTCGCACACCAGGCCGCCGGCCAGGTTGCTCCAGTCCGCCAGGGTGCGCAGGTCCATGCCTTGGGCAAGGCACAGCGCGGCCACACTGATCACCGTGTCACCGGCGCCGCTCACATCGGCGATGGTGCGGCGATGGGCGGGCAACAGGTGCTCCTCACCGGGCCCGTGCACATACACACCGTGCTCGCTCAAGGTGATCAGGGAGATGCGGTTGCCCAAGCGGTCCTCGAGCATGGCCGCGGCGGTGCGTACGGCCTCGGCATCGCCGGCGGGGATCTCGACCTTCAGGCCTTCGCGCAGTTCCTTCAGGTTGGGCTTGAACAGGTCCACGCCGGCATAGGCGAAGAAGTTGCGCTTCTTGGGGTCGACAGCGGTGGGGATGCCGTGGGTGCGCGCGAGCGATACGATGCCGCGGATCACCGCTTCGGTGAGCACGCCCTTGTTGTAGTCCTCCAGCACGATCACCCCGGGGCGGTGGCTGGCGATGAGCGCCGCCACGCGTTCCAGCAGGGCCTGCTCCTCGCTGCGGTCGATGTCGCCTTCCTGCTCCTCGTCCACGCGCACGATATGCTGGTGGCCGCTGATCACGCGGGTCTTCACGGTGGTGCGGCGCGAGGCGCTGCGCACCAGGCCGTCGGTGGCGATGCCGTTCTCGCTGAAGAGCTCGGCAAGGCGGCGACCCTGGGGGTCATCGCCGATCACGCTCACCACCACCGGGGCTGCGCCCAGCGCGCGCAGGTTCAGGGCCACGTTGGCCGCGCCGCCCAGCCTCTCGCTGCGGTCCGTCACGTGCACCACGGGTACGGGCGCCTCCGGGCTGATGCGGTCCACCCGGCCCCAGAGGTAGGCATCGACCATCACATCGCCCACCACCAGTGCGCTGGTCGCGGCGAAGCGGTCGAAGGCCTGCAGGGTGTCCGCTCGGTTCATTGCAGTTCGGCCACGGCCTTGGCGATGCGGGAAACGGCCTCGGTGAGCTTGTCGTCGCTGGTGGCATAGCTCAGGCGCACCGTGCCCGGAGCCCCGAAGGAATCACCTTCCACCACGCTCACGCCGGCGTGCTCGAGCAGATGCATGCTCAGCTCAACGCTGGTCTTGAAACGCCCGTTCAACGTGGCGGAAACGTCGGGCAGCACGTAGAACGCGCCTTGCGGCCGGTTGCACACCCATCCGGGCACGGCCTTCAAGGCGTCGAGCACCAGGTCGCGGCGGCGCAGGAAGTCGGTGCGCATGCCGCCGAGCAGCGCGGGATCCGCTTCCATGCATGCCTTGGTCACGCGCTGGGCGATGCTGTTGGTGCCCGAGGTGAACTGGCCCTGCACCTTGGTGGCCGCCTGTGCGATCCACAGGGGAGCACCGATGAAGCCCACGCGCCAGCCGGTGAGGGCGAAGGCCTTGCTCAGGCCGTTCACGGTGATGGTGCGCTCCATCATGCCGGGCATGCTGGCGAAGGAGCGGTGGGTGCCGTCGAACACGATGTGCTCGTAGATCTCGTCGCTGATGACGTACAGGTCGGGGTGGCGCGCCACCACCGCGGCGAGGTCCTGCATCTCCTGCAGGGTGAGCACGCTGCCGCTCGGGTTGCAGGGCGAACTGAAGAGCAGCAGGCGCGTACGGGGGGTGATGGCCGCGGCGATGCGCTCCACCGGAGCCTTGTAGTCCTCGGCCAGCGTGCTGTGCACGACCACCGGCACACCGCCGGCCATGCGGACCTGCTCCGCGTAGGTGACCCAGAACGGCGCCGGGATCACCACCTCGTCGCCGGGACCGATCAGGGCGAGCACCACGTTCATGATGCTCATCTTGGCCCCGGTGCTCACCACGATCTGCTCGGGGCTGTACACCAGGCCATTGTCGCGCTTGAACTTGTGGGCGATGGCCTCGCGCACATCGGCGAAGCCGTTCACCGGCGGATACTTGTGCCAGGGACCGTCCAGGGCGGCATGGGCGGCCTCCAGGGCGAAGGGGGGCGGGGCGTGATCGGGCTCGCCGAGGCTCAGGTCGATGATGTCGCGGCCCTGGGCCTTGAGCTCGCGGCTCCGCCTCGCCATCAGCAGGGTGGCCGGCTCAGCGATGGCCTGGACCATGGGGGATAGGCGCATGTGTCTCCTTGCCCGTGTTGGCGCGGGCGGCGCAAAGCTAACGGTCCCTTCCGCCGCCTTCCACGGCGGGTCCCTTCCGATGCCGATATTCGCGAACAGAGTTTCCCACCATGACCGAAGAGCGCCTGTTCGACCTGCTGTTCACCCTGCTGCCCGCACTGGTCGTGTTCCTCACGGCGTTCTATGGCACCCGCCAGTTCCTCGGCCAGGAACGGGCCTTGAGGCAGACCGAACGCCTGGCCGAGCTGAAAGGCGATGACCGCAAGCACACGCTGCCGCTGCGGCTCCAGGCCTACGAGCGGCTCACGCTTTTCCTGGAGCGCATCGCACCCGGGGCGCTGGTGTTGCGCGTGCACAAGAGCAGCATGAGCAGCCGCATGCTCCACGCCGAGCTGGTGGCCACCGTACGCGAGGAGTACGAGCACAACATCACCCAGCAGCTGTACGTGAGCGACAAGGCCTGGCAGCAGGTGCGCATGGCGAAGGAGGAGACGGTGCGCCTCATCAACATCGCCTACGACCAGGTGGGGGAGGACAAGAGCGGCACCGCCCTCAGCCAGCAGATCTTCGAGACGGCCGCGCGGTTGAGCCACCTGCCGGGGCAGGTCGCCATCCTCACCATCAAGGACGAGATCAGGAAGCTGTTCTGAACAGGGCCAGCAGGCGTTGCGCCGCCCGGAAAGGCGTCGTGCGGCCGCTGAGCACATCGGCCTCCAAGGCGGGATATGCCTCGGTCACGCGCGGGTCGTTGCGGAAGAGCTCGAGCAGCCCTTCGCCCACGGCCTGGTGGAGCCACCAACGGCCTTGTTCGGCCCGCCTCCGGGCCACATGTCCACCTTCGGCAAGCCGGGCATGCAGTGCGCCGATGGCTCCGGCCAGTTGTGCGATCCCCGCGCCCGTGGAGGCCGAAACACACAGCACCTCCGGCCTGCCGCCATGGTGCCGGGCCGGAAGCAGCTGCACGGCGTGCCGCAGGTCCATCCGTGCAGCGTTCGCGCGTGGCGCATTGTCGCCATCGGCCTTGGTCACCGCGATGAGGTCGGCGCTCTCCATGATCCCGCGCTTGATGCCCTGCAGCTCGTCGCCGGCGCCGGCGAGCGTGAGCAGCACGTTCAGGTCGGTCATGCGGTCCACATCGAGCTCGCTCTGGCCCACGCCCACCGTTTCCACCACGATGTGGTCGTAGCCGGCGGCCTCGCAGAGCAGCATGGCCTCGCGCGTGCGACGTGCCACCCCGCCCAGTGTCCCGCCGGAAGCGGTTGGACGAACGAAAGCCGAGGGATGGGCACCCAGGCGCTCCATGCGTGTCTTGTCGCCCAGGATGCTGCCTCCCGATCGGCCGCTGCTCGGGTCGATGGCGAGCACCGCCACGCGGTGCCCGTTCCCGATCAGGTGCATGCCGAGCGCATCGATCAGGGTGCTCTTTCCCACCCCGGGAGGGCCCGTGATGCCGATGCGTCGCGTGCCGGGGACCGAACCGCACAGGTCGAGCAGGTCGTGGGCAAGCGCCTGCTCATCGGCGCGGGTGCTCTCCACCAGGGTGATCGCCCGGGCCAGGGCGCTGCGATCACCGCTCGTCAACCGGGTGTGTAGGTCCTTGGGGTCCATCGGTCAGTAGCCCTGACGGTAGTTGCTCACCCAGTCCGGGTCGCCCATGTCGCGGAGCAGGCGGAAGAAGTCCTCGCCGATGCACAGGTCGGTGGGGTGCTCGATGCCGTAGCCGTTCAGCAGGAGCATCTGGCGGTCGCCGGGCACGGTGGGCTTCTCGCTCCAGCCTTTGCCCATTCGCTCACCGCTCACCATGGCCAGCGGGTACTCCCAGAAGCGGAGCTTCCAAAGGTTGTCCAAGGTGGGGCAATCGGTGAGGTAGCCCATGGCCGCGCTGTCCTCGGGCAGGGTGCAGGCGGCCACCCCGTATTTGCGGAAGAGGTCCTCCGCATCCGGATTGGCCTTGCTGAACGTGCGGCCCTGCGCCTGCCGGATGAACTGCTCGCGGGAGAGCGGCGTGCTCTCGATCACCTGGCCCTCATGCACCTTCACCACGAAGAGCGTGAACAGCTGGCCGTTCTGTCCTGTGGCCAGGCTCATGCCGAACACGTGCACGGCCTGTGCCCGGACGGACGATGCGCGGAGCCAAAGCCCTGCCACGATGAGCAGGGCGAGCAGACGTAATGGTCCCCGGGCCATGTGCTGCGAAGGTAGTGGAGCACGAAGCGCTTGAAGCAGGAAGGCCGCCCAGGGGGGCGGCCTTCACATCGTTGTCGGAACGGAACGATCAGCGCTTGCCGATCTCCTTCAGGCGCTTCTCCACCAGGTATTGCTGCAGGGCGTTCATGCGCTCGTTGAGCTCCTTGATGTAGAGCGATTGCGCCTCCACGGTCACCCACATCTGGTTGGTCACCTGGTCCACGCTGAACTGGCCGTCGGCGGTCCACTTGTCGCGGCCGTCCATGGTGGGCAGGTGGCGCTCACGCTCCACGTAGTTGGCCATCTGGCGGATGGGCATGTGCTCGTAACGCTTCCCTTGGGCCGCATCGGCAGCGCTCACCTGGCCATCGAAGTAGCTGTCGAACACGTGGTCGCTCAACAGCAGGCCGGTGGAGAACACGCCGCGCTCGGCGCTGATGGTGCCCGGGCCCTTGAAGTTCTGGTTCGGGTATGCACCACCGGTGGCCCATGCGGCCGACCCGATCATCACACCGTCCTGGGCGACCATGTAGTTCGAGCGGGGCAGGGCGGGAGCACCGCCGGTGTTCTGGGCGAAGAGCGCCAGCAAGGGGCGCTTGCTGAACGCGCCCTGGGCGCCGATGTACTGGAAGGTACCATCGCAGGTGCGCAGGCTGGTGGTGGCGTTCCACTCGCAACCGCCGGCGCTCTGCAGGCCGTTCGCGCCATTGCTCCAGCCCCAGCCGGTGCACAGCACCCCTGAACTGGTGCTCGACGGACCGGTCGGCGGGTTGCCGCAGGCCACATAACCGCAGAAGCTGCCGCCGCCCGGAGCACCGCAGGCATCGCAGTACAGGCTGTAGTTCGAGAGGTACGAGGTGTTCTCCGATTGCACCGCGGCGTTGGTCGTCCAATCCTGGTTATCGAAGCAGAACTCCACCATCATGTTGAACGAACCACCCTGCCATTGGATCGGCGTGGCGTTCATGGCGTGGATGTTCCAGCCCCCCACCGGGCTGAAGGGGGCGAGGTTCGCGTTGTTCTGCAGACCCACCAGGATGAAGGTGGGCATGGCCGCGGTGAGCGTGTTCACCGTGTTCACGCGCCCATTGCGGATCTGCTGGGCAACACCGTTCACGCAGTTGAACGCGATGTGGGTGATGTCCGTGAAGGGGCAGATGTTCAGGTTCGCAAAGTCCTGGGCACGGTAGAGGAACTGGTGACGGCCATCCTCCCAGAAAAGGCTGTACGGCGTTTCCAGCGTACCCACGGAGTTGGCGTTCGGGAAGGCGGCATCGTCGATGATGGGCCAGGTGCGCGGTCCGGTGGTCACGCTCGTGTTGGTCGTGGGATACTGGCAGGTCACCGACGAGGATCCGATGTACTGCTCCTGGATGCGGGTGCCGAACACGTTCTCGAGCACGTACCAGCCGCTGGCCGAAGGAGCCACGTTGTCGGTATAGCCCTCGTGGTTGTTGGTCGCTGCGTTCCACTGGATGTCGCCGGCGTTGGGCGCGGTGGCGGCGCCGATGATGCGCATGGCACCACCGACCTCCATCCGTTCCTGCGGCGCGGGCACCCAGGTCCCGGGGTTGACCCCCACATTGAAGAAGCCCTGGTTCGCTCCGGCAGCGCCCATGAGGCGGGCACGCTCACCGGTGTTCACCCGGAAGCTCAGGTCCTGCGCATCGGTCGTTCCGATGAAGTTGGTGGCCGGGTTGGTGCCCGTGTTGCCGCCCAATTGCCAGGCATCGCCCGAGCCCACACGACGCCAGGAGGCGGTCGGGGTGTCGTAATACCAGAAGCCCTTCAGCTCGGAGGTGGCCCCGGTGCCGAAATCATCGGTCTGGTAGACGAGCAGGGAGTTCGGTACGGGTGCGCCGATCGCCGTGCGCTCCGCACGCAACATCCGCGGGGCGAGCAGACCGCGCGTGGCATCGCTCAGGTCGAGCAGAGCGGCCTTGTTCGGCGCGGCGCCCGTGGTGTTGACGCCGATCTGTGCCTCGGCGGTGAGCACCGGGACCGTAAGAAGGCCCGCGATCAGCGTGTTCTTGAACAGGTGTTCGAGCTTCATGATCGTGCCGGTGTTCAGTGTTGGTCGGTGGTGGGGGTCAGGCGGGCACCAAGGTCCTTGATCAGCAAGGCCTTCTCCACTTCCGTGAGGCCGGGCATGTCCATCAGGCTGCGCCGGGCAAGCTCATATTCGTTGCGGTCGATCGGCCGTGAGCCACCGAGCACTTCGAGCGCGTTCAGCTTGTCGTTCAGTTCGGTGATGTACAGGGCCTGGGTCTCCGTCGTGGCCCAGAGCTGGTTGGTCATCTCGCCGATGGAGAAGGAGCCTTCCGTGTCCCATTCCGCCCGGCCCTTCACGGTGGGCAGGTGGCGCTCCTCGCGGACATAACGGGCCATCTGGTCAATGGAAAGCACGCCCCGGTCCCCGAACGTGGATGCTTCCTCCGGCCGCACGCGGCCATCGAAGTAACGGTCGAAGATGTGGTCGTTCAGCATCAGCCCCCCGTCGTACACGCCGTTCTGGGCCGACAGGGTGTTGGGGCCTTTGTAAGCGTAATACGGGGTCTGTTGCCAACCCCAAGGCGGCGTGGTGCTGCGGTCCTCCACCACAAGACCTCCTTCGTACTGGATGTACTTGCCGTTGGTGGTGGTGCCGGTGAGCGGGGTGATCGAGCCCCAGCCCGTGGACACGCCGAAGCGCATGGCCGGACGGTGGGTGTTGCCACCGACCGAGCCGCCCACCGCACAACCGGTGCTGGGCATTCCGGAGCCGATCACACCTACGTTGCAGGGGGATGGTCCCACGTTGCTGCAACCGATGCCGGCCTGGGGGGTGGTACCCTCCTGTGAATAGGTGAGCACGTTGTTGGGCGACACGCCGGGTACCACGTAGTACTTCACCGGGAGGATGCCCGGGTTGTTCGCCGTGTTGCCCATGTCGACCGCCAGGTCGATGATGATGTTGCGCTGACCATCCCAGGTGAACGGCGTGCCCAGGGTGAACACGTCCCAGTTCGGGGTGCCCGAGAGCGTGGGCCGCGCCTGGTTCACGGCGTTGAGGCAGCCGGCAGCGGGGTCCACGCTGGTCTCGAAGCCGCTGTTGAGGTTGTTCACCCCGAATGGCGCGTGCTTCACGATCAGGCTGAAGGTCCAGTTCTTCTGCTGTGCAGCGGCCACCGCGCTGTTCACCCAGAACTGCACGCTGGAGATCGTGGCGCCGGGGCAGAGACCCTGGGTGGCGCCCGGACGTGTGACACCGTTGATCCCCACCAATTGGTTGAGCTCCGGCTTCAGTTCGTTCACCAGGATCATGAACTGCTTGCGGTAACGCTTACCCACGCTGGGTGCGTTGTGCATGTAGGGGCTGACGGCCGGGTTGACATAGGTGAGGTTGGGAGCACCCGCCGCCGTTGCGTTCGCGCTGATCGTGATGGAGGTGGCGTTCACGACGCTCGTCACCGTGGCACCCGCAGGGATACCGGTCCCTGACACGAGCATGCCGACCGTGATGTTCGCGGTGCTGGCGATGCCGGTGATGGTGTTGGAGCCGACAGCCGTGGTACCGACGAGCTGGAAGTTGGAGCCGTTGGCAGCGAGCGGCTGGGAGGGGATCTCTACCGTGCCGGCCCCGCTGTTGCAGGTCACCGTGTTGAACTCGTAGGGCGCATTGAACACCTCGGTGTAGTCGTTCTCCAGCCGCTTCCAACCACCGGTGTTGGGCACTGCGGCACCGGCCTGGATCGCGCCCGGGGCACCGCCCAAGGTCTGACCATAGTGGCCGGGCATCATCAGCGCACGGTTCGGTGCGGCCGAGGTGCGCAGGGTGTCCTTGTGGTAGCTGATCACGCCAAGGTTATCCGTGGCGCTGTACTGCATGTTGGAGTTGATCGGCGTGGCGATGGCACCGGTCACGGTACGCAGCGGGTTCAACGGCCAGATGCGCAGCGCACCCGACACGTCGAGCTTTTCGTTCGGCGCTGCCTGCCCCACACCCAGGTTGCCCTGCGCGTCCAGGCGCATGCGCTCCACGTTGTTCGTGCGGAACACGACCGGCTGGTTGTCGCGCGTACCGAACCACTTGGTGGTGGGGTTGGTGGTGGTGTTGTTGCCCCAGATCTCCCAGCCCTCGGCGCCGGTCTGCACCTGCACCCAGGCCGGTATGGAAGCATTCCAGTAGTAGTAGCCGGGTGTGCCACCGGTCTGGTAGACCAGCATGCCATCCTCGCCGGCACCCACGGTGACCGCTGCAGTGGACGCCACACGCGGAATGAGCAGGCCCTTCGAAGCGGCACCCACATAGGTGGAGCTCACATCGAGGATCGCCTTGGGGTCGGGTGCGGCCCCCGTGTTGTTGACGGCGACACCGTTCTGCGCGGTCGCTCCGGTGACCAGCAACAGGGCGGCCAGCGCGGCGTGGATCCGGGTGAACATGGACATCGGGGTGTTCGTGTGCTGGATGTTCATGGGATCACTGCTTTACGATCCGCTGTTCGAGGGCGGCGTTGAGGTGCAACTTCTGCTGCTCGGTCAGTCGGGGGCTACGTTGGATCTCCAACCGCAGCGCGTCCGCCTCCGCCCGGGTCATGCCGTCGCCGAAGGCCAGGCGTTCGAGCGAGCTCAGGTCACGCTCCAGTTCGGCGATGTACAAGGCCTGCGTCTCCACCGAGCGCCACAGGCCGTTCTGCAGACCGCCTACGGATGGCATTCCCTCCGACTCCCAGGCCGACCGCGAAGGCAGGTTGGGCAGGTGCCGTTGCTCGGCGAGGTAGGGCTTGAGCTCGTTCAGCGGTACGTGCACATGGTCCTCGGCAGCGACCACGTCCTCCGTGCGCACCGTGCCGTCGAAGTACCGGTCGAACACGTGGTCGTTCAGCTGCAGGTTGCCATCGTAGACCCCGCTGCGCGCATGAATGGTCCCGGGACCGCGGTAGTTCGGGGCCGTGGCCGACCAGCCGGCGTTGCCGATCATCAGGCCGCCTTCATAGAGAATGTAGTTCGCGGTCGATGCCGTCGTGGAGATCACCTTGGTGTTCGCCGCGAAACGGGTCACCGGTCGGGCGCTCTCGTTGGCCACACCCAGGCCCGTGGGCGTGATCGGCGCGTCGTTGTAGTTCTTGCCGTGGGTGGTGGACGTACCGTGGCGGGCGATGCGCGCACGCTGGGGCAGGAAGGTCTGCGCCCACACGCGCGGGCTGCGCGCGTTGCTGGTGGACTTCTGCCAGCACCAGTCCACGCAGATGTTGCTGATGCCGTCCCAGAAGAAGCCCGAAGCTCCACCCGGAGCGGCCGGGTTGATGGTGAGGGGGATCATGTTCCAGCCGGCGGACACCACCATGTTCTGCGCGGTGGCGTTCACGTTGCGGGGCAGGCTGGTGCGCACGGTCTGGTCCCAGGCATTGCCCGAGAAATCGTTCAGCGCGGTGTTGCCGATGCGGACCTCCACGTCGATGTTGCCCTGCGTGAACACCGGGTTGTTACCGCTGCTGCAGTCGTCATCAAGGGAGAAGAACCCCAGCGCCGTGATGTAACCCGAGCACATGCCCGCTGCCGAGAGTTCCGCGGCGGTATAGACGTATTGCGAGCGGAAGCCACGACCGGTGGCGCCGGCGAACGGAGCCGCCCATGCCGTCGACAGGGCAGGACCAGGCTGCGGGGCGGCGAAGTACAGGGTGGTGGTGCCACTGGCCACCGCCGCAACGTTGAGCGTGAAGGTGGTGGCGTTCACGATGGAGGCGATGGTGATCGTGCCCGCAGGCAGGAAGGTCACGGCCAGCTCACCCACGAAACGTCCGACGGCCAGGCCGGCCGTGCTCGCCGTAGTGACCGTGGTGCTTCCTGCCGTGGTGGTGCAGGTGAGCGTGACCACGGGACCGCAAGGCACGGGGAACACGTTCGAGAAGTTCGTGGCGAAGGGGGTCTGGTTGTTGGCCGTGGTGTTGATGCCACCGGGGTCGCCAGGGTTCGGTCCGGCCACCACGAAGCCGGGGTTGGTGCCGGCGCAGATCAGCGTGTCCTTGGCATAGTCACCACCAACGGTGATCAGTTGTTCCGCGTTCTCGAGACGTGCCCAGTTGCCCGGGGCCGTGGTGAAGCCGAACGCCTGGTTGCCTCCGGCCACCGCGTTCGCGCTAACGGTGAGCGTAGTGGCGTTCACGATGGCCACCACGGTCGTGCCGGCCGGAAGACCGGGTACCAGGCCAACGCCGTTGGGGTAGGCGGTGATGTTCATGCCCACCGTGATGCCCGCCGTGCTGGTCATGGTCACCGTGGGTGAACCCAGCACGGTGCTGCCGGTGCGCGTGATCATCGGCATGCTGCCGAAGTGCCAGCGGTTGGGCGAGGCGGCCGCGCCGGTGAAGCGGATCGTGCCTTCCAGGTCCGTGGCACTGCCGCCGCCGGCGCCGCTCGAGAGCACGCGTACGCCGCCGTTCACGTCGAGGCGTTCAACGGCGGTGCCCACGGGATGGTTGATGGACAGGAAGCCGGTGGATGCACCCGTACCCGGGAAATGCATCTGCGGGTCGGCCGTGAGCGGACTGGTGGTGCGGAAGATCAGCGGTTGGGCGACCGAAGTGCCGAGGTAATTGGTCGCCGGGGTCGTGCCCGTGTTACCCGTGGTCTGCCAGCTGTTGCGCCCGGTGGCCCAGCGTACCCAAGCATTGGTGGGGGCGCCTTCCCAGTACCAGTAGCCGCGCTCTTCCGCAGGGTCGGGCAGGCCCACGAGCGGACCGCTCGCGTAGGTCCCGTCATCGGTCTGGTACACCCAGAGACCGGCCGGGGGGGCTGCGATCGCCAACCGGTCGGCACGCGTCATGCGCGGGATCATCATGCCGCGCTTGCCATTCGCCGGCAGGCCGCTCACATCGAGGTCGAGGAGCGCCGAGGCGTTCGGCGCAACGCCGGTCACGTTGATACCCACGTTCTGTGCTTCCACGGCCAGCATGCATGCTGCCGCGGAAATGCTCAGGAGGGTACGAAGGCGTAGGGTTCTCCGCATGGTCCGTTGCGTTGGGGGAGGTATGGGACTTCCTGTCGTTACACTTCAGGGACAGACAAAAGTAACGAGGGTACCGTTCGAATTCAACCCCTTGTGGGACAAGGGGGGTGGACTCGGGATCCCAACGATCGTCAGTTCCTGCGTGACAGGTAGGAGACGCGGGGGGATGGCCAAGGTTGCCCGTGACTTTTGAACAGGTGTTGTTGAACGCCGGCCCCCCGGGGAAAGTTCCGCGCCGGCTCAGTGTTTCAGGAAGCGGTGGGCCGCCTTCACCTGGCCATCGGTCTGGAAGGCACGGACGGTGTAGACCCCCATGGGCAGGTCGCCCACGGGCAGTTGGGTGGGGCCCTGCTGGGTCACCTTGGACACCCGTACCGTTCGTCCCAAGGCATCCACCAGTTCGATCCGGCCCTGCGGAACAAGGGTATGGACGTCCCAGAACAGGTCCGAACCTGCCGGATTGGGATAGGGCGACGGGGCTGCCTCGTTCCCGCGGTCCACGGCCACCACATGTGACCTTTCCACGGAACCGTCCGCATTGTGCTGGGCCAGCCGGTAATAGGACATGCCGGGCAAGGGTGCCTGGTCCACATGTTGGTGGTCCTGCTCGCCGATGCCCGCGATCGCGTCGATGCCCCCGATGCCCGAGAAGAAGGTCCCTTCGGCCGAGCGCTCCACTTCGTACCGCACCACGTCGTAGGCCGAGGCCGTGCTCCATTCCACGAGAACATGGTCATTGCCCGGTGTCGCTTGGAACTGCAGGAGCTCGATGGGCAGCACGGTGCAATCGAGCGATGCCCCGCCGGAAAGGTTCCAGGTAAGGCTGAACGCCTGGCCGCTCGTTGAGAAGTTGTCGACGTACATGATGTACACCTGTCCGGCCAGGACATTCATCGGCGCCACCCACTTGTCGCCGCCTGCTCCTTCCGAAAGGTCGATGGCCCCGTTGCCCAGGCCTGTGGCACCGCTGGGTGCGGCGAACGAGCAGCGCAGGGGCGGGCTCGTGGGCGGGCAATCCACGGTCGTCATCGGGCCCCAGATGGCGAAGTCATAGTCGTCGGCCGGGTTGGACGGGTTGATGGTGAACCCGATGGTGCCGCCGGTGGAAGGGGAGAAGTAGTACCAGGTCCCCTGCCGTTCACCGGCCGACAGGCAGCCTTGGTTGGAGAGATTGAGGTCCTCCACATCCCCGGTGTTGCTGCTGTTGTTGTTGATGCCAAGGCTGTTGCAGATCGTCGTACCGCCCAGGCAGTCCTGCTGGGAGGCCGGCGGCGGGTTGCAGTCGATCGTCTGGGTGAACACCACCCCGGTGGCGGGAGGTGATCCGGAGTTGAACACGGTCTGTCCACCGGCCAGGAATGAAAGGGAGTAGGAGATCTCCCCTTGGAAGCCACCGGCCGCCGTGTATTGCACCGCGAGCACCTGGCCGATGTTCAGTCCGATGAGGGCATAGTTGTAGGCCCCCGTCACGGTGTAATTGGTGTAAGGTCCACCGTTGATGCTGATGCCCACGGTGCTTCCGCCCCAACCATCGCCGAAGGAGTCGAACATCTCCAGCATGTACACGCAGTTGCCCGCGGGCAGGTTGGTGGGGCCGCTCACGCACAGGTTGAAGGTGCCCGTAGCCCCGGCATAGCCCCACACGCGCAGGTAGTAGGTCTGGCCGGGGTTCAGGTTGGTGAAGGTCAACGCAGGCATTGTGCCCGGACCACTGAAGTCATCGCACAGGATCTCGGTGAAGGTGCCATTGCAGGCCGTGGCCGAGTAGAGCGACATGTCGGCATCGGTGAGGGTGCCGGCCTGGGTCTGCACCAAGGCGATCCCGGAGGCGGGGGCCACGAAGCTGAACCAGACGTCCGAGCCGAAATAGAAACCGCATGATGGTGCGGGGACCGCCGTGGTGGAGGTGGTGCCCACGTTGCTGTAAGAACCGTACACACAATTGTTGTTCACCGTGAGCGCGGTGGCCTGGCAGGGGTTGTCGTTCGTGGGCGGCGGAGGCGGAATGGTGGCGCAGATGTTGAACTGGCCCACTGCGTTGTTCCCGAACTCCCAGAAGCGCACCCACAAGGTGCTGCCCGGGGCAAGGCCGGTGAGCGCCAGCAGCGGCATCAGTCCATTGAAATCATCATTGCATCCCACCTGCGTGAACGGACCGGAACAGGAGGTGGCCGTGTACGCGGCCATGCCACCGTCGGTGAACAGGCTGCCGGTGATGGCGGTGGAGGACAAGGTGACCGCTCCCCCGGCGGGTACCACCACGCTGAACCACACATCACCACCCGCATAGCTGGCACAGGTGGGGGCGGGAGGCCCCGTGGTGGCGGTGGCTCCCGCATTGCTGCCCACCGTGTTCACGCAGGTGGTCGCGGGGGTGAGCGCGGTGGCGTTGCAGGGGTTGTCGTTGGTGGCCGCGGGAGGCGGCGGTGCGCACGTGATCGTGAGGGTCGCACAGGTCGTGTTCGAGGCACAGGGGAACTGGTCGATCACCACACGCAATTGGCCGGTGTAATTGGCCGTCCAGGTGACCGTGCTCTGTGGCGCGCAGCCATCGTCGTTGTAACCCAGGCTCGCTCCACCGGCATTGTTGTACAGGGTGATCTCCGTGTCCCAAGTGGCCCCGCCGCAGGTCTGGAACGTGTAGGTATTGCCGTTCACCACGTTCACCAGGGCGTATTGTCCGCCCTGTACGCATGGCACCGAGGTCGAACCCGGGCACGGTGGGGTCACGGCCGTGCCAACGAGCGTATTGTTGTTGGCGCATTGGCCGGACATCGCTGACGGAAGGAGGTACATCCCCGCACAGAGCACGATGGCCGCGTTACGCAAGGTCCTTCCGCTCATTGTCCATCGGTGCTTTGCGGTCCATCCTTCTGCATGCCCTTCATCCAGGCCTGCAACGCACTTTCATAGTTCGCCTGGTCCGCGACGGGGTCGCCGGTGTTGATGTACACCGGCATGATGGCCATCCGCAGCTCCGTCCCTTCTCCGTTGGTGACCGACGTGAGCTCCAACTGCACACCGTGCGGTTGCAGCATGGCGTTGAGCTCACCGGGGTCCAAGGGGGTGGTCGTGCGGAGCTTGGCCTGTGCCAGTGCGGCATCGATGCTCACAACGGAGCCGGGTGCCTGGGCAAGCACGGCTTCCAGTATCCACTTCTCTTGTGCCGTGCCG
>JAEUSV010000123.1 GCA_016788485.1 Flavobacteriales bacterium
TGGAGATCTTCCCGGGCACCGACGGCCTGCTGCACGTGAGCGAGCTGGACTGGAAGCGCATCGAGCGCGTGGAGGACGTGCTGAAGGAGGGCGAGGTGATCGACTTCCAGGTGGTGGGCAAGGACCCGCGCACCGGCAAGCTGAAGCTGAGCCGCAAGGTGCTGCTGCCGAAGCCCGAGGGCTACGTGGAGCGCGAGCCCGCCATGGAAGGTGAGCGCCGTGAGCGCCGCGACCGCGGTGACCGTCCGCGCCGCGACCGGGACGACCGTCCGCGCCGCGACCACGGCGACCGCCCGCGCCGCGACCACGATGGTCCGCGCGACCACGGCAACGACGCGCCGAGCCAGAACTGAGGCTGAACACTGAAGCGAAGGCCGTCCCCCGAAAGGTGGGCGGCCTTCGTCGTTCACGCCCGTTCCCTGCGGCCTCCATGCCGTTCCCCGGAGCGCGCGTAACCACCGCCCCCCTTCGACCGTTGAACGGAGAGCTCTTCGCTAAATCCCCCATCTCCCGACATGGCACGAATGAGGCAGTTGAAGATCTCCAAGCAGGTCACCAACCGCGACACCCCGTCGCTGGACAAGTACCTGACCGAGATCGGTAAAGTGAAATTGATCACCGCCCAGGAGGAGGTGGAACTGGCCCGACGCATCCGTCAGGGCGACAATGACGCCTTGGAGGCCTTGTGCAAGGCCAACCTGCGCTTCGTGGTGAGCGTGGCCAAGCAGTACCAGGGCCAGGGGCTCACCCTGCCCGACCTGATCAGCGAAGGCAACCTCGGCCTGATCAAGGCCGCCAAGCGCTTCGACGAGACGCGCGGCTTCAAGTTCATCAGCTACGCCGTGTGGTGGATCCGCCAGCAGATCCTGCAGAGCCTGGCCGAACAGGCCCGCATCGTGCGCCTGCCGCTGAACAAGATCGGATCCATCAACCGCATCAACAAGGCCTTCGCCAAGCTCGAGCAGGAGCACGAACGCCCGCCCACCGCGCACGAACTGGCCGAGCTGCTGGAGATGACCCTCGAGGAGGTGAAGACCAGCCTGAACAACAGCGGCAAGCACGTGAGCATGGACGCGCCCCTGCGCGACGATGGCGACAGCGGCACCATGCTCGATGTGCTCAAGAACACGGACCTCCCCGACCCCGAGGAGAGCCTGATGACCGACAGCCTGCGCATGGAGATCGAGCGGAGCCTCGATGCCCTTACGCCCCGCGAGGCCGATGTGATCCGCCTGTACTTCGGCCTGCGTGGCAACCAGCCCCACACGCTGGAGGAGATCGGCCAGAAGTTCGACCTGACGCGCGAACGCGTGCGCCAGATCAAGGAGAAGGCCATCCGCCGCCTGAAGCACACCAACCGCAGCCGCGTGCTGCGAGCCTACCTCGGCTAAGCGCTGTACGACCAACTTACCGAAGGGCCTCCGCAAGGGGGCCCTTCGCCGCTTGGGGCCTACCTTCGCCGGCCGATGGCCCACCTGATCGCCCCCTCCCTCCTTTCGGCCGATTTCAGCGACCTGAAGGGCGCCGTGAAGCTCGTGGACGAAAGCCCGGCTCCGTGGCTCCACCTCGACGTGATGGACGGCGTGTTCGTGCCCAACATCAGCTTCGGCATCCCGGTGATCCGCAGCATCCGGCCGCTCACCCGCAAGGTGTTCGACACGCACCTGATGATCGTGGACCCGGACCCCTTCATCAACGTGTTCAGCGATGCGGGCGCCGACATCCTCACCGTGCACCTGGAGGCCTGCCGCCATCTGCACCGCACCGTGCAGGCCATCAAGGCCGCCGGCATGAAGGCCGGAGTGTCCATCAATCCGCACACCCCGGTGAGCTCGTTGGAGGACATCATCGCCGACCTCGACCTGGTGCTCGTGATGAGCGTGAACCCCGGTTTCGGCGGACAGAAGTTCATCGCCAACACCTACCGCAAGCTGGATCAGCTCCGCGACCTGCGCGCCCGGCGCGACAGCAAGGCCCTGATCGAGGTGGACGGCGGCGTCGGCCAGGACAACGTGCGTGAACTGGTGCGCCACGGCGCCGATGTGCTGGTGGCCGGCAACAGCGTGTTCAACGCCAAGGACCCGATGGCCGCCATCGTGGCCTTGACGAACGGTTGAACCGCGCCGGACCACGCCAAGCGGGCTACATTCGTCCTTGTCCATACCGGCGCACGACGTGATGGACACTCTCCTGCCATGGGCAGCCACGCCCCCGTGAAACAGACACTGAACGAGACCGAGCGCGCCGTGCTGCGCACGCTGGTCTATTTCGACATCTTCCGACATCCGTTGCGGGAGGAGGAACTGTTGCGTTTCCTGAGCACCGCCTGCCCGGACCGCACCTGCGTGCGCACGGCGCTCGGCACCCTGCTCGACGGGGGCCTGCTGGTGCGCGAAGGCGGCCACTATGCCCTGCGCGATGTGGGCGAGGCCGTGCGCGAGCGCACCACCGCCGAGGCCCGCGCCCGCAAACGGATGCGCCGTGCCCGCCACATGAGCCGCCTGATCGCCGCCTTCCCCTTCGTGCGCGGGGTGATGCTCAGCGGGTCCATGAGCAAGGGCGTGCTCGCCGAGGACGGCGACATCGACTACTTCGTGATCACCGAGCCCGGGCGGCTGTGGCTGGCCCGCACCCTGCTCATCGCCTTCAAGAAGGTGGTGCTCCTGAACAGCCGGCGCAACTTCTGCGTGAACTACCTGGTGGACACCGCGCACCTGGCCATCGAGGACCGCAACCTGTTCACCGCCACCGAGGTGATGACGCTGATCCCCATGCAAGGGAGGTCCACCTGCGCGGCCTTCTTCGCGGCGAACACCTGGGCGGCCACCCACCTGCCCAATGCCGGGCGCCCCTGCATGGAACACCTGCACGATACCCACGGACCGCTGAAACGAATTGCGGAACGCGTGCTTGGCGGCGGCATGGGCGACGAGCTCGACGAATGGTGCATGCTGCGCACCAAGGACCATTGGCGCCGCAAGTTCCCCGAGTTCGACGCCGCCCGCTTCGAACTGGCGCTGCGTTCACGGCGCTACGTGAGCAAGCACCACCCCCGCAACTTCCAGGAGCGTGTGCTCACGGCCTTCGCCCAAGGCCTCGCCGCCTTCGAACAACGCACCGGCATCGCCCTCCCCTGATCCATGGCGCGGGTCCTTGTCACGCACGGCTACTTCTACCGCCTCGACCCCAAGCAATGGGCCGATGGCCGCCCCTATCCTCCGCTGGGCACATTGTGGAGCGCCGCCGTGCTCCGCGAGGCCGGGCACGAGGTGCATTTCTTCGACACCGCTCTGCGCCGTTCCCCCGATGAGCTGCTGCCGGTGCTGGAGGCGCTCAAGCCCGACGTGGTGGTGATCCACGACGACGGCTTCAACTACCTGACCAAGATGTGCCTCACCGTGATGCGGGAGGCCTGCCACCGCATGATCGCGCTGGCGCGTGCGCAGGGTGCGCGGGTGAGCGTGTGCAGCAGCGACAGCACCGACCATCCCGAGCTGTACCTGGAAAAGGGCGCGGATGCGATCGTGCTGGGCGAGGGCGAGGAGACGGAGCGCGAGCTGCTGCAGCGCTGGAGCACAGGCGCACCTTGGGAGGACGTGGCCGGTATCGCGCACCGCGCCGGTGGCTCCTTGCGCACGAACCCACGCCGCCCGGTGCTGCGCGACCTGGATGCGCTGCCTGCACCCGCCTGGGACCTGCTCGATACCGCTCCCTACCGCGCCATCTGGCACGCGTCGCAGGGCTTCTTCAGCCTCAACGTGGCCACCACGCGCGGATGCCCGTTCAAGTGCAACTGGTGCGCGAAACCCATCTACGGCAACCGTTACAACAGCCGGAGCCCGGAGGCCGTGGTGCGCGAGATCGCCGAGCTCCAGCGCCGCTTCGCGCCCGACCACCTGTGGATGTGCGACGACATCTTCGGGCTGAAGCCCGGATGGGTGCGCGCGTTCCGCGATGCGCTGCGCCGGGAAGGGCTCCGCATCCGCTACAAGGTGCAGAGCCGCGCCGACCTGCTGCTTGAGGATGACGCCATCGCGCTCCTCGCGGAGAGCGGCCTTGAGGAAGTGTGGATCGGTGCCGAGAGCGGTTCGCAACGGATCCTTGACGCCATGGACAAGGGCATCACGGTGGCGCAGATCGCCGAGGCCCGTCGCAAGCTGAACGCCCATGGCGTGCGGGTCGGTTTCTTCCTGCAGTTCGGCTACCTCGGCGAAACACCCGCCGATGTGGAGCGCACGCTGGCCATGCTCGACGAACTCATGCCCGATGACATCGGGATCAGTGTGAGCTATCCCCTGCCGGGCACGAAGTTCTTCGAGAAGGTGAAGGACGAGCTCGGCGCGAAGCGCAACTGGACCGACAGCGACGACCTGGCGATGATGTTCAGGCAGGAGCAGCGCCCCGCGTATTACCGCCGCCTTCACCGTTACGTGCACAAGCGCTTCCGGCGCAGGCAGGCGCTGCTGGCGTGGCGCTCGTTGGCTCAGGGCGGCTCGGCCCCGTTCCGCAGGCTGTTGTCCACCGTGTACTACGTACCTGCCGCGATGCTCGATCGTGGACGGCTTGCCCTGCTGGCCCGATGAACACTGCAGCAGGTGCCGGAGCCGCGAAGGAGGCCTTCAGCCGCCAGGCCGCCGTGTTCGACCGGATCGATGAGGCGAACCCGCTGATCGGCTGGGTACGCGAACGTGTGCGGAAGGCGAGCCTGGCATGCATGCATGCGGGC
The DNA here is from genome assembly GCA_016788485.1 of Flavobacteriales bacterium. Taxonomy (GTDB): domain Bacteria; phylum Bacteroidota; class Bacteroidia; order Flavobacteriales_F; family PHOS-HE28; genus PHOS-HE28. The sequence goes on from JAEUSV010000123.1 coordinate 4,727, forward strand.
GAGCGCGTGCTCGAGCTGAACGCGGGCACGGGCATCGACAGCGTGTTCCTCGCCGAACAAGGTCTTCAGGTGCTCGCCACCGACCAGGCCCCGGGCATGGTGCGGGAACTGCAGGCAAAGCAACGCCCCGGGCTCACCCTTGAGGTGATGGAGCTTTCGTTCCTTGACCTGGCGCGCCTCCAAGGAAGGACCTTCGATCACGTGTTCTCCAACTTCGGCGGGCTCAATTGCACGGACCGACTGGACGAGGTGGTGCGCAACGCGTACGGCCTGCTGCGACCGGGGGGGCATCTCCACCTCGTGATCATGCCGCGCACCTGCCTGTGGGAACTGGCCTGGATGTTCCAAGGGCGCTTCAAGGAGGCCTTCAGGCGGCGCAGGAAGAACGGGACCAGGGCACTGGTGGAGGACGTGGCCTTCACCTGCCACTACTACGACCCTTCGGAGGTCATCGCCATGGTACCAGGCGCACACCGCGTGCTCCACCTGCAAGGGCTGTCGGTGCTGTACCCGCCGCCCCACGCCCAGGCCATCGCCACCGGCTGGCCCGCGGCCACCACCTGGCTGGGCCGCCTCGACGACCGCATCAGCCGCACGCGTCCGTTCCGCGCATGGGGCGACCACTACCACCTCATCATCCAGCGCAAGGCATGAACGCCCGGCCCTCGTGGATGCCGCCGGCCACGCCCCTGAAGAACGGCGTGTGGCAACTGGGCACCGTGGATCCCACCCTGAGCGCGTTGTACGAGACCGTACGTTCCCGTGAGCTGCGCATCCACCCGGATGAAGTGGTGCGCGGGCTTCCGGGATCCGGCAAGCGGACGGCCCATCCCGCGGAGTGGCGTGTGCGGGCGCGCTCCCTCGCGAACCTGCTGCGCACCTTGCGCGCCCAAGGGAGCCACCTGCGGGTGCTCGACATCGGTTGTGGCAACGGCTGGATGAGCGCCGCCATCGCCGCCGAGGGCCATTCGGTCGTGGCCTTGGACATGCACCGCAGCGAGCTGGAGCAGGCCGCGCGCGTGTTCACCGACCGCGATTTGACCTGGTGCCTGGGCGATCCGCGCGAGGTGGATCTCCCCTCCTCCCACTTCGACGCCGTGGTGTTCGCCGCGAGCCTCCAGTACTTCGGCGACCTCCCTGCTCTTTTCGACCGCGTTCTGCCTTCGCTGGTACCTGGCGGTGCGGTCCATGTACTTGACACGGTGCTCTATGCCGACCGTACGGCCGCCGAAGCCGCCTTGGAGCGAAGCCGATCCTACTACGCGGGGCTCGGGGCGGCCGACATGGCCGGCCACTACCACGCGCATTGCCTGAACGACCTGGAGGCCGTGGGACGGACAGTGGTGCTGCACCATCCCACATCCCCCGGCCGGCCATGCTGGCCGTGGTCCGTACGCACGCCCTTCCACCACGTGACCATCGCATCCCCGGGGCCCCCGGAGGTGTAGCTTCGCGCCTGATGTTGAACGGCACGCCACGACCGGTCATACTGCTGCTGGCCCTTGCCTTCGGGCAACGGTTGCTTGCACAGGGGCTGCCGGCCTATTGCATTCCCATCACCACGGACAGCACCGCCCTGGGTGACCGCATCGACGGCATCGAACTGGCCGGGCTCGCCACCGCCAACACCAGCGAGACCGCCGCTTACACCGACATGCGGTACGGAGGCCCATCACGGATCGCGGTCGTTGCCCCGGGGGACACGGCGCTGCTCACCATCACAAGCGGCACGCGTGCAGGAGCGGTCTTCGCCGCTTGGATCGACCTGGATGTCGACGGACAGTTCGGCCCGGATGAACTGTGCGGGACCTGGACGAGCACGACCAGCAACGACATCGGCACCATCCCCGTGGTCATCCCAGCGTTGGTCCGAGAGGGATACACGGCGCTCCGTGTTCGCTGTGCGTACCAGCAACCCGTCATCGACCCCTGTGCCACCTACACGCATGGCGAAACGGAGGACCACACCGTGCTCATCACCGGCGGCGACCCCTGCATCCCGTTGATCGACTACGGCAATGTGGCGGGCGACCAGATAACAGGCGTACAGTTGAGCGTGCTGTCGGTATTGAACACCGTGGATGACCCCTCGCCCTATCTCGACCGCCGCGACCAGGGCGCGATCCTCAACATCGGCGTCACATACAACCTCACCGTCACCACGGGACCCGCACTGGGCGACCTGGTGGGCGCGTGGGTGGATTGGAGCGGTGATGGGGACTGGGACGACCCCGGCGAGCTTCTCGGCCAGGCCTACGCGAACAACGCCTTCCAGCAGGTGCTGTTCACCTTCGCGGTACCGGCGTCCACTGTGCAAGGCCAGAAGGTCCTGCGTGTGCGGGCATGGGATTCAGGCCTGCCCGGCGATGGCTGTGCGGAGCGTTCGTTCGGCGAGACGGAGGACTACACGGTCGGGGTGAGGTACCCGGGCTTCCTGTGCTTCCCCGTGGCAGGAAGCACCTGGGGCGGCGACGAGATCGTGGCGAGCGTGCTCCAGGGCGACACCTTCCGAACGGCGCCCCGCTGGCCATTCCATGCCGTGATCGACACGGTGGCCACGCGCTTCACCCTCGGTGCCACGGATGTGGTGAAGGTGCTTTCCGGTGAACATGCCAGCACGAGGTATCAGCTATGGATCGACGCGAACAGGGATGGTGACTTCAACGATGCCGGCGAGACGCTGGCCAGCGCCTTGAGCAATGCACCGGGCCAGTGGTTGTCGCTACCCTTCACCGTGCCTGCCGGCATGGCACCGGGGATCACCCACCTGCGCATCCGCTGCTCCGACGGTTCGCTGGCCGCTCCGGGGAGCTGCGCGAACAGCCGCACCGGCGAGATCGAGGACCACGTGGTGGTGGTGGTGGACCCTGCCGGACCCTGCATACCGTTCCTCGGCCGCTGGACGCAGGGCGGCGCGTTCATTGACGGCGTGGAGCTCGGCGGCATCAACAACCTCGGCTCCGGCGGGCTGCGCGGCCCTGCCTACACGGACCATCCCTTGCTCAGCACCATCCTCTCCGCCGATTCCACCTACGACCTGGTGCTGACCCCCGGCAGCGATTCGGCACTGTTCTTCGATGCCTTCGCGGACCTCGACCTTGACGGCGACCTACAGGACGCGAACGAGCACCTTGGCCGTGTTGCGGCGAACGGGGCCGGGCAGCCGGTCACCCTCACCTTCACCCTGCCATCGGCGGTCCTTCCGGGCGTTGCGCGGTTCAGGGTGCGCGCCAGCAATGCCGATAGTGTGATCACCGCGTGCCAGGACCTGGAGCATGGAGGCACGGGTGAAACAGAGGACTACCGGGTGGACCTGACCACGACCACGGGCCTGCGGGCCCTCGCCCCGCAGCGAATGCGTGCGGTGCCCCAACCGCACGACGGCACCATCCGCGTGGACCTGCCCTTCAACGTGACCAGCGGACGGATCGAGCTTCGCGACGCGCTGGGCCGGCTCCTCGCCCACACGCCGATCACCGGTCCGACCGCGATCCTCCAAGCCCAAGGCCTCGCCACGGGCACCTACCTTCTCTCCGCCATCATGCCCAATGGCCGTGACTCGGCCAAGGTGCATTGGCCCTAAGATCATCGAACCAAACCCACGTATGAACCCACGTCTACCCCTCTCGCTGGCGGCCGCATTCGCCCTGCTGACCGCGCAGGCGCAGGACCGCTGCACCGCCCACACCATCACCCAGCGCCACCTTCAGGACCAAGGCCTGAGCACCGACATCAGCAAGGCGCTGCGCAAGCTGCCGCACGGATCGCCCAAGGGCGGCGCGCTGAACATCCCGGTGGTAGTGCATGTGGTGTGGAACACGGCCGCGGAGAACGTGCCTGACGCCACCATCCAGGCGATGGTGGCCACCATGAACGAGGACTACCAAGGCCTGAACGCGGACCTCGCCAGCGTACGCCCGGCGTTCACCGGCGTGCAGGACGAGCCGATGATCACCTTCTGCCTGGCGCAGTTCGACCCCAACGGCAACGCCACCACCGGCATCACGCGCACGCAGACCACCGAGACCTGGTTCGATCCTGACCTCGAGACGAACGACATGAAGTCCGCTCCGAAGGGCAAGGCGCCGTGGGACCCTTCCTCCTACCTGAACATCTGGATCTGCGACATCGCCAGTGGCCTTGGTGGAGGCCTGATCACCACGGGCTATGCGTACCTGCCGGTGGGCGGCATGGTGGGCAGCAACATCGACGGCATCGTCATCGACTACAACTACGGCCTTGCCACCGGCTCACGCACCGCCACGCACGAGGTGGGCCACTACCTCGGACTGCAGCATCCCTGGGGAAGCAACGGTGGGTGCGTCGATGACGACGGCTACTCCGACACCCCCGACACCGATGGCCCCACCTTCAGCTGCGTGCCCACGAACCAGACGAGCTGTGGCGTGCTCACGCAATACGAGAACTTCATGGATTACGCCGATTGCAGCTGCATGTTCACCCTGCAGCAATCGTCGGAGATGGTGGGCATCCTCACCGGTGTGCGTGGCGACCTGTTGAACAGCGCGGGATGCAGCACCACCCCGGTGGGACCGTGCGTTCCCACGAGCCTTGTTGGCACCGCCGATGGTGATTTCATCGACGGCGTGGTGCTCGGCTCGATCAACAACACGGGCAGTGGTTCCTTGGGCGGTCCATCGTACACCGACTATTCCGCTTCCGAAAGCACCGTGCTGGCACGCGGCTCCACCTACTCGATCGCCATCACGGGCGGGGCCTACCAACCCGACCACTACGCCGCGTGGATCGACCTGGACCAGGACGATGTGTACGAGGCCACCGAGAAGCTGGGCGAGTTCGTGACCTCGGCCACCTACCAGACGCAGACACTCACCTTCACCGTTCCGCTCACCGCCACCCTGGGTACGACCACACTGCGGGTACGCGGTGTGTACCATGGCACCGGCGAGCCGACACCCACGGACCCCTGCTTCAACTACAACTGGGGGGAGACCGAGGATTACGGGATCACCATCGCCAACACCACCAACGGCCCCTGCATCCCATCGAGCGCGAACGGCACGGCAGATGGCGACTTCATCCATGGAGTGGTGCTCGAGGATATCATCAACCTGAACACGGGTTCGGCCGGTGGCCCCAGCTACAACGATTACTCCGGCCTCAACACCGACCTGTTCCGCGGCATTTCCTACAACCTGATCATCACCAGTGGGGCCTACTCACCGGACCACTACGCGGCCTGGATCGACCAGGACCAGGATGACCTGTTCGAGGCCAACGAGAAGATCGGCGAGTTCGTCACCAGCGCCACGTACCAATCCCAGACCCTCTCCTTCACCCTGCCCATGAGCACCCTGCTGGGAGCGACGCGGCTCCGTGTGCGCGGTGTTTACCACAACACGGGGGAGCCCACGCCCACGGACCCCTGCTTCGCCTACGCCTGGGGAGAGACAGAGGACTACACGGTAACGATCAGCACCAGCACAGGCATGGAAGGCCTGGGCAGCAGCACTGGTCATCTGACCGCCACTCCCGGCTTCAACGGTTGGACGGTCCTGTTGCCGAGCTCCGCGCCCGGTATGCTGGAGGTGTTCGACGCGGGAGGTCGTCTGCTGCTGCGTGAGCAGACCCAAGGTGCCCGGCATGCGATCA
>JAEUSV010000137.1 GCA_016788485.1 Flavobacteriales bacterium
TCCATTGGCCACGTGGGCATGGGTATCCACCACGTAGAGCTCGATGCGCTTGTTGCGCGTGAGGTTCGCTGTGGTGACGACCGTGTAGGACTCGTTCTCGCCGATGAGCACGAAGCACTTGGCGTGGATGCCCGTGAACGCGATGCTCGCGATGTTGGCCAAGGCCAGCTGCGCCCCATTGGCGTTCTGCTTCTCGACGCGATCATCCAACACGGCGTGCATCGCGGTGATAACGCCCTGATTGTGCAGCCGTAGCAGGGTACGCATTGGGGCCTCGGTCACGGTCCACGTGGTGAAGTAGAGCTTGGCCTTGCCGATCCTCCGAGCCAGGTGTTCGATCAGCTGGTGCATGCTCCAGCGGCTGTGGCACATGATGTGGCGCACCTGGTCGCGCTCGAGGCCGGCGAGCATCTCGTCGAATTTCACACCGGTGCCCACCATCAGGTGGTCCACTGGTCCCGTACTGGTGAAGTGAGGCACTGCGTCGCCGGCGGCGGCGGTCCTTCGGCCCGCAAGGGCATGAACGCTATCCTTCGTTACCAGCATCGATGGCAGATTGAACGATGGATAGCCGCTGCTTCCAGGTGGCCACCTGTTCAGGGCTGGCGGGTCGGGTGCCGCTCTTGTGGCGGCTCAGGTAGGTGCGCAGGTTGTTGCGCTCCACCATGAGGTCGGCCAATGTCTTGGGCCTCTCCTGCACCTGCCCGATGTCGGTACCTGTGGCGCGAAAGGTGTCCAGCCTGCGGTAGGCGGCATGGCGCAGGTGGTCCAGGTCCACGATTCGCAGTGCCGTTCGGTACCGCTCTTCGCGCCCGGGTATGCGTCGCAGCTCTCCACGCAGGTGGGCTTCTTCGCTGATCCATTCCCGCGTCTTGTTCTTCAGCTCCTGCAGCTCCACAGGGTACCTGTGCAGTGGCCAGTCGTCGTGCTCCTCAATGCCGGCCTTCATGGCCAGCTGGGCGTGGGCGCCAGCGTGCAGGTTCGGGCGCGGCTGGGGCGGGCGCACAGCGAGCTGGCGATCGAGCACGGCCTGCAGGGCTTCCGCAAGGCGTTCACGCGCGTAGCTGGTCTCCTTGCTCAGCAGCTTGAGCAAGGCCCCTGTGGGTTGTCCGTGGGCCTGGAGCAACGTCACTCCATCTGCGAACGGGCGCGGGCCGGCCAGCCAGCTTTGCACCTCAACAATTGCCATGGCGCCAAGGTTGCGCTTGGCAATTGCGATTCAAACTACACGGAGGGGGACCTGAGCAGCCAGAGCAGCTCGTCCTCGATGCGGACGAACTTGAACTGCAGGGCCACCAGGGCGTTGTGTACATCGCCGGCGGTCCAAAGCGCACCTGGAGCGTGGCGCAGCAGCATCTGGTACAGGTCGGTGGTGTCGCGCTTCAGCTCGGCCTCGGCCGGGCTCTCCGCCGGCACGAACTGGTCGCCCAACAGCTTCAACAGGTCCTCGGGAACGTTGCTGGTATCCATGGCAGCGGCGCCGGCGGGTTGGCTGACGTACCTGCATGCAGATGCGCGCTCCCGAAGGAGCCCCACCGGACGCCGCCGTTCCAGGCGGGCCAGGTGCATCTGCTTTCCAGTACGTCAGCCGGGACCAAGGTAGGAATGAAGAAGCCCCGCCAACACTGGCGGGGCTTCTCGATTCAACAGGGTGCTGTGCCTTACGCCTTCGGCGCGGGGGGCGCCGCGCTGGCGTTCTTGGGCTGGATGAACTTGCAGCTCGGATCGTTGGCCAGGCGCGCGGCCTGTTCCTCGGTGATCGTGCGCAGGTCCACCGTCGCGCCCTTGTGCAGGAACACGACCCCGGGCACGGGAAGGGCGTACTTCTTCGCGACCTCGTTGGGTTCCGGGTTCTGGGGCTTCGTCTCGGTGCTCATGGTGGTATGGGTGTGGCGTTGTTGCGCTTACGGGTACAAGGTCACCGTGCCCTCGTAGAAGTAGATGCGGTCCTGGAAGCCATCGATGATGAACTTGTGGCCCGCCTCCTCGTTGCTCTCCGCCACGCCGCTGCTCATCTCCACGCTGTCCGGCGGGATCTCCGCGCCACGGCAGCTCGTGCCGATCTGGATGTAGCGGGTGGAGCTGCAGGTGATGTCGGGCACCAGCACCAGGTAGCGCTTGTTCTCCGAGAAGAACGTGGTGGTCACCGGGTCGATCACCGGCATGAAGGCCTCCAGCTGGGGCTTCACGGCGCGGCTGTCCTGGCCGCCCATGTACTTGGCCATCAGCTTCGAGGAGCGGTTGCTGATGTACACCTTGCGGAAGCCCTTGCCGGTGGCGAACACGTGGTTGCCGCCGATGATGCTGTCGTCACCGTAGTTGGTGAAGGGGCCAGCAGGCTCAGCGATGGTGGTGAGCCAGTCGAGCTCACAGATGAGCGCCTCCTGCCCGATGCCCTGGCTGTTGCGGGCAGGCTTGGCGATGCGTGGGATGTCCATGGTGTTGTTCGGTTGCTCGGTTGGGGTGTAGCTCAGTGCGCGGCCCGGTACGTGCGCCTGTAGTGGCTCACGGACCACCATAGTGCGAACAGGCCTGCCGCTGCCAGCGATGCGTAGAGGAGCTTCGAAGTGAACGTCAGGCTTCCCCAGCCACCACCGCCGCAACATTCCTGCGAGGAGGAGAAGAGGTTGCTGAACTCGATGTCGAAGCCGGCCTTCACCGTGCCGGGGCCCTGGTGGTGCAGGTCGTAGGTCTTGGCCTCTTCGGTGGTCAGCACCACCACATCGCCGAGCTGCTCACCAGCGGTGAGCACGATCGGCGTGGAGGCGGTCTGGGGCTGCACCTGGTCGGGCGCCACCGTGGTGGTCGCCTTCTCCAGGTACTTGGGCGGTTCGTAGCTGGCCTGTGCGCCGAGGCTGAACAGGCACGCCAGTGCGAGGATGATGCTCGTGTGCTTCATGGTCGTGGTGGTGGTTGTGCGGTTCGTGCTCAGGCCTTGATCACCTGGAGCAGGCTGCTGCCGCTGTCCAGGAGCTCCTCGAGGAGCTTGGGGTTCTGGGCCACCTCGGCGGCCGGCAGCTTCTTGCCCTCGTGCAGCACGTGGGCCGCCACGATCAGGCACTGCTTGCCCTTCACCTTCACCACCGGGCGCTTGTCGCCTTTCGTGGCTTCCACGGCGGCGAGCCGCTCGGTGAGGTCCTGCACCTGGCGCTCGAGCTCGGCGGTGTCGCCCGCTTCCTTCGCTGCGGCCAGTTCGTCCTGCAGGTCCAACACCTGCTGTGCGAGGGCTTCGGCGCCCTTCTCCACGAGGCCGGCCAGCTCAGCGGCGCGGTCCTCCACGTTCTTCTTCTTTGCCATGGTCGTTGTGCGGGTGTTGTGGGCCCTGCCTTAGGACAGGTCCTGGTCGTTGGTGAAGACCTCCGTGGGGTTGTCGAAGCCGAAGCCCTCGTGGAAGTCGGTGAACGCGTACACCTTGCGCAGGGCGGTCTCCAGGCGCACGAGCTCCTTCTTCACGCTGCCCTTCTGCAGCAGCAGGCGGTTGCTCTTCTGGCTGGCGAACACCAGGTTGCTGGTGCCCATGTTGCCGAAGCCCACCAACTTGATGTTGGGGTAGTTGCGCACGGTCAGCTCCTTCTCGGCCATGAAGTACGTGTTGTACTTCACGCGGAAGCCCTCATCGTACAGGTCGAGGTTCGTCTGGCGCATGGCGATATCCATCGGCATCATGCGGTACTGCTCGGGCAGGGCCTTCACCATGCGCTCGATGTAGTCCACCATGCCGGCGGCCGTGGTGGGGAAGGTGCCACCCACCCAGGGGGTGATGTTGCCGGCGGTCACGTGGCCGCGGATGATCTTGCGGAGGCCGTCACCGGTGGTGCTGGCGGCGCCGGCGGTACCGGCGGTGGGCGCGGTATAGCTGCCCAGGTAGCCCCACGCGAGGTAGCGGTCCTGGTGCATGCGCGGGATCAGGTGGTTCTCCAGGTACCACCGCACGAAGCTGTAGTCGAGGGGGTTGGTGTAGCCGCTCTCGCGCAGGAAGCCCATCCAGGTCTTCGTCAGCTGGTCCGGCACCTTCTCGATGTCGGCCTTCGCCCAGAAGAGCTTGATGGGGTTGGGCATCGCGGTCAGCGTACCCTTGGGGGTCCAGTCCTCCTGGTAGGGCTGCAGCACTTCGTCGTGCTCGGTGAAGCCCCAGTCCTCCTGGGTCGCATCGGTGGGGATGCGGGTGAAGAAGTTGTCCCACGCGCTGTTGTTGTTGTACAACTTGCTGCGCAGGCGCTCACGCGCCTTCGGGTCGTTCTTGTACTCGGCGCCGTACTCGGCTACAAGGGCGGTCAGGTCCATGGTGGTGGTGGTTCTCGGTTGGTGGTGTGATCAGGCCTGCAGCAGGCGGCGGGCTTCTTCGTTGTGCGGCAAGGCGGCCACTTCGGCTTTCAGGGCCTTGGCCTCCTTCTGCTCGGCGGTCTCGTCGCCGGCCACAGGGGCGTCGCCACCGGTCACCGGGGTGTCGGCACCCGCGGTGGGCACCTTGGCCTTCAGTTGGGCCAGCTCGTCCTGCGCGGCCTTCATGTCGGCCTCGGCCTTCACCTTGGCGGCGTCGGCATCCTTCGCCTTCTTCTCCAGGCCATCGATGTGGTTCTGCAGGTCGGCACCGGTCTTGATGGTGTCGGTCTTGGGCACCAGGATCACACCGGCGGTGTGCGTGTCGAGCTCGGCCTGCGCGGCTTCGAGCATCTCGGGGGTGCGCTCCTCGGGCTTGGCGGCGGCCAGGGCCTCCAGCTTGGCGAACTTGCTACGGAACAGGCTCATGGTCTTCAGTTGTGGTTGGCGGTGGTGGCGAGCTGGCGCACAGCGTCGATGGCATCGGTGAGCGATGCCCCCGTGCGGTCGATCAGGCCCAGCTCCAGAGCTTCCGAAGCGAAGAAGACGCGACCGGCGAACACGCCGCGCTCATCCTTCACACCGGGTCGGTTGCGCTGCACGAGCTGTACGAAGTGCTCGTTGAACGGGTCGATGTAGTTCTTCCGGAGCGCTTCGTAGTGCTTGTCGTCCGGGTTGCTCGGGTCGGCTTTCAGGGCCTCCTGGTAGTCGGACAGCTTCTCCGTGCTGCGCGTGGCGGTGATGGTGTGCGTCTTGATGCCTCGGCCCTTCTCCGCCTCGCTGAAGTCGCGGATGCGCACGTAGGTGCCGATGCTGCCGAACTCGTCGACGGGGTTGCCGCTCAGCACCAGGTCACTGCTGCAGCCGATGCCGTAGGCGGCGCTGCAGGCCATGCCCGCGTTCACCAGGCTCACCACCGGCTTCTTCATGCGCTCGATCTGGCCGGCCATGTCGGCCATGCCGTAGCCGTCGCCTCCGGGGCTGTCGATGTTCAGCACCACGCCGATCACCTCGGGGGTGGTCTCCGCGCTCTGCAGCCAGCGGCCCAGTGTCTGGGTGCCGGGGCTTTCGCAGAAGTCCTCTTTCATGATGGCGCCCTTCACGTCCATCACCATCACCATGCCCTGGGTGGGCTCCACGTTGCCATCGGCGGCATACACCGTGTGGCCGTCGCGCGTCACGAAGCGCAGGTTGGCCTCCTGCATCAGGTCCCTCTCGGTCTTGCGCTCGAAGAAGGCCTCGCGCTTTCCGTTCACCACATCCTCCACCAAGGGGAGGATGCCAGGAACGGCCTCGGGCCGGAAGGCCCAGATGCCGAACGCGAACTTGTGGAGCAGGCTACGCATTGAACGCCGCAAACATCCGGGCGTGCGTAGGGGCTTTCAAACTACACCGGAGGGGGGGCTGTTGATGGCGCAGAACAGCGGGACCTACTACAGCAGCGCGGGCTTGATGTGCCCGACTGCGGTGCCTTTGGTGTAGCGCGTAGGCTTTGGATCAGTGGAACTCGGCGATCACACTGCGCACATTGGGGCTTGTTGAACCGTTGCCTCCACTGCCGCTGAGCACAACGAAAACGTCTGCTTGTGCAGCTGCTGGGAGCGCTATCCAATTGGAGGTGACAGGACCTACTGCAGCGAGTGATACGGATACTTCCGATGCGAAGTCCTGGTAATCGGTTACCACTCCGCTATAGCTGGTCCTGTACTTGAGAATGAGTTTGGAACCAGCTGCACCAGCTACGCCTACCATTGCGCTTAGTCGGATGAGCTTCCGTCCGCGGAGGTCCAAGCGGACTGGGCTGGTCACCGTTTGAAAGAAGTTCAACGCGGAGGGCATTGCGCTCCAGATAGCGTTGATGGTGCTTATCAGGGGAATTGAGATTGCCGGCGATGTGGGAGAAATGACGATCCAACTGGCCCCGTCGCTCTCCAAGATGATACGGTCGTCCTCATGGAGCAAAGGGGCGGTGGCCGGGCTGGTCACCACCGTACCGCTGCCGGTGTCCGCCTTCTGGATCACTACGACGAAGCCGTTGCCTGCCGTGCTCGCTGAAGGCAGTGTGGCGGTGATCGTCGCACTGCCGGTCGTCACGCGAAAGACACAGCCGCGCTCGTTGAGCGCAACGGTGAAGTCGGCGTTCTTGGTCAGAACCTGGTTGAAGGGCACGCCCAAGTTCTGCAGCCACAGCGCCACACTGCTCAGCGCGAGCAGGTCCTTGGATTGGTCCGTCACGGGCATCAGCTCGGCCGTACTAGCTCCCGTCATGCGGGGCACATGGCCGGCAACAGGGGTGGTGATCACACCAGCGATGGCCTTGAGCACGGCGTGGGCCAGCTTGGCGGCTGTGATGCCGTCGTCCTTGGCGCGGAACTGGCTGCCTACCAGCTCCAGGGTGGCCTCGTCCGCCGTGTATGTGCCACCGCCGAAGCTGGTCCAGCTCACGTTGGTGCTGCCTAGCGTGATCGGGGAGGTGTTGCAGGTCCAGCGCGTGCCGGCGTGCACCGTCCCCTCCATCACCGTCACCGTGGCCCAGGCGAGCTCGAGGCCGGTGTTGGCATCATCACTTCGACTCCAGGCGCCGGCAGCCACCACGTAGATGCCGTTCTGTGTGGCCGTGCTCTGGTTCATCACCAGCACGCGATCGCCGGCGCTCAGCGCCACGCCGTCAATGGTCTGGGTGCCGCTCAGGGTGATGTTGGCCGTGGTGCGCACGCGCACCGCATCCTTCCAGTCCACCGCCGCCACACGGTCGTCCACCAGCTGCTTCACCGCCAGCGAGCTGGGCGCGTCGCTGTTGGTGGCACCACCGAAGGTGGGGTCGGTCATCAGCGGCCCCTCGATGTAGGTGGCCAGCAGCGCCAAGATGTGCTCGTTCGTGGGCAGGTACTTCTGCCCGCTGTAGAGCGTCTGCAGCTGCGTCACGCCATCACCGCGGTAGAGGCGGAACTTGCCATCGGGGAACACCACGATCACCGGCTGGTTGGCGAGCGGTACCTCGGTGCTGGTGGCAGCGGCCGAGCTGGTCACGCTGCGCAGTTGGATGCTTCCTTCCAGGGGCATGGTCAGTTATCTATCAGGGATTCGGTGTAGGGCGGCCCATTGTCGATGATGCCGTCGAAGGCGACCACCCCGGCGGCGGCCAGCACGGCGGCCTGTTGGGTGCTATCGAGCAGCGCCCAGATGTCGGCGCCGGTCTCCGCGGCGATCAGGGTGGCCAGCGTGGGGCAGCCCACGGGCACTATGCTCGGTGCCGGCGCCATGTAGAAGGGCACCGGCTCGGAGCGCACCAGCTGGAAGGCCAGGCTGTAGCCGTTCTGCGGGTCGTTGTCGTCGCCACGGTCGCGCTCCTGTACCGAGGCCATCACGCCTTGCTCCTTCGTCCCCAGCAGAAGCATGTCCCCGTCGAGGCCTTTGAAGAGCACCAGGTAGCGGGCCTTCGGGGTGCGGCGCAGCTTGGGCAACAGGGCCAGCTGGTCCTTGGCGGCGTAACCGGTGATGGTGCATTCGCACACCAAGCGCCCGTCCACCCGCTTCCAGGTCTCCTGCAGGCGGGCGCCGGGGCGGGCAAGGCGCACGGTGGTCCAGGCAGCATCCACGGCCAGCGTTACGGCGCTGGACACGTTGCCCTCGACCTCATCGGGAACGCTCACCACCTGCGCCACGTCGACCACCAGCAGCTCACAGGTGCCGCCAATGTTCCTGCCGGTCGGGCGCTCAATGGTGGGGAACATGGCGCGAAGGTTCGAGGCCCGGGGCGGCGTTCAAACTACACGGAGGGGTGGGCGGCCGCCATGCCGCGCCAGCGGCTTCCACCGTGGGGCAGCACAAGACCGTTGCGCTGCCGGTATCGCCAGAAGCTCTGCTCGGCGGTGCGCTCGGGCAGGTCGTTGTCGGTGATGCCGTAACGCTGGTGCCAGTCGTTCACCACCTGGCGCACGGTGCGGGGGGTGTACTGCAGCGCGTAGGTGCACCAGGCTCCGAAGTGCTCCCGGTACAGGCGCTCGGCCATGTAGTTGAAGCGGCCGATCATCACCTTGCCTGGCGGCTGTCCGGTCGGGGGGCCTACACGAAGGTGAAGCTGGTTGCACGGCTTCGGCTTCACCTCCTCGTCGATCACGGCGCTCAGGATCGGCATGCGCAGCACCTCGCTGAAGGCCTTCAGGCCCTGCTGCACATCGGGGTCCGCGAGCTGCTCGCCTGGCGCCCACCGCACCATCAGGTACTTGCGGATGTGCGGCCGGGTGTAGAGGGAATAGATGGTGCTGCCCATGGCATGGGCTGCGCCGACCAGCACGAAGGTCGCGCGCGCGCGCGCATCACTGGCCGCGGCTCGGTGCGCGTTCTCCACCGTTCCGTGTTGGATTTCCAACGGCGCGCTCCAGGCGCACCGAGAACCCTTGCGCGCGCTGCGCACCCGAGGGATCGTCAGGATCGTCTATTGGCCCCCTCTGTCTACAAGCCAGCCCTACGGCCACGGCCGTTGACGATCACCTTGAGCAGCTCTCCTGACAGCCGCTGACAGACCTTTCCGGGCTCCTGACCGTCATTTCCTGTCTATGGATCGTCTGTCAATTCGTCTAATCCTACAGCCGCAAGGATTCCCGGAGGTTTTCGGTCTTTAACTGACGATCTTCTGAATGTCAGAGAATCGAGGTAATTGCCAGTTCAGTGCAGCTCGACCGGCGGATGGCTTCGGTTCCACGGAAGGGGTATTGTTGGGATCCAGCCCCCCTGTCATTTTCTGGCACTGGCGCCCCAGGGAGCTTCGCAGGCATGAAGCACGATGTACCCCTTCCGCGTATTCCTGGGCAGTTCGAACGGCATAAGTGCCAGTGGCCGGAACCTGATCATCCCCCGAACGGTAAAGCCGCGGAACCTACGTGCACGGGCCCAAGTTGATTCCATTGTGCGATCAGAAATCCGTTAACGGATCGTGGAAAACTGGCTCCGGAGCACCCCACGGGGCCGGGGTACCTTCGCAACATGCGATTGACCGAACTGTTGGTCACCATCCGCGTCAGGGCCGTTGGCCTCATGATCCGGATGAGAAGGAGGAAGGTGGAAGGCTTGCCTACCACCGCCCTGAAGCCGAAAGCCGGACACTAGGTCCGGCCTTCGAGTGCTGTACTGCCGGGCTTGGCCCGGAGCCGTCGTGGGGATAACGACGGCACAATACTACGAAAGGGAAGGGCCGGTGGTCGCCGGCCCTTCCCTTTTTCCTGCGGGACTATTAGAGGCCCATCGCCGCCTCCATAGCCTCCCGGTCCGGGTACACCGGCACCAGGTCCAGGCTGCCAAGGCTCTCCTTCAGGCTGCGCCAGCGAACCTCGACCACCTTGCGCTGGCCTCTTTCGGTGTCCACCAGGCTGTAGTACCGGTCGCCGACCTTGCCGTAGCGTTCGTTGATGTGCTCGGCCGTGAGCTCACCGGTGGCCTTGGGGCTTGCTTTCGCCGGTGCGGGCGCTTCGGGCAGAGCGCTGCCATCCCCCACGAAGCCGGTGGCCTGGCCGCCGATGATGCGCAGGGCATCCACCTCCACCTTCACACTGTGCACCAGCACGTTGGCCAAGTGGGCCACGGCTTGGGCATGCTTCACTTCCACCGTGCCGGCCTTCAGGCCCTCGATGGTATCGAACAAGTGCTCTCGCAGGGCACCGATGTCACGCTTCTTGTTCATGTTCCTTCCTGGTCTTGTAGTTGATCGTTCGCTTCAGTAGTCCCAGGGCCTGCACCACCTCTTTCATCTCCGGCGGCAGATTGTGCACAGTGTTCCGGCGCATCATCTCCGTGCGGCTCACCAGCTCCAGGCGATCGAGGGTGATCTCGGCCTCAACGGTGGTTCGCTTTCCGTTCTTGAAGGCCACCACGTGGTCCGGCGGGATCTCGCCGTGGGCCTCCCTCCACACCAGCCGGTGCACCCCTTCCCAGTCGTCCGGTGGGTAGCCGGTGGCCTGCACCTTCCGGTCCAGGTATCCGTCCGCGTTCACGCGCGTGGAACCGATGGGCAGTCCATTCCAAGTGCGGTGCCCCTTTCTGAACCAGGTGTGCTTCACCAGCTCACGCACGTGGCCGGGCATCTTCTTCCCCTTGTTCGCCGGCACGCTACCCTTCTTGAAGCCGTGCAGCTTGCCACGCTCAGCGAGCCCGCTGCGCTTGGCCAGGTCGCTCAGGAAGGTCGGGCTCTTCTTCAGGCCCAGCACTTCAGCACGGCGGTACACCACGCAAGGGTTCACGCCCCACTGCTTGGCGATCGCCGCAGCGTTCTCGGTGGCGTAGTGGGCGCGGAGGTAGTCGTCGTGTTCATCGGTCCAGGTGGTGGCTTTCCGCGGCCGGCGAACGCCAATGCTCCGAGCCCGAAGGCGAAGCGCACGTTCGGAGCACTGCAGGCGGTCCAGCAGGTCGTCCAGGTCGCCTTCGGGGTAGAGCAGCCGGATCAGGTCGTCCATCGCCGGCGTCCACCGCACGCGCTTGCCGGAATCGCCCAGGCGCTTGCGGCTGGCCAGCCCCAGCTGCGCGGCCATGGCGTGGAGCTGGTCTCGCTCCACGCCAAGGTCTTCGCACAGCATGGCCAGGTCACCGTGCTCATAGAAGTCCACGAGCGCGGCCTCTTGTTCGGGTGTGATCCTGATGGCCATGGTCTAGTTGATGAACTCCATGTGCCATGACTTCCACACCACGATGCTCGAAGGTGGCAGGGTTCCGCTGGCATCGAGCAGCACCACGTGGCCCATATCGTTCTGGGTGAACTTGGCCGCACCAGTGTGCGTGCCAGTGCGACCGGCTGCGAAGTGGTCGCCCACGATCTTCACACGCTGGCCCTTGTAGCTGGCGCATATCTGCTTCCAGCGGCCCTTGAGTTTCTCGATGCGTGCCATGGGTCAGTCGTTCCAGCCTCCGGTTGCCGGAGTGATAGTGTATAAGGAGTCACGATCAACGGTCGCATTCACGCGGTCGCGGGCTTTGTTCGCCTGGTGCAGCGTGTAGGTGGCTGGTGAGCCGTTGGTCCAGTCCTCGCCAAAGGCCCTGGGTGCGATGGTCTCCTGACCCTTGTTGTTGAGGTATGCCCATCGCGTGCCGATGCTGCGGCGCACCCAGTAGCGTGGTTCGCGTTGGAAGGTCATCGATTAGAAGATTTCGAGTTGACGTTTCGGATGAAGCTTATTGAACTGATGCTCGGCGAATTCGAGCGCGAACTGGACCAGCCAGTCCTCACTATGGTCCACGGTATCGCTCACGTGGAAGAAGTGGCTTCGGTAGTTCGTATCACCGGTGGCATGGCCGCCCTCGAGCTCGATGTGATGGCTTCTCACACGTCCGCTGGGGTACTCCATAGGGCTGAAATCATCAACTGACACCGTTATCACCGTTCCGTATGGCCGCTGCAGGAGGCACAGCGCCACCGGGTCTTCTGAGAGGGGGAATACGTACTCCATCGCTCAGAACAGGGTTGGTTGAACAGGGTTGCTGGCCGCCGCCGGTTTCGCCAGCTGGTCGCGCCGCACGTACAGCACGCTCTCCTCCTTGCGGTCCTCCTCCAGGAAGGTCACGAAGGGCCAGCTGTCCCTGGGGTGGGTCTGGATGGCCCAGCGCCATTCGAGGCTCAGGCTGTTCATGCAGGCCACTTCGCCGCGCACGCCGTGCAGCCAGAAGTTGAGCGCGCACATCTTGGCGCAGATGGGGTCCAGGTCAGCCCCTACGATCAGCCCCAGGTCCGGCTTCAGTGCCCGGGCTGCCAGCAGCGTGCGGCCGCTGCCCACGGCCGGGTCGCAGATGCTCTTCCCGGCGGTGTCGTCCTCGCCCAGCATCATCATGGCCATCATGTCGCAGAGCTCCGCCGGCGTGAAGAACTGGCCCATGCGGCTCGCCTTGCTCCGGCTGGCCAGCTCCATGTACACGTCGCCGAGCATGTCGTACCACCGGCGCTCCTTCACCTGGTGCTCGTGGATCAGCACGTGCATGGCCATCAGGTGCGAGAGGGTCTTCAGCTCCTCGTCGTTGTAGCGGGCGGCCACCTTCAGGTAGCGGGCCTCTTCGCGGCCGTTGGCCATGCAGCACAGCACCAGGTCCAGGTAGTCCTCGAACAGGCGGCTGGGTTCGTGCCGGTACAGCGCCGCGCTGTTGAACAGCTTCAGCCACTGGCCCACGTGTGTGATCGGTTCCTTCTCTTTCGTTGCCATCGGTATGTGGGAATTGGTTTCCCACCACACCTGGGCCGCCGGCGAATAAGCGCAAGGGGCGCCCCGTCGCGGGGCGAGGTGGCTTTCGGCACCGACCCTTGCATCCAACCAGGTCAACAATAGCACTGCCGCAATTGCGAGCAGGAAGCACCACGCTGGCCACGGGACAGAGGAGAATAGCCGCAGGGCGTTTCGGCGGCGGCCCCAACTTCGGGGAACCAATGCCCACACACCACCTCCCGCGCCAGGGATCGTAGCGGCATCCTCCTGCCGGCGTCGTCTTGGCCGGCAGGAGATACAGCGGAGAGCCCGCCCGGGCGCCCAAGGCATCCTCATCGCATGCTCGTCTTGTGCGCCACGTGCTTCTTGCCGGCCAGGTAGTCCAACACGCCTACCAGCTCCAGCACGTTGCCCAAGCGTTCGTACTTCTCCGGCCAGTACTCCGTGCGCATGTTGTCGGGGCTGTTCACCAGCATGCAGCACCATGGCCATTCACTGTGGCGCTCGATCTCTACCACCACGCCGATGTCGCCTTCCATGCCCTTGTCCAGGATGCGCACCACATCGCCCAGGTGCAGCCGGGGGCCTTTCTGTTGAAGGAGCTTCTTGGCCATGGGTCAACGCTGCTTCAACTCGTTCACTTCAACCCACAGCTCCCGGATCTGTTGGTCAATGCCAAGGGCCACGCGCACCTGTTGCAGCGCGGCGTAGCGTCCCTCGTTCACGCCGTTGCGGCGGCACTGCTCCATGAGCTCCACCAACGCGCCCTTGGCGGTGGTGCTCACTCCCTGCACGATCACTTCGCCCTCTTCGTCCCGGATGTTGAAGCGCGGTCGCACCCCTTGCAGGGGTTCAATGGTGAAGCGCTCAGGCAGCACCTTCTTCAGTAGATCTCGTTCGTTTGCGTCCATCGTTGTTCAGGTTACCGGCCAGGGGCTTTCCACCGGCTGCAGCTGGCCGTCCTGCAGCTCGATGCGTTCGTACAGGCCGCTCACGGGGTTGTGGTAGAGGCCCCGGTATGGCCGCTCTTCCACCACCAGCACCACCTGCCCGCTCAGCGCACAGCGGTACAGCTTGCCCTTCTTCAGCTCGGCTGTGGTGTAGGTGGCCATGGGTCACTTCGACGCTAGGAGCTCACGTACAACATCGGCTTCCCTGCTGCTGTGGCCATACTTCTCCTCGATGGAGGGAAGAGCGATTGTCAGGCACTCGCGCCACACCTTCATGCCGTTCTCGAGCTCCGCTACATCAACCTTCGCAAGTGCCTCCGCAATGCTCTCCAGCTCTCTTGTCGCAATAAGAATGTCCGTACGCGCAGCTGAGAGAACCAGGTCGTATTTCTTGATGGCGCTCATGGCTCACACGCTCATCTGTGCCTGCGCCGGCGCCTGCCCATCGGGCTGGCGCTTGGCGAAGGCGTGGTCGAACCGTTCCATCAGCGTGGGTAGGCCGGTGGCGCTGTCCAGGGTGGGTGCGAAGGCCCACAGCACGCTCTTGTCGGGGTAGGCGCTCGGGTCGAGCTCCACGTACAGCAGCCCGGCCTCGGCGAACTTCATGTAGCGTTCGGGCTGGCCGAACTTGGCCACCTGGTCGCCCTGCAGGCAGGTGCGGCTGCCCTTGGCGCCCAGCACCCACAGCTTGGCCTTCATGGCCGCGGCCTCGGTGGTGGCCTTCACCACCTGGTTCGGGTCGGGCGCAATGCGCACCCGCACCGTGATCGTGAGGAGGTACTTCTCCATGGTCAGAGGGTCTGCGCCTTTACGGCGTACATGGCGGCCACCTCCAGGTGCTTGATGGCCTCGTTCTTCAGGCGCGCCAGTTCGGCCTCGCCTTTAGGGGTCAGCGATCCACCCTCAGGCACGCTGGGCGTGATCACGTTCACGTCGTCGATCAGCTGGGCGAAGCGATGCTTCAGCATGTCCACGTAGGTGCTCTTGCCAGCGTTGAAGTCGGTGCGGACGATGGTCTCGCCAAGGGTCTTCATGGTCCTATTGGTTGTTGTGGCCGTGCGGCCGGGTTAGAATTGGTATCCATCCACGATCATGAAGCGCGGGGTCAGGCGCTGCTGCACATCTCCGTTCGCACGCTCAATGGGGAATTGCCCGTTCTGAGCCCAGCTGGCCAGCCGCTCCAGGTCAAGCTCGCTCATACCACCGCCATCGATGATCCAGTTGCGATCGGATGGAGCATTATGGAATGCGGAGGCGTCGTCACAAACCCCCACGCCGGAGCAATGGAAGGCGTCGGTACCGGCAGTTGTCTTGGCGATCGTGGTTTTGCCGCTAGCGCGGGCGCCGGTGAGTATCAACAGTATCGTCATCGTCGTTCGTGTTGTGGCCGTTAGGCCGGGTTAGAATGGTAGGTCTTCGGGTACTTCGCCCTTGGCGGCCGCGGCCACCTGCTTGCGCAGCTCCGGCGGCACCAGCTCACGCACCAGCTGCTTCTCTTCGTCCTCGCTGATGAACTTGCGGCGCGGGAACACGTACGGCCGGGCGCTCTGCTTGAACTTCACCTCCTGCAGCACCGTCTCCACGTTGTCGCCGTCCTTCTTCTCGGCGAAGCGCCAGTAGCTGTACGGGGTGGTGGCGGGCTCGCCCTTGGCGTTCTGGTAGGTGTGCAGGCCCAGCTCCTCCCGCAGGATCTCGCGCAGGTACTTGTCGTCCATGCGCTGGCCGGCGAACATCTCCTTCTTCACGTTGTCGGCCGTCATCAGGATGGTGTCGCAGTCGGGCATGGCCCAGAACATGCCGCGGATCCAGCCTTCGATGATGCGCTTGGCCGTTGGGGCACTGTGCTTGCGCACGCTCAGCAGGGCCTCGGTGTGCAGCAGCGGGGGGTGGAACCAACTGCGGTGGTACTTCACCGGGCAGGCCATGGGCCGCGCCATCAGGTAGGCCAGGAACGAGGGCAGCTCATCCACCATCTTGCTGAACAGCTCGGTGTCCAGCATGTCGGCGGGGATGGGCGGCACATCGCGCACCCAGAAGCGCACCTCGTCGTCGTCCGTGCGGATGAACGTGTGCACGTTGTTGGAGCCGAGCAGGAACTTGCCGAAGAAGGCCTGCGGGTACTGCGCCACGCCCTTGTTGTTCACCATGATCATCTTGGAGGTGCTCAGGTGCTTGAGCTTCTCCACGCTCTCCTGCTTGCTCACGAGCGCCTCGTCGATGATGATGGCCAGCTTGCTGGCATAGTGGGCGTTGAAGTCGCCCTCCAGGTCGCGGGCGCCGATCTGGGTCACGTTGCTCCCGAAGAGCAGCTGCAGCCAGTCGAAGAAGGTGGTCTTGCCGGTGCCGCGCTTCTTGCTCACCAGGCACAGGATCGGCAGGATCTGGGTGGGGCGCTCGAGCATCAGCTTCAGGTAGTCCAGCCCGAGCTCCAGCTCCTTCACCTCCAGGTACTCGAGCGGCTTGCCGTCCTTGCCGTCGTTGATGGGGTGCACCGTGCGCGCCACGCCCCCGCCGAAGATGTGCTGCAGGAAGCGCAGGGTGCTGGTGGGGGGCTCAGCATCAGGGTCGGGCGTATGCAGGAATCGACCGTAGCTGTTGAGGCAGTTGTCGATCACGGGGCGGTACGCCACGTGGTCGGGCCAGTTCACGAAGCTGTCGTACTTGGGCACGTGGTTCAGGAAGTGGGCGCCCTCGTCCTGCTTGATCTCCGGCTTGCTCCAGGGCGCGAGCACCTCCTCCAGCTGGTTGCTGTGGGGGTTGCGCACCTTGATGTACTTGTAGTAGGTGGTGCCCACGCGCACGTACTTCTTCGCCGTGCTCGGCACCTTGATCTTCAGCTGCTTTTCGGTCTCGTCCCACTGGTACTTGGTACCGTCGTACACGAACTCCTTGTCGCCGATGCGCTCCTGGTGGGCGGCATAGAACGTTTCGGCGCTGCGCAGGTGGAAGTAGTCGCGCAGGCGGTCGGGGCGGTCCAGGTCGCGGCGCTCGAAGAATCGGGGCGGGCGGCTGAAGCTCACCAGGTCCTCCACCACCTCGCGGATGGCCTCGGCGCGCAGGCGCTCACGCTCCTCGGGGGCTGGCAGCACCGGCTCCGCGTCCTTGCTGGGGCGGTAGGCGGCCTCGAGCACCTTCACCTCCTGGTAAACCTGCAGCAGGTCGTCCACGCCCTTGGGCGGCTCGGTCTTGGGCGGCGTGGCGATGCTGTCGCTCACCACGTGCATGTAGTAGGTGCGGAAGCCGAACTGCCTTGCGTAGTCCTTCAACAGCTCGCCCATGTTGCGGGCGCTGGTGTAGAAGCTGTTGGGGCGGGTGTACAGGTCCACCTCGGTGTTCTCGGGCCACTTCGTGCTCAGGGCGCGGGCGTCGCCGTCGTGCAGGAACACCACCTCGTTGGGCTGGCACACCTTCATCACCTTCAGCAGGTCGGGGTGCAGGGTGCCGGTGCTCTTGTCCTTCAGGTTGTGGATGCCGGGCAGGCCCACCATGTGCACCCCGTGCAGGCTCACGGCGTAGGCCTTGATCACGCCCTCCACCATCACCAGGGTGGGGATGTGCTTGCCGTTCCGGTACGCCTCGATGGTGTTGGCGCTGAACCAGGGGATGGTGCCGGCGCCGGCAGGGTGCTTGTACTTCTCGATCGCGCCATCGGGCCGCACCTTGGGGATGCGCCAGCGCGTTACCTGGTAGTGGCGCACCGGGCTGTTCTCCCCGCGCCGGTAGGTGGCCTTGGCGCCGTCCGGCTGGTAGTAGTTGATCAGCAGGTTGCCCTCTGCATCAGGCTCGAACAGCAGGTGCCGCTCGGTCACCGCAGTGCCGTCCACCTTGTTCCAGGTGTAGGGCACCACGTTGGTGTCGCTGCCGAACCCCAACGGGTCCAGGCGCTCGTGCACGTAGCTCCAGTCCCTCACGTCCTCCTTCGTGCTCACAGGTAGGTCAGTTCTTGGGGCGGCGCAACATCACCGCGGGTTGGTAGTAGCAGTACTTCACGGTGAACCCAGCAGCCCTCACTTGGTCGAGCGCCCACGCGCAGGTGCCCCTGGCCAGCACACCGCTCCAGCCCATGTAGCGGGCGTGGGCGATGTTCTCCACCAGCAGGCGCAGGTCCTGCAGCTCGTGGCGCGTGGTGCGCAGCTCCACCATGGCCCTCAGGTAGTCGCGGGTCTTCATGCCAGTGAGGTCTGCGCTTCCTTCAAAGCCTTGCGTGGGCTACCGGTGGCGCGCTTTGCAGCGATATGGGCACGCATGGCCGCATGGGTGGTGGTCACCACCCCCTTGCGGCGCCTGCAGCGCAGGCGCTTGCGGCCGTAGCCCTGGCTGGCGTACCAGCGCAGGGTGCCGTACCGGTACCCATACAGCCAAGCGGCCTCCTGCAGGGTGAGCACGGCGTCCTCGGCCTTCAGCGCGTTCCAGTACTCGGCCAGCACGGTGTTCCGCACGGGTGCGGACAGCTTGCGCAGGTCGATGGTGGTGGGTTGGGTGCCGGCCATGGCTCAGTGGTAGCGGGTGTTGCGCTTGCTCAGCTCCAGGTCGAGCTCCTGCAGGCCCTTGCGCAGGTGGGCCAGGCAGCTCCAGGTGCGGCGCAGCCAGTAGCCACGCCGAGGGCTCCGCAGCGGAAGGCGGTCCACGTAGGCGCCCTCCAGCCGGTACTCGTCCAGCACCGGGCTCTTCGCCCGGTGCGTCAGCTCGTGCACCACCGGGTGCCCGCTCACCACTTCGAGGGTGAGCTGCACCTGGTGCGTGGTGAGGTTGGCGGTGATCGTGCGGGGCTCCATGGTCAGGCCTCGGTGGGTGTGCTCTTGGGGGCGGTCACCTGCTTGCCGCGGGCAATGGCCATCAGGCCCTCGGGCAGGGGCACCAGCTTGTTGATGCGCATGGCCGTGAGCAGCTCGAAGAGCTCGCCCAGGGTGTAGTCGGGCAGCTCGAGGGCGTGCATCCAGGCGTTGCGCACGAGGCCATCGTTGAGGCGATCGCGACCGGCCCAGTCGGTGGTGCTGGCCCAGCGCGAGCGCAGCTCCAGCATCACAAGCCCATCCTCGGCCACGGCCAGCGCCACCTGGTCGCAGAGCCACACGGTGCCGTGCGCGCACTGGCCCACGAGCTTGAAGCCCCAAGGGCTCAGGTCGTTCACCTCCCTCAGCTGGCGGGTGAACTGGGCATGGAGCTCCTGCTTGCGGCGCTGGTCGGCGATCCAGGTGGCCATGGCCTCCTCGTCCACGTCCACCGGCTCCTGGGCGTTCTTGGCCACGCGCGCCTGGGTGCGCCACTGCTCGCTATAGTGGGCGTCGATGGCCTCGGCGTTCGGCTTGGTGGCACCCTCCGGGTCGGGGGCGTTGTCGGCCATCCACTGTTCGCGCAGCTCGTGCAGCTGCTTGCTCAGCGCCATGCGGCGGCGTGCCACGCGCTCGGGTACGTGCTGCTCCTTCACCACGCCAAGCGTCTGTCCTTTCAGGTCTACGATCGTGCTCATGTCAGTTGGTTGTATCGGTCAGTGTCTTGATGGCCCGTTCCTGCTGGATGCGCTCGTGCTCACGCTGCAGGAGCACCTCCATGGTGCTGATCACGTTCAGGTTGCCGTTGGCCTCGATCTGGGCAAGGCAGTGCGCCAGGCATTCCAGGGTCTCCAGTCCAGAGCCCTTCGCGTAGTCGTGCGTCCAGGTGGGCTTGCTGCTGGTGGTGGCCATGGCGCCCTCGCCCTTGGGGCTGCGCACCACGGTGATCACCATTGGCCGGTCCTCCCGGTTCACGGCGTTCCACGGCTTCAGCACGTTGTCGCCGTGCATCTGCCGCACCATCAGCGCATCGCGCTCCCACACGTTGTGCGCGTAGATGTACTTGCGCAGCAGGTACTGCTTGCGCAGCTTGCGCACGCCGATCACGGTGAGGTAGCCGAGCTGCACCAGGGCCACGGTGATCATCGTCAGGCGGATCCAGGTCTCAATGCTCCACATGGCTGTTCAGGCTTGTGCGGGTTGCTCGGTGGGCACGGCCTTGGCCAGCGCGCGGTCGATGCGCTCGATCTCGGCCACCAGCATGGCGGCCACGGTCACCAGCCGGTCGCGCGTCTTCTTCTCGCTGGCGGTGAGGAAGAGCTGGATCTGCATGCTCTTCGGCCACACTGTGGGGTCCTCGCTGAGCACGGACAGTGCCGCGCGCTCCAGCTCTCCGGCGGTGTAGCGGTCGTCGTGCTCGTTAGTGAAGCCGTGCTTCTCCTGCTGCTCCCTGCGCTCCAGGGCAAGGGTTGTGATCGCGTCCATCTCGTTCTGCGTGTGGTCCCTGCGACATTGCAGGGGGTGGGCATCCGGGCGGGACTCGAACCCGCGACCTCCGGCCCTACGGCCGTCGCTCTTGCCTTGCGGCTTTCCCCTGAGCTACCGGATGCTTCGGTCGCCGCCGGCCCTAACCCCCGGCGGCCCCTCTCCCTATCCCGTGGTGCTCATCCCCTTCGGTTCGGGGTACGAGCGCTGGCGCGTCATGGGGTTCTTCAGGCCCATGCCGAAGAAGCGGTTGGCACGCTCCTCCCAGCGCTGCAGCACGCGGCGCGCGCGATCGAGCACGGTGTTCGTCGTAGGCTGTGGCGTGGTGCCCACCGTGGCGATGCGCTCCTCGCGTGCCCAGGTGATGCGCACGGGTACGTGCAGGGCGTAGTGCCACAGCTCGCTGGGTGCGTCGGGGGCGTGCAGCGGCAGGTCGCGCTCGGCGATCACCGGCACCTTCATGAACTCACAGGCCACCAGCAGCTGCAGCAGCTGCTGCATCGGCATGTCCGCATCCGGCACCACCACGGCGTGGCAGTCCAGCAGGTGGCGCACCATGGTCTGCCGGCGGTGCGCTTCGCTCGGGGTGCCCACCCAGGGGCGCTCGCCGATCATCTCGGTGGTGTAGCCGCGCCAGCTCAGGCGGGTCTGCAGGCGGCGGTTCGCGGGGGTCACTTCCCCATAGAGAAAGAGCTTCATGCGAAGGCGGGGGTATTGTGCCCCACCCCGGCGGCATGCTGGTTGGTCGGCACAGCGTGCGCCGGGGCGGGGGCGGTGATGCTTAGTAGGTACTCGGTCATGGTCTGCACAGGGTGGTGCAGCAGGCGCAGGGCGGCCAGCACATCGTGCCAGGCCTGGGTGGCGGGCTCCGGGACGTCCGGCACCACCACCTTCAGGTAGGTCTTGAGCACGGCGCTGGCCACCTGGGCACGGTCGTCGGTCACGGCCAGCATGCCGTACAGGGTGCGTGTGGCGTAGAGCTTCGCGGCCAGCTCGCTGCTGTCGGCCTGGCCGCTCGGGAAGAGGAAGAGCACCATCAGGCCTCCAGGTGTTGAGGGTTGGCGATGGTGTGCAGGTAGGCGCGGGCGAAGTCGGTGCATTCGCGCATCGCCTCCTTGATGCTGGCGGCGGGCTTCCAGTAGTTGCTCACCATCCGCTCCTCTGCGGTGTTCTCCACGGCCCATTCGGTGCCGCAGTCGTCGCAGCTGATCACCAGCTGCAGCTCGCCCACGTTGGCGCGCAGCTTGAAGGCGTTGAGCTTGCTGTTGATGTGGGTGGTGCGTGACCAGCGTTGCCGGTCGCTGCTCAGCTCATCGAGCAGCTGGAGTTGTTCCTTCAGTTCCATGGTCAGGGGGTATTGGTCAGGGTTCTGAGCTCGGCCATCCGCGCATCCTTGCCCTTGTTGGCCGGGTACACCATGTGCACCTCCGCGCACAGCGGAAAGGCCTTCACGGTCGCCTCGCTGGGGTTGGGGTTGATGGCAAGCCACTGCTGCAGCTTCATCAGGGCCTCGCGCACCGGCGCAGGGCAGTGGCCGGCTTTCATCTGGTTCAGTTGGCGGCGCTGGTTCACGGCGCTCTCCACAATGGAGCGCAGGCGCTGGCCAGGAGAGGGGAGCGGCCGCCCAGCGTTCCCGGCTGGGCTGCAACCTCCGGACACAGGGATGGTGCTGGACGGCCGCATGCGTTAGGGCTTGATGCGGATGGAGCGCTGCAGGCGATCGCGGCGGCGCTTTTCCTCCTTGGCCACCTGCACGATCAGGCGGGCGATCTCCAGGTCTACCCGGCGCTCACTGCGCACATGACTGATCTGGGTGGGGTGGGTCTCCTTCTTCAGGCGCTTGTGCACCCGGCTCCGGTAATCCCGGGGCAGGTACTTTTGGAGAAATGCCCGAGTCGATTTGTCGAACATGGTGACAGTGTGTTACCTTGCGGTGACAAATGTGGCACCCGGTTACACATCCGATACCGTTCGGGTCCGGTTTAGTTTTCAACCCGTTACAGTTGAAAACGGCGGAAGGCCGCGCCGGGCGTGAGCTTTGCCTCGTGGCAGAGCACATCGGTAAGCGGATCAAGAAGGTGTTCGACGCGCAGGTGCCCAAGGTGCCGGTGACGGCGTTCGCCGATGCCATCGGGCGCAGCCGGAAGAACGTCTACGACATCTTCAAGCAGCCCAGCGTCGATACCCGGCTGCTGAAGAAGATCAGCGAGGTGCTGAAGCACGACTTCTTCCAGTACCTGGGGCACCAGGACAAGGCGGGCACGGTCGCGGAGCCCCAGGAGCGGTACGGCGCGAAGAGGACCTCCCTGCAGACGCCCATGCACCAGCTGCAGGTCACGGTCATCCTGGATGCCGCCGACCCCGATGCCAAGCGGAAGCTCGACGAGATCTACCGCATCCTCAACAGCTAGGCCATCGGAGCCCGCGCCGTTCGCGGGCTACAGCGCACGGCCCCGGAACACCACCGGGACACGGCGGGGTGTGTTGTGGGCCCATAGCCCCACGGCATCGCTTGGAAACACTGGTCCCGCATGGCACGAAAGCGCGGAAACCCTGTCCCTCTCTCTCCGCCAAGCCGCCCCGCGAAAGCGGGGCGTGTTCGTTCCGGGGAGCGTGGTGAGCTCGCTAACCAGAGCGGACCGGAACGAACACCTGCCCGCGCTGCGGGCGCGGCTTGAGGCCTCCCCCACAACGGGATGCGCAGCCATCCCTCTCTGCCCCGCGAAAGCGGGGCGCTGCTTGAGGCCTCCCCCTCTGGGAAAGCGCGCCTCGCGGAATCCCTCCTCCATTCAAGCACAGTTTGTAAGGCCGGTCCGGGTCGCAACAGCCCGTTCGCGAAGCGAACGTGGCTGGTCGATCGTTGCCTCCCCCTCTGGGAAAGCGCGCCTCGCGCGATCCCGGGGCAAGCCCGGGATGACAGAGTTTATAAGAGCGGTGTCACTCCGGCCCTGCGCCGGAGTCGCGCAAGGCATAACACAGAAGGAAGCCTTACGCGATCCCGGGTCAAGCCCGGGATGACAGAGTTCATAAGAGCGGTGTCACTCCGGCCCAGCGACGGAGTCGCGAAAGGCATAATGCAGCAAGGAGCCTTACGCGATCCCGGGTGAAGCCCGGAATGACAGTGCGCATAGGAGCGCTGTCACTCCGGCCCTGAGCCGGAGTCGCGCAAGGCATAACAGAGCAGGGAGCCTTACGCGATCCCGGGTCAAGCCCGGGATGACAGTGCATATAGGAGTGTCGTCACTCCGGCCCTGAGCCGGAGTCGCGCAAGGCACTTCCACCCCACGCCGGAAAAGCATTTGTTTATCCGGAACAACTCCACATATTTGTGTGCAGGACATGAGCAAGAGCGAGAGCATCGAGTGGGTAGCTATCGACGACATCGTGCTGGGCACCAACCCCCGCACGGTGAAGCCGACCAAGGACCGCATCAACGAATACGCCCGCAGCATCGCGCTGTACGGCATCCTGGTGCCCCTGATCGCGGAAAAGCAGAACGGCCGTTATCACCTGCAGGCCGGCTACACCCGCCTGGCCGCCCTGGCCCAGCTGAAGAACGACAAGGCCCTCACCGCCCTGGCCCAGCTGAACAGCGTGGACCTGGACCGCGTGCCCGTGCGCATCTACAAAGGCGACGACAAGGGCCGCCTGATGCTGCCCATCATCGAGAACAACTTCCACGACGTGATGAACGAAGTGGACGTGGCCAACCAGCTGCGTGCCCTGCTCGATGCCGGGGAGGACGTGAAGATCCTGGAGGATTTCTTCGGCAAACCCAAGTTCGCCCTGCTGCTCAGCGTGCTGGCCCTGCCGGCGGAGGTGCAGGACCTCATCAAGGCGGACCGCCTGAAGGCCAGCACCGCCGTGAAGTTCGCCAAGGAGATCCCCGAGCCCGCCAAGTTGCTGAAGGCCCTGAACAAGGCCACGGTCAAGGTGGAGGAGCTCTACAGGAGCGGTAGGCGCAAGAACAAGCGCATCACCGAGGGCGTGCTGAAGGGCAAGCAGACGCCCATGAAGGTGGTGAACGACACGGCCGCCTACCTGAAGACCAACAAGCTGGAGGGTGCGGAGCTACTGCTGAGCTTCCTGCACGGCCTGCAGAGCGGCATGGATGCCGAGCGCATCATGGAAGCCCTGGTGAACGGGGAGCACATTGAGGCGCCGCCGGTGAAGAAGAGGGGGAGGAGGAAAAGGGAAGTGGTAGAAGCGTGAATATGGCAAGCACAAGCTACACACGCAAGGAAAGGCGGGGAGGTCTGGCTTAGGTAAACACCGAATAAAAAAATTCATAGATGGGCAACATTCTAATGGAAGGGGAGGATATCACGGGTATGGAGTTAGTGTTATCTTTTGATAATTCTGGTGAAATTGGTAGAATGGCATGGTCGCCCGATGGAAGACTAATTGCCGTTCCATTGACTACATCATCAATCAACTTGCATAATATTCATTTGAATAAGCTCGAACGGAGCCTTGGTCCGAACAACGGCGCTGTTTACTGCGTAGCATTCAACTTTGACGGCTCTCTCTTAGTGAGTGCTGACGAAAAATCCGTTAGAATATGGGAAACAACGTCAGGTTTGATGAAGTCCGAGATTCGTGCGCATGAAGGAGGTCAGGTTTGTGTATTATTTCATCCAAGTAAGAATATTGCTGTAAGTGGCGGCGCGGACTCCTCCGTTAAAATATGGGATGCTGAAACGGCGAAATTGATTCGGGTCCTACCCGGCGATCAATCCCGTGTTACAAATTTAGCATTTAATTTAACTGGAGAAGTATTGGCATGTTCATACGCAAACGGTGAAGTTAAAGTGTGGAAAAGTGATACAGGCGAGCTGATCAGAACAATCAAGGCGGAAAGAAGTATTTGTTTCTCAATTGCCTTTAGTCCTACAGGTTTATTGGCAACTTGTGGAGGTGAGCGGGTGATTCGAATTTGGAATAGTAAGTACGAGTTGAAAACAACCCTCGAAGGGCATACTGCTCAAGTTGGGTCCCTTCGATTCACTGCTGATGGCGAGTATTTACTCTCCGCAGGCGAGGACCGGACCACAAGACTGTGGAACTGTGCATCATGGCAGCCAATCCTGGTAATACGTAGATCGTCATCCGATAAGTTTATTGTGAACTCTTTGTTCAACCCCAAAAATCATAATATAATAGCAACTGTGGGGCACAGCCGAAAGACAAATTTCATCAGTTCGGTAAAAATATGGAAGATTAATTATTCTCATCTGGGCGCTCAGGCGAGCCAAGCGGTGGCGCGATATGTGAACGCGAAAGTCGTTCTTGTTGGTGATACGGGGGTGGGGAAATCTGGTCTTAGCCTTGTTCTTAACAATAATGCTTTTCAGGCTACCGACTCTACGCCGGGCAGAAAAGTTTGGTTGTTTGACCACCAAGAAGTTTTTGTCGAAAATTCACTATCTCAGACAAGAGAGACTTTGTTATGGGATTTAGCTGGTCAACCTGGATATCGTATTATCCACCAGTTGCATCTAAATGAGATTGCAGTCGCCCTAGTTGTTTTTGATGCTCGAAGTGAAACCGACCCATTAGCGGGTGTTAGACACTGGGAAAGGGCACTTCGTTTGGCGAAACAACGGCAGGTAGAATCCCCGGTGGTAGTAAAGCGCTTTCTTGTCTCGGCCAGGAATGACCGAGGTGGTGTTTCCATTGGCGACAATCGAGTTCAGGCGGTTATGGATGAATTTGGGTTTGATGGATATTATAAGACCAGCGCCAAGGAGGGTTGGGGTATTGCAGAGCTTGGCGAAGCAATTAAGGGCGCTATTCCTTGGGATGAACTACCTGAGGTGGTCTCAACTAAATTATTTAGTGCAATTAAAGAATATTTACTTGAATTAAAGCGTTCCGGACAGTTGCTTTCGCAAACAAGTGACTTGTTTGATGAATTCAAAAGCAGTCATTTCGATCTTGCGGGTGAAACATGGGACTTAAAAAATCAATTTGATACCTGCATTGGCCGGTTGGAGAATAGGGATTTAATCCGTCGGCTTTCTTTTGGTGGGTATTTACTATTGCAACCCGAGTTACTTGATTCCTATGCATCCGCGCTTGTTAATGCAGCAAAGGAGGAGCCGGATGGTCTTGGTTCTATGGCTGAAGATTTTGCCCTGACTGGGAAATTCTATGTGCCAGAAGAACATCGTGTTCAGGACAAGAATCAGGAACAATTACTCCTGCATGCAACAGTTGAGGAATTAGTCCGTCATGATTTGGCACTTAGGGAAAGTGCGGATGATGGCCGGTATTTGGTCTTTCCGTCACAGTTTAATAGGGATTATGAAGACGCTCCAGAACCTAAAGGCAAGGCAGTCGCAATAACCTTCGATGGACCGGTCCAAAGTTTATATTCTACACTCACAGTTAGACTAGGGCATAGCGGAATTTTTTCTATCGGGCGCTCCGAAATGTGGCGGAATGCTGCTGTATTTACAGCAAAACCCGGGGGCAAGTGTGGAATATTTATGTATGAATTTGCGGAAGCGCGGGGGAGAATTATTATATTTTATGATGAATATGTGAGCGCAGAAACGAAGTTTCATTTTGAGGAATATGTAGCTGCGCATGTGCGACGTAAATCAATAGATGGAAAATGCGATTTAGTTAGATTCTTTATTTGTCCCAAATGTGCAACACCTGTCCCCGATGCTTACGTACAAATGCTCCGCAGTAAGGGCCAGAAAATATTTAATTGCTTCTGTCCGGAACAAGGTGAAGTTCAAATTGCGGACCCGCTTGAGCAACTGCGATTCCCATCAAAGTTGGGTGTAATGGATCAAGCTGCAAATCGCGAACGTGATTTTGAAACATTTATGGTGTCTGCCGAGGGTGAAACACGTACTTCGAACTTCAGCAATTGGGCTGGAGGCGATAGAGTGACTTTGGCAGTTGTATTTACTGATGTAGTCGGGTCCACTGAATTAAATGAGCTGGTCCGGGATGAGAAGATGAACGAGATAAGAAGAGCTCATTTTGTGCAAAGTCGTCGTTTGATAAAAAAGCATAATGGTCGTGAAATTAAAACAATAGGTGATAGTTTCTTAATAGCATTTAAAAATGTTGAGAACGCCCTGAATTATTCAATAGAAATACATAGAAAAACTGGACATGGGCGGGTCTCTGTTCGGGCTGGAATTCACATTGGTGCAATGAAGATTGAGGAAGGGGATATTTTCGGCGGTGCTGTCAACTACGCGGCACGTGTTGTCGGAGCTATTCGCGATGATGAAATTTGGATTAGCAACCACGCGAAGGAGGACTTGGATGCGCTTGGTTCGCCTCAGTTTGACAAGATAGTTTGGGAGCGAATAACTGGAATAAAGATGAAAGGTTTCGCTGAGGCGCAGGATCTTTGGAAGCTCAATTGGAGCACTTCAATTTACGGCTCATAGTATCTTTTCCAGGCTCGGCTCACCCCGCTCCGGGACCTCAGCGAGTGGCCTGCATGATTTTCCGCCTCCGGCGTTATCGACCAGTTGCTTGCGATTGCGCTGACCATGCCGGTCACATACTGAAGCTGGGCCATGTTCTGTGCACAATGCGGGCCTAGGCGCTGGATCTTGCTAGCCAACGCAGCCCCCCTGCCTCTCCCGTACCTTTGCCGGCCCCTTTCCGCATGCCCCGCATCGGTCCCATCGAGCTACCGGAGTTCCCGTTGCTGCTGGCCCCCATGGAGGACGTCAGCGACCCGCCCTTCCGCGCGCTGTGCAAGCAGCACGGGGCCGACCTGATGTACACCGAGTTCATCAGCAGCGAGGGCCTCATCCGCAAGGC
>JAEUSV010000147.1 GCA_016788485.1 Flavobacteriales bacterium
ATCGTGATCATCGTCACCGGCTCCATCGTGGGCGTGGCGTACATCACCGAGCTGTTCATCAGCTGGTACGGCGGCGTGGAGTACGAGAGCTACGCCTTCATCAACCGCGCCACCGGCCCCTACTGGTGGAGCTACTGGGCGATGATGACCTGCAACGTGATCAGCCCGCAGCTCTTCTGGGTGCGCAGCTGGCGCCGCAACCTGTCGTTCACCTTCTTCATGAGCCTGGTGGTGAACACGGGCATGTGGTTCGAGCGCTTCGTGATCATCGTGACCTCGCTGCACCGCGACTACCTGCCCAGCAGCTGGAGCATGTTCCACCCCACCTGGGTCGATGCCGGCATCTTCATCGGCACCATCGGCATCTTCTTCACCCTGTACCTCCTCTTCGCCCGCTTCTTCCCCGTGCTCGCGCTGAACGAGATCAAGTCGATCCTCAAGACCAGCGGCGAGAGCTACAAGAACCAGGCCCACACCCATCACCACTGAGATCCATGGCGAACAAGGTCATCTATGCCGTGTACGACGATCCCGAGGTGCTGAAAGGCGCCGCCCGCAAGCTGGTATCCGCCGGCGTGAAGGTGCGCGACGTGTTCAGCCCCTTCCCGGTGCACGGCCTCGACCCCATCATCGGCGTGAAGCGGACCCGCCTGGGCATTGTCGCCTTCATGTTCGGCATCACCGGCACCTCGCTCGCGCTGCTGGGCATGTACTACATGATGATCTACGACTGGCCGATGAACATCGGGGGCAAGCCCAACGACTTCTTCTACCAGAACCTGCCCGCCTTCATCCCGGTGACCTTCGAGTTCACCATCCTCTGCGCCTGCCACGGCATGGCCATCACCTACCTGATCCGCAACAAGACGCTGCCCGGCATGCCGGCCCGCAACCCGGACCCGCGCAGCACCGACGACAAGTTCATCATGGAGGTGCGCACCGAGGACAACCACGGCCGCAGCGCCGACGACATCGCGGGCCTGTTGCGCGAGACCCCGGTGTTCGAGATCAACGAACGTCAATGCTGAGCCGCACCATGCGTACCCTGCATCAACTGATCGGACTTTCGGGCGCGGCCCTGCTGCTCGCCTCCTGCGGCGGCGACCCCAACAGCCCGGGCCTGGAGTACATGCCCGACATGTACCGCAGCCCCGCCGTGGAGGCCTACGTGGACTACGGCCAGGACCCCTACTACTTCGAGGACAGCGTGGTGCTGAAGCAGCGCGGCACCCAGAGCGCCCGCCTGCCGGTGGCCGGCACCATCCCCTTCGCCGCCAGCCAGGAGAAGGCCCATTTCAATTTCCCCTACCCGTACCCCGCCACCATCGAGGGCTACGAGGCCGCCGGTGCCAACCTGCGCAGCCCCATCCCCATGACGCAGGAGAACGTGGACAAGGGCAAGGTGATCTATGAGAAGTTCTGCCAGCATTGCCACGGCGCCAAGGGCGATGGCGAAGGTTCGGTGGTGAAGAACGGCAACTACCCCCAGCCCCCGAGCTACACCGGTCCGCTGAAGGACCTGCCCGAGGGCAAGATCTTCCACAGCCTGATGTACGGCAGGAACGTGGCCATGGGCAGCCATGCCGGCCAACTGACCAAGGAGGAACGCTGGCTGGTGACCCGTTACGTGCAGTACCTGCAGAACGGTGGCACCCTGGTGGCCGCGGCACCCGCGCCCGCCGACACCACCGCACCGGCCCCCCTCAAGTGAACGAACACGGAACCTGAGCGATGAACTTCACCCTCACCTCCCGGGCCCGCACCCTCTGCATGGCGCTTATGGTGCTCGGCCTGGCCCTGGCCGGTTTCGGCTTCATCAACGACCATACGGACCACCACCAGAACTTCTGGGCGGCCCTCTTCATCAACGGCTTCTACTTCTTCGGCGTGGGCCTTGGCGCCCTGTTCTTCTATGCGCTGCAGAACGCCACCGAGACCTCCTGGAGCGTGCTGGTGAAGCGCGTGTACGAGGGCATCTTCAGCTACCTGCCCATTGGTGCCGCCGTGATCGTGCTGGTGCTGGCCGCCGGCAGCGCAGGCCTGCACCACGTGTGGAGCTGGATGGACCCCGCCGTGGTGACCGAGGGCTCCGATGTGTACGATCCCATCGTGGCCTACAAGATGCCCTTCCTCAACAAGGGCTTCTACTGGCTGCGCACCGTGGCCTACATCGCCACCTTCCTCTTCGGCGCCATGTGGTTCCGCAAGCAGAGCCTGGCGCTGGACAACGAGACCGGTGAGACGCTGGTGAAGCACCACCTGCTGGTGTACCGCCGCAGCGCCCTCTTCCTGGTGTTCTTCGCGGTGTTCAGCAGCACCCTCTCGTGGGACTGGATCATGAGCATCGATGTGCACTGGTTCAGCACCCTGTTCGGCTGGTACGTGTTCGCCGGCATGTGGGTGAGCGCGATGATCACCGGTGTGGTGCTCGTGATCTACCTGAAGGGAAAGGGCTACCTGCCCCAGGTGAACAACAGCCACATCCACGACATGGGCAAGTGGGTGTTCGCCATCAGCTTCCTGTGGACCTACCTCTACTTCAGCCAGTTCATGCTGTACTGGTACAGCAACATCCCCGAGGAGGTCATCTACTTCAAGGCACGCATCGACCATCACCCGATGCTGATGTGGGGCATGTTCTTCATCAACTTCGCCGTGCCGATGCTGCTGCTGATGAGCCGCGACGCCAAGCGCAACCCGCGCTTCCTGATCGGCGTGGGCGCGGTGATCTTCATCGGCCACTGGCTCGACCTGTGCCAGATGGTGCTGCCCGGTGCGCTCGGCGACCACTTCGAGCACATCGGCGCCCTGGAGATCGGCCTCTTCCTCACATTCCTCGGCCTCTTCATCCTCACCGTGCTGAACACGCTGACCAAGGCCCCGCTCACGCCGGTGAACCACCCGTACCTCGACGAGAGCGTCCATCACCACATCTAAGAACAACGACCCGGCCCTGCGGGTCAACTGAATACGCAGACGATGACCAAGTTGCTGATCATAGCCGTCCTGGTGCTGGGGGTGCTCGCTGTCGTGCGCCTCAGCCGGGTCTATGAGCTCACCGCCACCCTGCGGGGCAAGCGCGAGGAGCACATCTCCGATCGCGACAACCGCATGAACGCCCGTTTCATGTGGCTGTTCTGCGTGCTGTACTTCGCCTTCTTCCTGTGGCTGCTGTTCGCCTATGGCGACAAGATGCTGCCCGTGGCCGCCAGCGAGCATGGCGTGTGGACCGACCAGCTGCTGGACGTGAACTGGGCGATCCTCTTCGTCGTGTTCTTCCTCACGAACATCCTGCTGTTCTACTTCGCGGGCCGTTACGTGTACGACAAGGACCGCAAGGCTTTCTATTACTCGCACAACAACAAGCTGGAGCTGCTGTGGACCGTGGTGCCGGCCATCACGCTCATCGGCATCATCATCTACGGCCTCACCATCTGGAACCGCATCACCGCGCACAGCCCCGAAGGCACCGCGCAGGTGGAGCTCTACGCCAAACAGTTCGACTGGACCGCGCGTTATCCGGGCAAGGACGGCATCCTGGGTGCCACCGATTACCGCCTGATCAACGACAACAACCCGCTTGGCGTGGTGACGAAGGAATCGATCGAGACCCGCCTGGCCGAACTGGCCACCAGCATCAACGCCACGGTGGAGAAGCTGAAGCAGGAGGGCGAGTACCTGCCCCCCGCCAAGGTGGACGAGCTCAACGAGAAGGTCGAGCGCGAGCGCCGCATGCTGCGCAAGGTGACCAACCTGAAGGTGATGATGGAGCAGGACATCGCCGAGAAGGGCGAGGCCAGCCCCTACGCCCACGGTGCCGACGATGTGGTGATCAAGGAGTTCCACCTGCCCGTGCGCAAGGACGTGGAGCTGGTGATCCGCAGCCGCGATGTGATACACAGTGCCTACATCCCCCACCTGCGCGCGCAGATGAACGCGGTGCCGGGCATGGCCACGCGCTTCCACATGAAGCCCACGATCACCACCGACAGCATGCGCGTGGTGGTGGGCGATGACAAGTTCGACTTCGTGCTGCTCTGCAACAAGATCTGCGGCGCCAGCCACTACAACATGCAGATGCCGCTGGTGGTGGAATCGCAGACCGCGTTCGATGCGTGGTACACCGAGGCCATGAAGAAGCCCTTCCAGGCCCCGGCCGCCGCAGCCACCCCCGCACCGGCAGCCACCCCCGCCGCCACGGACAGCACGGCCACCGCCGCCGATACCACCGCCACGGACAGCGCCGCCGCTCCGGCCGCCGCCACCGCACAGGCCCAACCCACCCACTGACCCCCCAACGCATTCTTCCCATGGGTGCCCACGCACACGATACCCACGCCGCGCACCACGACGCGCATGCGGCGCATCACCACCACCAGGAGTCCTGGGTGAGCAAGTACATCTTCTCCCAGGACCACAAGATGATCAGCAAGCAGTTCCTGGTGACCGCGATCATCATGGCCTGGGTGGCGGTGATCATGTCGATCCTGTTCCGCCTGCAGCTCGCCTGGCCGGGTGAGGGCTTCGCCTTCACCAACTTCTTCCTGGGCGACAAGTGGGCCCCGGGCGGCGTGCTCAACTCCAACATGTACCTGGCACTGGTCACGATCCACGGCACCATCATGGTGTTCTTCGTGCTCACCGGCGGCCTCTCCGGTACCTTCAGCAACCTGTTGATCCCCCTGCAGGTGGGCGCCCGCGACATGGCGAGCGGCTTCCTGAACATGCTGAGCTACTGGTTCTTCTTCCTCAGCAGCATCCTCATGCTCGCCAGCCTCTTCGTGGAGGGCGGCCCCGCCAGCAGCGGCTGGACGGTGTATCCCCCGCTGAGCGCGCTGCCCGAGGCCATCCCCGGCTCCGGCACGGGCATGACCCTGTGGCTGCTGAGCATGGCCATCTTCATCGCCAGTGCGCTCCTCGGTGGCCTCAACTACGTGGTCACCATCCTCAACCTGCGCACGAAGGGCATGAAGATGACGCGCATGCCCCTGACCATCTGGGCCTTCTTCATCACCGCCGTGCTGGGCATCCTCAGCTTCCCTGTGCTGTTGAGCTGCGCGCTGCTCCTGCTGCTCGACCGCAGCCTTGGCACGAGCTTCTACCTCAGCGACATCCACATCGGCGGTGAGGCCCTCGAACAGACCGGCGGCAGCCCCATCCTGTTCCAGCACCTCTTCTGGTTCCTGGGTCACCCCGAGGTGTACATCGTGCTGCTGCCTGCGCTGGGCATCACCTCCGAGGTGATCGCCACCAACGCCCGCAAGCCCATCTTCGGCTACCGCGCCATGATCGGCTCGATCCTGGCGATCGGCTTCCTCAGCTTCATCGTGTGGGGCCACCACATGTACCTCACCGGCATGAACCCCTTCCTCGGCAGCGTGTTCGTGTTCACCACCCTGCTGATCGCCATCCCCAGCGCCGTGAAGGTGTTCAACTACCTCACCACGCTCTGGCGCGGCAACATCGTGATGACCCCCGCCATGCTCTTCAGCATCGGCCTGGTCGCCACCTTCATCGCCGGTGGTCTCACGGGCATCATCCTCGCCGACAGCGCCCTCGACATCAACGTGCACGACACCTATTTCGTGGTGGCGCACTTCCACATCGTGATGGGGATGAGCGCGATCTTCGGCATGTTCGCCGGCATCTACCACTGGTTCCCGAAGATGTACGGCCGCATGATGAACACCAAGCTGGGCTACGCCCACTTCTGGATCACCTTCGTTTGCGCATTCGGGGTGTTCTTCCCCATGCACTTCGTGGGCCTGGCCGGCGCTCCCCGCCGCTATTACGACTACAGCGAGTTCCCCTTCCTGAACGGGGTCACCGACCTCAACGTGCTGATCACCGTGTTCGCCATCATCGGTGGTGCCGCGCAGATGATCTTCACCTACAACTTCTTCTACAGCATCTACCGCGGGCAGAAGGCCGTGCAGAACCCCTGGCGTTCGAACACGCTGGAGTGGACCACGCCGGTGGAGCACATCCACGGCAACTGGCCGGGCCCCATCCCCACGGTGCACCGCTGGCCCTACGACTACAGCAAGCCCGGCAAGGCCGAGGACTTCGTGCCGCAGACCGTGCCCCTGGAGCACGGCGAGGACGAGGAGCACGGCTAGTCCCCGACCGACCGAACAGCTGGGAATGTCCGCACCTTTGGGTCGCGGACATTCCGCTTTTCAGGCCCCATGCGCGCACGGTACCTGCCCCTGCTCCTGTCCCTGTCGCTGCCCCTGGGCGTCAGGTCGCAGCTGCTGGATAGCATCGGCCTCTTCCTGCAGGAGCCTCCGCGTCTCACCGTGGCCCTCGACTCGCGTGGGAGCTTCATCAGCAACCAGAACGTGCGCCTGCTGGGCGTGAAGGTGGGCCTGGAACACGGGCGCCGCGTGCGCTACGGTGTCGGCTACAGCTTCCTGGGCACGCGGCTCGAGCGCGAGGAGCAGGTGGTGGAGAACGGCACGGAGCGCACCGTGATGGCCCGGGTGCGCCTCGGCTACATCACCCCCTTCTTCAGCTACTCCTTTTATCAGCGCGGCCCGTGGGAGGTGAACATCCCCGTGCAGGTGGGCATCGGCGGCGGATCGCTGGTGTACGACGACCTGGAGGGGCGAACGCAGAAGCTGAAGAAGGCCTTCGTGTTCCTCTACGAGCCCGCCATGACGGTGCAGTACAGGTTCCTGCGGTACTTCGCCGTGGGCGGGGGGCTTGGCTACCGCCTCGCCTTCACCAACGCCAGCCTGGACGAGAGCCTGAACGCCCCGGTCTACATCATCGGTGCCAAGGTGTTCTTCGGCGACCTGTACCGCGATGTGGTGGGGGAGGACTGAGGCGGCGAGTACCTTCGCACCATGGCCGAAGGCTTCGACCCCCGCCGCGAGCAGCGCTCCTCGTCCGACAAGGAACTGGAGCAGGTGCTGCGCCCGCGCCAGTTCGGCGAGTTCGCTGGTCAGAAGGCGGTGACGGACAACCTGAAGGTGTTCGTGCAGGCCGCGAAGCAGCGCGGTGAGGCCCTGGACCATGTGCTGCTCCATGGCCCTCCCGGGCTGGGCAAGACCACGCTTGCCAACATCATCGCGCAGGAGATGGGCGTGGGCATCCGCATCACCAGCGGGCCCGTGCTCGACAAGCCCGCCGACCTCGCCGGACTGCTCACCAACCTCGAGCCGCACGACATCCTGTTCATCGACGAGATCCACCGGTTGACCCCGGTGATCGAGGAGTACCTGTACAGCGCCATGGAGGACTACCGCATCGACCTGGTGATCGATGCGGGGCCCAATGCGCGCACGGTGCAGATCGCGCTGAACCCCTTCACTTTGGTTGGCGCAACCACGCGCAGCGGCCTGCTCACCGCACCCCTGCGCGCGCGCTTCGGCATCAACAGCCGCCTGGACTATTACGATGCGCCCACGCTCACCGGCATCGTGAAGCGCAGCGCCGGTCTGCTGAACGTGCCCATCGTGGAGGAGGCGGCCGTGGAGATCGCGCGCCGCAGCCGCGGCACCCCGCGCATCGCCAATGCCCTGTTGCGGCGCGTGCGCGACTTCGCGCAGATCCTGGCCGACGGCACGATCAAGCTCCCCATCGCGCAGCAGGCGCTGCAGGCGCTGAACGTGGACGCGCATGGCCTCGACGAGATGGACAACCGGATCCTTGGCGCCATCATCGACAAGTTCGGCGGCGGACCCGTGGGCCTCAACACCGTGGCCACGGCCGTGGGGGAGGAGGCCGGCACGATCGAGGAGGTCTATGAGCCTTTCCTGATCATGGAGGGCTACTTGCAGCGTACCCCGCGCGGGCGCCAGGCCACCGAGCGGGCATACAGGCACCTGGGCCGCGTGCCCAGCGCGAAGCCGGGCGACCTTTTCGGACAGGCCTAACTTGCCGCGTGCCCACACCTGCGGAGCGTTCGGAGCTGATCAAGCGCAAGGCCCATGAACTGGGCTTTTTGGCCTGTGGAGTGGCGCGTGCGGGCTTTCTCGAGGAGGAGGCCCCGCGGTTGGAACAATGGCTGCGAGCGGGCAGGCACGGAAGCATGGGCTACATGGAGCGCCACTTCGACCTGCGGCTCGATCCGCGAAAGTTGGTGCCTGGCGCGAAGAGCGTGATCAGCCTGGCGTACAACTACCACACGCCGCCGAAGCAGCGCGATCCCAAGGCACCCAAGCTGAGCACCTATGCCTATGGGCGCGATTACCACAAGGTGCTCAAGAAGCGCCTGCGGCCGCTGATGGCCTTCATCACGGAGCAGTTCGGCCAGGTGGAGCTGCGGGCCTTCGTGGACAGCGCGCCGGTGCTGGAGAAGGCCTGGGCCCAGCGTGCGGGCATCGGCTGGCGCGGCAAGCACACCAACGTGATTCGCCAGGGCACCGGCAGCTGGTTCTTCCTCTGCGAGCTCATCACCGACCTGGAGCTGGCGCCCGATGCGCCCGCCACCGACCATTGCGGCACCTGCCGACGCTGTATCGATGCATGTCCCACCGACGCCATCACCCCCTACGGGGTCGACGGCTCAAGGTGCATCAGTCACCTGACGATCGAACTGAAGGACTCGATCCCGCAGGAGTTCGCAGGCAAGCTGGCGGGCTGGGCCTTCGGTTGCGACATCTGCCAGCAGGTGTGCCCGTGGAACCGCTTCGCCGAACCGCACAACGAACCGGAGTTCGCTCCCCGACCCGAGGTGATGGAACTTGGTGCCGAGGAGTGGCACGGCATGACGGAAGTCGTCTTCGACCGGCTGTTCGAAGGCAGTGCGGTGAAACGCACCAAGTACGCCGGGCTCATGCGGAACCTGCGCTTCCTGCGGCTTTGAGGCCCGCTCAGGTGCGCATGGTCTTCTGGAAGACCTCCAGGATGATGTCCTTGTACTGATGGCCGAAGGTGGCCAGGCACCATGCCTTGAAGAGGAGCTGGTCGCGCTGCCCAAGCCACCTCACGGATTTCACGAGCTCTTTCTGAAAGAGCCGGGGATCGAAGCTAACCTTCTGCAGCACCTGCTTGCTCAGCTCCATCATCTTCCTACCCTGGTCCATCATCACACCTGGATTTTAAGCCTGGTCTCGACGAAAGCGGTCCTGAAGATACATCATCCGTTCGGCCGAAGGTCGCCGCCGGGCTGTTCAGTTATCCACAGGACCGGAGGTTCCGGCAGGGGATAACGGCACCGGGGGGGCGATCGGTACGCGGGTCAATGCGTGATGCCGTGCTCCTCCACTTGGAGCACCTCGTAGGTGTCCGTGCGGTACACATAGGCCACCACAGCGCAATGGGCGGGCTCCAGCACGCTGGTGGGCAGGGTGTAGGTGAACGGTACCGTGATGGTATCGCCAGCTGGAAGGGAGCCGGTGCCGAGCTGTGCGCCCCAGGTGCCGTTGAGGTTGTCGCGCAGCATGTGGCGGTGCACATAGTTCGGCACATCGGGGGGGGTCGCCCGGTTGTCGATCTGCGGGGCGATCACGCTGTCCTCGGTGAGGTAAACGGTGAGGTTGTGGATGCCGTCCAAGGTGTTCACCGGCACGATCTTCACCTCGAAGGTGATGCTGTTGGCCACGCTGTTGTATGCCACGGTGTCGATCAGCACTTCCACGTCGGCGGGGGTGTTGATGATGCTGGCCACGGCGGGGCTCCAGCTGCCGTCGCCGATGAGCAGGGCGTTATTGAACAATGCCCGGCTGACCAAGCCGACCGGGAGGCCATCAACCTGAAAGGTGGTGGCGTATTCCTCTCCGGCCGAGGTGCGGTGATCGGCGGTGTAAGGCGGGGACCCGGGCTCAGCGAAGGCCGTCGCATGCACGCCAACCACGATCAGCGCATCTCCATAGATGTCCTGAAGGGCCTTGGCCTGGTCGGCAGCTGCGGGGCAGTTGTTGCACTTATGCCCGGTGATGTCCTCCAGCAACACCTTGCGGGCCGGGCCGTCGGTGTTGTTGTTGTTGCCGCCTGAACCGGAGTTGTCCGGAAAGCCGACGTAGTCGCACGCGGACAGGGTGCCCAGCAGGAGCAGGAAGGGGAGCGGGTTGCTGCGCATGGGTCAGAAGGTGCTGGTGATCGATAGGGTGAGGCCGTTGGAGGCGGGTACCTGGCGGCAAACACCGCCCACGCAGAAGATCCCTGCGCGTTGGCGGCCGTAGTTCACCGTGAAGCGGTTGCCATCACGGATGTACCCCACCGAGCCGATGGGGTAGTGGGTGCGCTCGGGCTCCAGTTCCTCGCCGTTCTTGTTGAAGGTGGCGCCAAAGGTCTCGTAGTTGTACTGGTCCATGACAGCCACGAACCAGTGCGGGCTGAAGGTGAGTTCGGCCAGTGCGGTGGCCCAGTTGCCTTTGTCCTGGTTGGTGCGCAGGTGTTGCACCTCGAAGCGCAGCGAGTTCCGGTCGTTGAAATTGTGCAGACCTTCCAGGATGATCATATCCGCATAGACCACGGGTTCGCCGGCCTTGACCTGCACCACCTCGATGTCATACACCAAGTTAAGGTAGGTGAGCGCGAGCTCCCAGTCGTCACTGATCTTCTTGCGCAGTTCCACGTTGAAGTCGCTGAAGTACTGGCGTTCGCCGCGCTGGAAGAAGTTGGTGGTGTACCCCTGGTAGCGAACCGTGTCGTTCGGCAGGGCGGTGCTGTCGAGCGACCAGGCGCCGCACCAGTTGACGGCGAGCTTGGTGCCGTACTTTCCTCCGAGCGGAGTGCCCTTCTTGAACTTGTAGAACACCTCGCCCTGGTAGCTCACCTCGCCGTTGGGCTGGGTGGCGTAGGGGTAGAGCGTGGCTGGCAGGTTGTAGGTGTGCTGCTTGGCGAGGGTGGGCAGGTAGTTGATGTTGAGGTTGAACAGGCCACTGGTCGCACGGTCGCTCTGGTAGACCATGTTGTCGAACGCATGCGCACCGGCGCTGATGCCGAGTCCCTTGGTGCTGTATGTGGCGTTCACCAGCAACCCCTGTCCGGGCTTGTAGATGAAGTGGTTGCTCCGGTTGGGATCGTTGATCTTGTAGGCATACTCGGTATACAGGTT
The DNA here is from genome assembly GCA_016788485.1 of Flavobacteriales bacterium. GTDB lineage: Bacteria > Bacteroidota > Bacteroidia > Flavobacteriales_F > PHOS-HE28 > PHOS-HE28. Next base: position 11,009 of record JAEUSV010000147.1, read on the forward strand.
CCAGCGTCCGGAGATGTAGTTGGCCCGGCCTGCCCATGCCCCCACGTTCTCGGGGAGCTCATAGAGCGGGTCCTGGTCTTCCTGGAACTTGCTGACGAAGCTGCCGCCCAGGATCAGGTTGCGGCCCTTGTCGCTCCACGAGGCCATTTCCGTGGGGAAGAGCTCGGTGAGCGACACCTCCCCGTCGAAACCACGCACGATGCCCACGCCGTTGGTGAAACCATCATCGAAGGCCAGGCGCTGGCGCCCCACGAAACCTTTCAGGTAGATGCCCTCGTGCGGTTTGAACTTCACGCGCACCCCGTCCATGGCGTTGTCCACTCCGAGGTAGCGTTCCTCGTAGCTGCGGAACACCATGCCCTGGCCGAACTGCTCGAAGAAGTTGCCGACGGTGACATCGAGGTCATTGATGGAATAGCTCGCGTAGCGGTAACCGATGCCGGAGCCCGTGTAGGGCTGCCCGGCCGGGTAGCCCACCAGCGCAGGCTCATACACCTCGTACCGGAAGCCCGCCTGGAAGCGGCCCTGGGTGTACTGGATGTTGCCCCAGGAGTTGATGCCCATCTTCTGGTCGGGCACCACGGCGCCGATGGCCGAGTCCTGGTTGTAGTACTGGGCGTCCATGCTGAAGTTGCCATGGACCTGGGGCAGGTCGGGCCCTTTCGGGGCCTCGTGGTGCGTGCTGTCGCCGCCGTCCTGTGCCTGAGCGATCAGGCCGCCGGCCAGGGCCAGCAGCACGAGGGTCGCTCGGCGAGGTGCGCTTCCGTTAACGGTCATCCGATGGGGTTCACTTGCCGGCGGCCTTCTTCACCTGTTCGAACAGGACGTTCTCGTCGCCGGGCTCGTAATTGTTGTGCTGGTAAACGATGTTGCCCTTCCCGTCGATGAGAAAGGTGTGCGGCACGTTGTTCACGTTCAACGCCCGCTTCAGGTCGCCGTTGGGGTCGAGGTACACGTCGTACTCCCAATCCTGCCCGTTCACATAGGGTGCCACGCGGTTCATGGTGCGGGCATCGTCGATGCTCACCGCGATCAGCTTCACACCGGTCTTGGCCTGCCAATCCTCGTACTTGTCGGCGATCACGGCGAGCTCGCGCTTGCACGGCGCGCACCAGGTGGCCCAGAAGTTGACGATGATGGGTTTCCCGTTGTTGCTCCAGGTGCTGGTGTTGACCTTCTTGCCGTCCATGGTCTGGACGGTGACGGAGGGCAGTTTGCCCTGGGCCTGGAGGAACAGGGGAAGAGCGAGTGCGAGGGAAGCGATCAGGTATTTCATGGGAAGTAGGGGGCCAAAAGGGAGGCCGGCGATCGGAGTGCAAGTATCGCACCAGATCGCCGGCCTCTTATCCTTGGTCGATCAAGCGTTGGATCAGCGGGTCAGCGTCACCTTGCGGGTGACCTTCTGGCTGCCGCTCTGGAGCTGCAGGTAGTACATGCCGTTCTGCAGACCGCTGAGGTCCACCGTCTGGCTCTGCTCGCCGGTGCCCACCACGCGCTGGCTGGCCACCACCTCCTTGCCGAGCAGGTCGAACACACGCACGAAGGTGGCTTCGTTGCCCTGCTGCTTGAAGGTCACGTTCAGCACACCGTTGGTGGGGTTCGGGTAGATGTTGAGCGTGTTGCTCAGGCTGCCCTCGCTGATGCCAACGGCGTCGGCAACGATGGCGCTGGAGCTGCCGCAGAAGAAGTCCACGTCGACCACGAGCAGGTTGTTGCTGTTGCGCACGCGGAAATAGGACGAAGCGCTGCCAGTGAGGCCATCGCCGTAGCTGTCGAAAGCCTCGACCTTGTAGCAACCCAGCTGGTTGAGCTGGATGGTCTCAGCGAACGTGGCACCGCTGCCGTAACCGCCGCTGTTCGGCGTGCTGCCGTTGCAGTAGTTGTTCTCGTTCACCGTGGCGTAGTTGCCGCCCGAGGCGATCACCACACCGTTGGGGTCCTTCATGTGCCAGGAGAACTCAGTGGGGTAGTTGTCCACCTTGCCTTCCACGGTCACCGCCCAGCTCACCGGCACGGCGTTCGTCATGTTCGGGTCGAGCGTGTTGTCGGCCAGCACAGCGTCGGGGTTGGTGATGTTGATGGTCACATCAGGGGCATTGGTGATCGTCACGTTGTTGAAGGTGAGATCGGCCGTCTGCCAGGTGTTGAGGTTGCCGCTCCAGTTCTGGGTGGCGAGGGTGGTGGCACCCTGCTTCACCGTCACCGTGGCGCTGGTCATCGGGGTGGAGCCGTAGTTGGCGATGCGCACCGGCATGTCCTCCACACCGCAGGTGGACGTGGCGCCACCGTAGTTGGTCACGGCCAGGTTGCCGCCGTTCACTTTGCAGGGCGACTGTACGAGGTTCCACAGGGTGGCGGCCGGACGCTGACCCACTTCGCTCACGCGGCGGTTGGGGCACACCATGTAGATCGTGGGGAAGTAGCTGATGTCCAGCGTGTTCGCGATGTTGGCATCGTCGATGATGGGGTAGGGGGTACCCGTGATCCAGTCGCCCTGGCTGTAGCCCGAGGTCTGGTTGTTGGTGGTGGTGCCCTGGAGCTGGGCGAGCGTATTGGAATCCTCACCCTCCACGTAGAGCACCATCACCTTGTCGTTGGTGCTGGGGCCGTGGGAGTTGTACAGGTCACGCAGGGCGTGCGACTCGTGGTAGTTCCAGCAGGGACCGCACCAGGCGGCGCTCACGTCGATCACCACGGTCCAACCCTGGTCCAGGTAGTTGTACAGGTGGTGGGTATTGCCGTTCAGGTCAACGCCCGTGAAATCGGGGCAGATCGACCCGTCGGTCAGCTGCGCCGAGGCCGAGGCGGAGGCCACCAAGGCAGCGAGGAGTATCGACTTCTTCATGTGTTATGGGTTGAAGTGGTCGCAATGTACACCTTCCCCACCTGTCGCGGTACAGGGATCGGGGATCTGCTTGGGATCCTACTGGGTCTAGAAAGACGTGCCGGAGAGGCCGTTCCGGGACAGGCGGTGGACCTGGGCGACCTAACTTTGCCAAGCACCAACAGATCCGTGTCCTCATGCGAAAGCTCATTACCCTCCTGTTCGTTACCGCACTTGGCCTAGAGGCCTCCGCCCAGCTGCAACCCATCGTTTGGCTGCGCGACACCAACGATGTGGCGGTGAACGGCTCAACCGTGATCGTCTATGGCGATGGCAACACTGAGCTCGAGGCCGATATTGTTGCGGAGATCAGCGCCCCAATGTCCAAGAACATCAATGTCAAGCGCCACGAGCTGAACGTGGTGGCCGGCACCAAGAATTACTTCTGCTGGGGCGTGTGCTACCTGCCGCGCAACTCCGGACAGACCCCGACTTGGGTGAGCGTGGACCCCATCGTGATGGTGCCCGCCCAGGAGTACACGAACTTCCATGCCTACTACCGCCCGCTCGGCCAGCAGGCCTATTGCTGCTTCCAGTACGTGTGGTACGACATGTCCAACCCCAACGACAGCGCCTGGGTGAACATCTGCTTCGACACGCAGACCTTCACCGGTGTGGACGAGGTGGCTGCTGAGCCCACGCTCACCGCCTACCCCAACCCGGTGTCCGGCGAGGAGGTGACCTTCACCTACGATGCCGCCGGTGGTGTGGGCGGCCTGCAGCTGGTGCTGTACAATGCCCTGGGCGCCCGTACCGTGGTGCGTTCGGTGAGCACGAACAATGGTCGTGCGACGCTGCCCACCGCGGGTCTTGCCCCCGGGGTGTGGTTCGCCGCGCTCGAGCAGAACGGTCGCATGGTGGCCACGCGCCGCTTGGTGGTGGGGCGCTGAGCCTCGTTCATCCTGCAGGAGCCGGTCAAGCATAGCTTGACCGGCTCCTGTTCTTTCAAGGTCGCGCCTGACCATTTTCGTTCGCCTTCTTCGAATGATCGGAAAGGCCCCATTACCTTGTTGAACGACCCCATCCGAACGGAACCATGAAAGCGATCCTGCCCCTGCTGTTAATGCTGCCTGCACTGGCGCTCCATGCCCAGGCCCCTGAGCTGGTGACCCTCCGCGACCCGGACGGCACGGTCGTCAACGGGGCGACCATCACCGTGCAAGGCAGCCCGCAGGACGTTGACCTTGAAGCGGTGGTCGTGGCCGAACTGAACGGTACGATCACGCGAACGATCAACCTGTTGCGCAGGGAATCGAGCCTTGTTCCGGGCTCCCAGAACCACCTGTTCTGGAACGTGAACATGTACCCACCGCTCGCTTCGGGGGCCTTTCCGACCTGGGTGTCCCCTGATCCCTTGCCGATGGCCCCCCAGGATACGGCGGTGCTGAATGCTATCTATCGGCCGAACGGCACGGTGGGTACGTGCTGCTTCCGCCACGTGTGGTACGATGTGGGCAGCCCATCGGACAGCTCGTGGGTGAACATCTGCTTCGACACCCAGACCCTAGCGGGCATGCCGGATCCAGCGGCCATCGGACCGTCCTTGAACGCCTATCCGAACCCGGTGGTCGGTGGTGCGGATGTGGCCTTGGAGTACCAGCTCACGGAAGGGGGGAGCGCCCGGGTTGTGATATACGGCTCCCTCGGCGCCCGGGCGTTCGTTCGGTCCACGACCGGGTTCGTGGGCCGTGCTGTGTTGCCCACCAGCACGCTCGCCCCAGGGGTCTGGTTCGCTGCGTTGGAACAGGATGGTCGCGTGGTGGCCACGCACCGCTTCGTGGTGACCCGTCAGCCGTAGGTCTCCCTCAGGAAGGCCGCCAGCTTTGGCACCCCTTCGCCGGCCTTTTCCTTCCAATGGGTGAAGCGCGCGCCCGGCAGGCTCACCTCACCAGGGTCCACCAGGTGCACAGGGCAGCCGGGCGGGGCGTGGTGCACGAGCCCGGCGGCGGGGTAGACCTGCAGCGAGGAGCCCACCACCACCAGCACATCGGCCTGCTCCACCAGGGCGGCGGCCACCGGCAGCATGGGCACCTCCTCCCCGAACCACACGATGTGGGGGCGAAGCTGGGAACCCTTCGGGCAGCGGTCGCCCAGCTTGAGTGACGGACCGTTGATGGGGACCACGAGGGAGGGGTTGGCGGTGCTGCGGGCCTTGCGGATCTCGCCGTGCAGGTGCAGCACCCGGCCGCTGCCGGCCCGCTCATGCAGGTCGTCGATGTTCTGGGTCACCACGTGCACATCGAAGTCGCGCTCCAGGTCGGCGATGGCCCGGTGGGCGGCGTTGGGCACGGCCTTCAGCACCTGCTCGCGGCGCAGGTCGTAGAAATGGAGCACCAGGGCGGGGTCGCGCGCGAAGGCCTGCGGGGTGGCCACGTCCTCGATGCGGTATTGCTCCCACAGCCCGTCGCTGTCGCGGAAGGTGCGGATGCCGCTCTCGGCGCTCACGCCGGCGCCGGTGAAGAACACGATGCGCATGGGCAGGGCTGGTGTCCCGCGATCTTAAGGCCTTTTTTAACTTGCACCCCTTCCTCTAAACCGCGCTGCATAGTACACGCTCTACCCGCCCTCCCCTGACCTTACCGGGAGGGGTCCATGATGATCGAAAGTCTGCGCGGTGATCTCATCGAGAAGGCGCCGGACCATGCTGTTGTCGAATGCGGCGGCGTGGGCTACCTGGTGCATGTCTCGGCCAACACCTTCGGCGAGCTGCCGGAGCGTGGGCCCTGCCGCCTGTTCATCCACTACGCGGTGAGCGTGGACGTGCGCAGCGGCTCGAGCGAGCACCGCCTCTTCGGCTTCGTAACGCGCGAGGAGCGCCACCTGTTCAGGCAGGTGATCGAGGTGCAGGGCGTGAGCGCCACCATCGGCATGGCCATCCTGGGGGCCTTGCGGGCCGACCAGCTGCGAGCGGCCGTGCTCAACGGCGATGAGGGCGCCCTCAAACGCATCAAGGGCATCGGCCCCAAGCTGGCGCAGCGCATCGTGGCCGAGCTGGGCGGCAAGCTGGCCGGCGAGCCCCTGGAGCGCACGGTGGCCTTGGGCGGCGCGGGCAATAGCCTGAAGGTGGAGGCGTTATCGGCACTGGTCTCGCTCGGGTTGGACCGTGTGAAGGCCGAACGCGCCCTGCAAGGCATCCTGAACGACCGGAAGGGGGAACCACCGGCCCTGGAAGAACTTATCCGTTTGACGCTGAAGAACCTGTGAAGAAGGGAAGGGTGCGACCCCGGAGGCTGTTGGCCGGACCGATCGGTGCGGTGGTGCTGTGGCGCCTGCTGGCGGCCTGCCTGGCGCTGTTCGTGCTGGACGTGGGCGGTGCAGAGGCCTCGTTGTTCGACGGGCTGTTGTGGCAGCAGGTGGATTCCCCGCAGATCGACCTGCAGTACCCGATCATGGACCCCACCTCACCGGGGGTGCAGAACACGGGCACCATCGACCTGCAGAACCCGCAGAACATCGAGAACAACGTGGTGTACGACCCGGTGACCGGGCAGTACATCCTGCAAAGCACGGTAGGTGGCGAGGAGGGCTTCGACTACCGCCCGCCCATGAGCATGTCGTTGGAGGAGTACCTCAACTACGACATGGAGAAGAGCATGAAGACCTACTGGCTCGACAAGAAGGAGCAGGACAGCGAGCGCGCGGCGAAGAGCCTGGTGCCCACGTTGAAGGTGCGCAGCGAGGCCTTCAACCGCATCTTCGGCGGTGACCAGATCGAGATCCGGCCCAACGGCTCGGCGGAGGTCACTTTCGGGCTCAACATCAGCAAGACCGAGAACCCGCGGATCCCGATCGAGCAGCGCAAGATCACCACCTTCAACTTCGACCAGCGGATCCAGCTGAACCTGGTGGGCAACATCGGCGACAAGCTGAAGATCAACACCAACTACAACACCGAGGCCACCTTCGACTTCGAGAACCAGGTGAAGCTCGACTACACCGGCCACGAGGACGAGATCATCCAGAAGCTCGAGGCCGGCAACGTGAGCCTGCCGCTGCAGGGCCAGCTGATCCAGGGCAGCCAGAGCCTCTTCGGCCTCAAGACCCAGCTGCGCTTCGGTCGCCTCACCACCACGGCCATCTTCAGCCAGGAGAAGGGCCAGCGCAAGAACGTGCAGGTGGCCGGCGGCGCGCAGACCACGAACTACGAGATCAAGGCCGACGAGTACGAGGCCAACAAGCACTACTTCCTGAGCCACTGGTTCCGCGACCGGTACGAGACCGCGCTGCAGACGGCGCCCACGGTGAGCAGCGACGTGGTGATCACGCGCATCGAGGTGTGGGTGACCAACACGCGCTTCGACTTCGAGCAGAACCGCAACGTGGTGGCCCTCACCGACCTGGGCGAGAACGCCGATGCCGCCGCGGTGGCCGCCAACAAGGTGAGCCCCGACCTGGTGGCCTCCGGCTTCCTGGTGGACGGGGCCGGAACGGCGGGCTCGAACTCCGCCAACAACCTGTACGCCCTGATGGTGAACGACCCCGCCATCACCGGGTTCGTGAACAGCACCGCGCGCCTGCAGCAGCTGGGGCTGGTGGCCGCCCGCCACTACGAGAAGCTCGAGAGCGCGCGCATGCTCCAGCCCAACGAGTACACGGTGAACCAGAAGCTGGGCTTCATCAGCCTGAACCAGAACCTCAACAACGACGAGGTGCTGGCCGTGTCGTTCCAGTACATCACCGGTGGCAACACCTACCAGGTGGGCCAGTTCAGCACCGACGTGCCCGCCCCCTCGGCCCTGGTGCTGCGCCTGTTGAAGCCCACCATCACCAACCCGCGCCTGCCGCTGTGGGACCTGATGATGAAGAACGTGTACTCGCTCGGCGCCTTCCAGGTGAACCGCGAGAACTTCCGGCTCGACATCCTCTACAACAACCCCAGCACCGGGGTCGACATCAACTACATGCCGCGTCCGCCGGTGGACCAGATCCCGCTGCTGCAGACCATGGCGATGGACCGGCTGGACCCGCAGAACGCGCGCAACCCCGACGGGGCCTTCGACTTCCTTGACAACGCCGCCACGCAGGGCGGCACCATCAACAGCCAGAACGGCCGCATCTTCTTCCCGGTGCTGGAGCCCTTCGGCAGCCACCTGGACCGGATCCTGCAGCAGGACCCGAGCAACACGGCCGTCATACGCAACAACATCGTGTACCAGGTGCTCTACGACAGCACCAAGATCGCCGCGCAGAACCAGCCCGAGCTCAACCGCTTCAAGCTCAAGGGCAGCTACCGCAGCGCCAGCAGCGATGTGATCAGCCTCAACTCGGTGAACATCCCGCAAGGCTCGGTGACCGTGACCGCGGGCGGCGTGCGGCTGGTGGAGAACCAGGACTATACCGTGGACTACAACCTGGGCCGCGTGAAGATCCTGAACCAGGGCATCCTCGAAAGCGGCACGCCCATCAACATCAGCCTGGAGAGCAACTCGCTCTTCAGCATCCAGACCAAGACCATCGCCGGCGCGCGATTCGACTACCGCGTGAACAAGGAGCTCACCCTCGGGGGCACCATCATGAACAAGTACGAGCGTCCGCTGACGCAGAAGGTGAGCGTGGGCGACGAGCCCATCAGCAACACCATCGTGGGCGTGGACGGCACGTGGAAGACCGAGAGCAACTTCGTGACGGACCTGGTGGACAAGCTGCCCTTCTTCGCCACCAAGCAGGTGAGCGCCGTGGACGCCAGCGCCGAGGCCGCCTACCTGATCCCCGGGCACAGCAAGGCCATCGGCAACGACGGCATCAGCTACATCGACGACTTCGAGGGCAGCGTGAACACCATCGACATGCGCCAGCAGAGCCTGTGGTTCCATGCCGCCACCCCGATGGGCCAGCCCGACCTCTTCCCCGAGGGCGAGCTGATCAACGACCTGCGCAACGGCTTCCGCCGCGCCCAGCTCGCCTGGTACGTGATCGACCCGCTGTTCTTCCGCGACAACAACATCAAGCCGGCGAACATCACCGCGCAGATCCAGGGCGACAACCGCATGCGCGAGGTGCTTGAGCAGGAGGTGTTCCCCAACCGCCAGCTCGCGGCCGGCACGCCCCCGAACATCGCGGTGCTCGACCTGGCCTACTACCCCAAGGAGCGCGGCCCATACAACTACACCGTCGACGGGCTCGACACCGACGGCACCCTGCTCGACCCCGCCAGCAGCTGGGCCGGCATCACCCGCAAGGTCACCACCACCGACTTCGAGGCCAGCAACATCGAGACCATCCAGTTCTGGCTGATGGACCCCTTCAGCCCGGCGGCCTCCAACAGCAACGGCGATCCGGCCAGCAACGTCGACAGCCAGAACGACACCGGCGGCGACCTCTTCATCAACCTCGGCAACATCAGCGAGGACGTGATGCGCGACAGCCGCAAGTTCTTCGAGAACGGCCTGCCCAAGGACCTCTCCGACGCGGCCCTCACCACCGCCAACACGCAGTGGGGCGCCGTGCCCGCCACGCAGGCCGTGGTGAACGCCTTCGCCATCACCGACAACAACAGCAACAAGTACCAGGACGTGGGCCTTGACGGCCTCAGCAGCACGCAGCCCGACCTCAGCGGCCGCACCGAGCAGAACTTCCACGCCGACTACCTCGCCGATGTGCAGGCCGTTGTGTCCGCCTCGGCCTTCACCGCCATCCAGACCGACCCCTCGGCGGACAACTACCGCTTCTTCCGGGGCGACTTCGCCGACAACAACGACCTCGACATCCTCGAGCGCTACAAGTTCTTCAACGGTCCCGAGGGCAACAGCGTCACCGACGAGGACTCCCCCGAGGAGTTCCCCACGCAGGCCACCACGCTGCCCAGCACGGAGGACATCAACCAGGACCAGAACCTGGCCGAGAGCGAGAGCTACTTCCAGTACAAGGTGAGCCTGCGACCGCAGGACATGGTGATCGGACGCAACTTCATCGTGGACCGGATCCAGGCCACGGCCAACACCCCCGACGGGCCCAAGACCGTGTACTGGTACCAGTTCAAGGTGCCCATCCGCGAGCCGCAGAAGGTGGTGAACGGCATCCAGGACTTCCGCAGCATCCGCTTCATGCGCATGTTCATGACCGGCTGGACACAGGAGGCCGTGCTGCGCTTCGCCCGCCTGGAGTTCATCCGCGGGGAGTGGCGCAAGTACAACTTCAGCCTCGAGACCCCCGGTGAGAGCATCGGCGGCGACCCGGACCAGACCACCTTCGCCGTGGCCGCGGTGAACATCGAGGAGAACGGGCGCCGCATCCCGGTGAACTACGTGCTGCCGCCCGACATCAACCGCCAGGTGGACGTGGCCAGCGCCAACCTGCGCAACCTGAACGAGCAGAGCCTTCAGCTCAAGACCTGCGGCCTGCGCGATGGCGATGCCCGCGCGGCCTTCCGCAACGTGCAGTTCGACATCCGCAGCTACAAGAAGCTGGAGATGTTCATCCACGCCGAGACCGCCGACCTCAACGACCCCATCGTGTACGGCGATGTGAGCGTGTTCGTGCGTCTGGGCAACGACTACGAGAACAACTACTACGAGTACGAGATACCCGTGGTGCCCTCGCAGTTCTACAACAACGACCCGTACAACGTGTGGCCCGAGGCGAACAACATGGTCATCGAGTTCGCCAAGCTCAACAGCGCCAAGATCGAGCGCGACCAGGCGGGCTGGCCGGTGAACGAGCGCTACCAGCAGACCGACGGCGACCGGCGCGTGTTCGTGAAGGGCAATCCGAACCTGAGCCAGATGCGCACCATCATGATCGGCATCCGCAACCCCAAGAAGGACGGGGCGGAGGCCAATCCCTGGGCCAGCGACATCGGCGTCACCCAGTGCGTGGAGGTGTGGGTGAACGAACTGCGCCTCACCGACTTCGACCAGCGCGGGGGCTGGGCCGCCATCGCGCGCCTCAACACCCAGCTCGCCGACCTCGGCAACCTGAGCATCGCGGGCAACTACAGCACGCCCTTCTGGGGCCAGATCGACAAGCGCGTGAGCGAGCGGCAGCGCGACACCCGCTACGGCGTGGACGTGGCCGCCAACGTCGAGCTCGGCAAGTTCCTCCCCGAGAGCAGCGGAGTGAAGGTGCCCATGTACCTGGGCTACAGCGAGCAGGTGATCAACCCCCAGTTCGACCCGCTCTCGCCCGACATCGAGTGGGACGACGCCACCAGCGCGCTCACGCCCGAGGAGAAGAAGCAGCGCCTGAAGGAGTCGCAGACCTACACGCGGCGGCGCAGCATCAACTTCACCAACGTGCACAAGGAACGCACCGGCGGGGGCGGCGGCGACAAGGAGCACTTCTGGGACGTGGAGAACCTCACGCTCACCTACTCCTACAGCGACCAGGAGTTCCACGACATCAACACCCAGTACGAGAACACGCGCATCTACCGCGGCAGCCTGGCCTGGCAGCACAACCCCAAGCCCATCGCCGTGAAGCCCTTCGAGAACATCGGCTTCATCAGCAAGAGCAAGTGGACCAAGCTGATCAAGGAGTTCAACTTCAACCTCGGCTTCAAGCAGCTCACCGCGCGCACCAGCATGGACCGCTCCTACCAGGAACGCCTGGTGCGGCCCAACCCCGACATCGTCTCGCTGCCGCCCACGCCCACCTACACCAAGACCTTCAACTGGGCCAGCCAGTGGGGCTTCCGCTACGAGCTCACCAAGAGCCTCAAGCTGGACTTCAACGCCAACAACGGCGCCATCGTGGGCGAGCCGCCCGGGCTGGTGAACACCAAGAGCGACAGCTACGACCGCTGGAAGGACAGCGTGCTCACCAGCATCCGCGACTGGGGCGAGACGATGCACTACGACCACACGGTGAACCTCACCTACCAGCTGCCCTTCGACAAGTTCCCCCTTACCGACTGGGTGAGCTCCAACATCACCTACGGCGCGGGTTACCAGTGGGACCGTTCGCCCATCGGGCAGGACACGCTGGGCAACACCATCCAGAACTCGCAGAACATCAGCCTCAACGGCCAGCTCAACTTCGTCAACCTCTACAACAAGATCCCCTACCTCAAGCGGATCAACGACAAGGCCCGCGGCAAGGGCGGCAAGAAGCCCGCACCGCCCGCCAAGAAGGACGCCGGGAAGGAGGGGGAGAAGGCCGCCGACAAGAAGGACCCCAAGGGCAAGGACGACGCCACCACCAAGAAGATCGACCCGCTGGAGGGCCTGTGCCGTGTGTTGATGGCCGTGCGGACGGGCAACATCACCTACAGCCAGAACAGCGGCATGCTCCTTCCCGGGTACAACCGGGGCACCAACATCCTGGGCATGGACCCCGGCTTCGACGCGCCCGGCTGGGGCTTCATCCTGGGACAGCAGAACCGCGACCTGGGCGGCGATCCCGTGCGCGATTTCGCGCGCTATGCATCGGACAACGACTGGCTCGTGCGCAACAAGAGCATCTTCAACCCCTACACGAACACGCGCACCGAGACCATCAATGGCCGCATGAGCCTGGAACCCTTCAAGGGTTTCCGCGTGGAGCTCATGGCCAACCGCACCATCAGTGAGAACTTCCGCTCGTTCTACCGCTGGGACACGCTGGACACCTGGGTCAACGACAGCCCGCAGGAGTACGGCAACTTCAGTGTGAGCACCATCACCTGGGGCACCAGCTTCGAGGTCGACGACGACAACTTCGTGAGCCCCGTGTTCCAGCAGATGCTCGACAACCGCACGGTGATCAGCCAGCGGCTCGGGGTGCTCGACCCCAACTCGGCGCCCCCCGAGCCCGACAGCCTCTACTGGCAGGGATACACCGGGACCAGCCAGGACGTGGTGATCCCCGCCTTCATCGCGGCGTACACGGGCAAGAGCGCGGACAAGGTGACCCTGAACCCGCTGAAGCAGGCGCCGCTGCCCAACTGGGACATCACCTACGACGGCCTCACCAAGCTCGACCTCTTCAAGAAGTTCTTCCGCACCTTCACGCTGAACCACAGCTACCGAAGCAACTTCAGCATCGGCAACTACCAGAACAACCTGCTCTACAGCCCCGACACCACCGACGTGAACGGCAACTTCCTGCCCAAGCGCGTGATCACGGTGGTCACCATCAGCGAGCAGATGAGGCCCTTCATCAACTTCGACGCCACCCTGCAGAACAGCCTGCTGGCCAAGTTCGAGTACAACCGCGACCGCAACCTGAGCATGAGCCTCACCAACTACCAGCTCACCGAGGTGCGCGGCCAGGAGTTCGTGATCGGCAGCGGTTACCGCTTCAAGGGCGTGAAGTTCCCCATTGAGATCGGCGGCAAGGCGCCCAAGAGCGACCTCAATCTGCGCGTGGACCTCAGCTGGCGCCGAAACAACACCGTGATCCGCAAGATGCAGGAGGGTACCAACCAGGTCACTGCCGGCCAGGACATCCTCTCCATCAAGACCAGCGCGGACTACGTCATCGACCAGCGCCTCAACGTGCGCGCGTTCTACGAGCGGGTCATCAACAACCCCGTGATCAGCACCAGCTTCCCCAGCGCCAACACCAACCTGGGCATCAGCCTGCGGTTCACCCTGGCGCAGTGATCGGCCTCATTTCCACGGTCGGCGGGAACCCCTATTTTCGCCGCACAACGCATCACGCACCATGAACTTCCCCGCCGAACTGAAGTACACGAAAGACCACGAATGGATCCGCATCGAGGGCGATGAGGCCGTGGTGGGCATCACCGAGTTCGCCCAGAGCGAGCTGGGCGACATCGTGTTCGTGGACATCAACACCGTGGGCCAGTCGGTGGATGCCGAGGCCGTGTTCGGCACGGTGGAGGCCGTGAAGACGGTGAGCGACCTGTTCATGCCCGTGGGCGGCACCGTGCTCGCGGTGAACGAAGGCCTCGCCGACGATCCCGCCGCGGTGAACAAGGACCCCTACGGCGCCGGCTGGATGGTGCGCATCAAGCCCGCCAACAAGGCCGACCTCGACGGCCTGCTGAGCGCCGACGCCTACAAGGCCCTCATCGGCCACTGATCCCGCCATGCCCGGGCACTTCCGCTGGGCGCTGCTCTGGGCGCTCTGCATCCTGGTGCTCTGCCTGATCCCGGGCGCCGCGCTGCCCGCCTGGGACTGGTTCGACCTGCTCAGTCTTGACAAGCTGGTGCATGCCGGCATGTTCGGCGTGCTCACCCTGCTGCTGGCCGGCGCCTTCCTCAAGCGCGGCGCACCGGCCAACTTCATGCCCCTGGCCGTCGGCTTGAGCATGGGCTACGGGTGGGGCACGGAGATGCTCCAAGGCCTTGAGGCCCTCGGACGTCGCACCGACCTCAACGACATGATCGCGAACACGGTGGGTGCGCTTGGCGGCGCGTGGTTCGTGGCCGTGCGGCGGCGCAAGGGAAGGCCGTTCCTGCCCGCCCTGCTGCGCTGAGGGCGTGCACCCACTGATATCTTTGGTCACATGGCCACCAAGACCGCAGCCGCGCCGCGCATGCCCGACCTGCGCCACACCCCCACCATCGATCAGGTGGGCATCGAGGAGCGCGTGGCGCGCATCAAGACGCGCAGCATCAAGAAGGGGACGAAGGTGCAGGGCATGAAGCTCGCGCTGAGCATGATCGATCTGACGACGCTTGAGGGGGCCGACACGCCTCAGAAGGTGCGCCAGCTGTGCTACAAGGCCATGCACCCGCACGACCAGCTGCCCGGGCTGCCCTCGGTGGCCGCGGTGTGCGTGTATCCCTCGCTGGTGAAGGTGGCGAAGAAGGCCCTCGGCGACAGCGGCGTGAAGGTGGCCAGCGTGAGCACCGCCTTCCCCAGCGGTCAGGCCCCGCGCAGCGTGAAGATCGCCGACACGAAGTTCGCCGTGAACGAAGGCGCCGACGAGATCGACATGGTCATCAGCCGGGGCAAGTTCCACACGGGTGAGTACGCGTATGTCTTTGACGAGATCGCGGCCATCAAGGAGGCCTGTGGCGATGCGCGCCTGAAGGTGATCCTGGAGACCGGCGAGCTCGGCACCTACGACAAGGTCCGTTTGGCAAGCGATATTGCCATTGCTGCGGGCGCGGACTTCATCAAGACCAGCACCGGCAAGATCAATCCGGCCGCTACGATGGAAGTAACGCTCGTGATGCTGCACGCCATCCGCGACCACTATCTGAAGACCGGTGTGATGATCGCCATGAAGCCCGCCGGTGGCATCCGCAAGAGCAAGGAGGCGCTGCACTACCTGATGATGGTGAAAGAAGAGCTCGGCCCCGAATGGTTGAGCAACCACTGGTTCCGCTTCGGCGCCAGCAGCCTTGCCAACGATATCCTGATGCAACTGCAGAAGGAAGCCGACGGGCACTACCAGAGCGCGGACTATTTCAGCGTGGATTGAGGGAAAGTCACCCCGGCCTCCTGCAGTTTTACATGGGTCGCTAGGGCCTGTTCCTTCTCTTACGAACTTGGTGGTATGGAAGAGCCAGCCTTGCCCAAGTTCATCGCCTACCGCCCTCACATCCTGGGGCCTTTGGAAACCAAGGTCCGTGCGGAGGACTTCTTCGCATTGATGGATGGCCGTCGCAGCGTGCGGCACTTCAGCAGCGAGCCGGTCGCCTTAGAGGTCATCGACGACCTGGTGCGAACGGCCAGTACTGCGCCAAGCGGAGCGCACAAACAACCGTGGACCTTTTGCGTGGTCACGGATCCAGCGCTGAAACACGCCATCCGCGAAGCGGCGGAAGAGGAGGAGCGCGCAAGCTACGCTGGACGCATGCCACCGGAATGGCTGGAGGACCTCGCACCCTTGGGGACCGATTGGCGCAAGGAGTTCCTCGATGTGGCACCCTGCCTGATCGTGGTCTTCAAGCGGCCGTACGAAGTGATGCCCGATGGATCGAAGCGCAAGAACTACTACGTGGAAGAGAGCGTCGGCATCGCCTGCGGTTTTCTGCTCGCGGCCGCGCGGAACGCTGGGCTCGTCACGCTCACGCACACGCCCAGTCCGATGAACTTTCTCGCCAGGCTGTTGGGACGTCCGGAGAATGAGCGGGCGTTCTTGTTGGTCCCCGTCGGGTACCCGGCGCAGGAGTGCGAGGTCCCGGACTTGCAGCGCAAACCCTTGGAGGAGGTAATGGTGCGTTACTGATGGCGTGAACCTGTTCGTAGTGCCAGCCCTACGGATGCACCTTCACCAAAGAAGTTGATCGCCACACGCCATTTGAGGCGACACGTAGTTGGTAAATGCCGACGGCCAGTTCGGAAACATCAACCTCAAGGTGTTTGCTGCTCGTCGCAGGTGAGGATCGCAGCACAACGCGCCCATCGGCGGCCATTACGTCCACTTGATCGATCCGCTCACCGACGTCATTGCGTATCGTGAAGCGATCCCCAGTAGGATTCGGGTAGATGGATAGCGCATTCGGCACGGCATCGCGTTCCAGTGCGATCACCTGGCTCAATGTCCCCTTACCATCGAAGTCAACTTGTCGCAAACGGTAGTATGTGATATCATATGGCTGCGGATCGACCGCTTCGTAGCGCACGGTGCTTTGGCTGTTTCCTGCTCCTTCCACGGTAGCGATCAGTTCCCAACCAGCACCATCGGCACTTCGCTCCAGTTCGAAGCGGTCGTTGTCCGTTTCGGTCGCTGTGGCCCATCTCAATGTGTTCACGGTGTTCATTTCCTCGCCGTTGAAGTCCAGCAGTTCAACGGGCAGGGTGATCGGATCCGAGCAAAGCGTCATCCCGCTCATCACGGTTTGGATCATCGGACTGATGGTGTTGATGGCCCCCACGGAGGTCACGTTGAAGCCAGTGAACAGCCCCGGAGTGTGGGCGTTGGAGGCGTACACCACGTTCGTTGTATCGCA
>JAEUSV010000160.1 GCA_016788485.1 Flavobacteriales bacterium
GCTGTCGGTCACCTCCACCGTGTAGGTCCCGCCGCCGATCCCGCTGAGGTCCTGCGTGAGCGCGCCGTTGGACCAATCGTAGCTGAACGGCCCGGAGCCGCCGGTGACGGTGAGGTCCACCGACCCGTCCTGCACACCCAGACAGGTCTCATCCACGGAGGTGTTGCCCAGCGTCGGGAAGGTCGGCCCCAGCAAGGTCACGCTCACCGTGTCCATGCAGCCATCGGCGTCCATCACCGCGCAGGAATAGGTGCCCGCGCACAAGCCCACGGCATTGGCCACGGCCTGGGCCGAGGGATCGTCCCACACGAAGCTGTACGGTGCCGCGCCGTTCTGCGGCGTGACGAGGGCATTGCCGTTGCACCCGGCGCCCGGGCAGCCGGTATCATCGGTGGCGACGATGCTGTTCTGCAGCACGATGTTGCAGTTGCAGCCCACCACCGTAACGGTCACCGAGTCGATGAGCTGGCAGGAGCCCTGGGTGATCGTCTGCACGTAGTACGTGGTGGTGGTGTTCGGCGACACCCAGATGGCGGTGTCGGTGGTCACGCCCCCGTCCCAGCTGATGGCGAGGTCGCTGCTGGCCCACAGCTGCACGCTGTCGCCGTTGCAGATCGTCATGTCCGGGATCACGTTGAGCGAGGGGCTGATGGCCTCGACCACCACATCATCGATCCACACATAGAAGCCCACGGAACCGCTGTTGGACCAGGCGTTCACGGTGCTGAGGACGACGTCGCCCATGTAACCCAGGTAGAGGTGCGTGTAGGGTTGCTGGGGAACGTAGCACCACTCCAGGTACTGCCACTGGCTGCCCGCGATCACTTGGGTGCAGGTGACCCAATCGTTGGGCGCGGTGGAGAAGGAATAGGAGTTGGGATTGAACGCAGGCAGCGCCGTGGTGCTGAAGAAGGCCCCCCACTGGTTCGTTTCCATGATATAGGTGGGGTTGTCCTTCTTGTTCTGGATCCAGAACCCCACCCGGTAGAACTGGCCGGGCACCATGGGCGAAGCGAGCGCGGTGGCCGCCCACTCCTTCGTACCTGCGGCACCGTTCGCCTTGTAGCAGCCCAGCACGCCCGAACCGGTATGCGGCGTACCGCATTGGATCTGGCCATTGCCCAAGGGACACGTCGGATCGAGCCAGCCCGGTGTCACACCCGTAGCGTTGTTCAAGTGGACACAATCGGCGCTGCCGTTGGCCTCGTACCAGATCGGGTTCAACGGCTGCAGCATGTTGGCGGAGGGCAGCGGGGAACCGGGTATCCCGGTCCAGTTCTCGAAGCTCGGGTCGAGCACGAGGTTCTGGCCCAAGGCCATGCGGCACAGGAAAAGGACGGAGGACACGAGGACCGATGTGCGCCGGAGAGGAGAGTGCTGGTGGCTCATTTGCTCCGCAAATGTACCGGGGCCTCCAGGGGGTATCCGTAGTCGGACAACTACGCCGACGGGCCTTCCGACGCGGCCAACGCCTGCAGCTGGGCCTTGGTGAGCTCCCCGTTGAGCCAGCCGGAGGACACCGAGGCGCCAAAGCGCTCGTAGAACCGGATGGCATCGGTGTTCCAGTCGAGCACCTGCCAGCGCATCCAGTTGAAGCCGGCGGCCGCGGCATGGGCCACGCAGGTGCGGAAAAGGCGCTCGCCCACCTTGCGCCCCCGGGCCGCCTCGGTGACGATGATGTCCTCCAGATACAGGGTGCGGCCCCGCCAGGTGGAATAGCGCGTGTAGCACACGGCCATGCCGATGATCGCCCCGTCGGCCTCGGCCACCCAGCCGAACCACACCGGGGACGGACCGAAGCCCGCCTCCCGCATCTCCGCCTCCGTCACGGTCACCGCCTCCGGCTCCTTCTCGAAGGTGGCCAGCTCACGCACCAGCGCCAGCATCCGCGGCACATCCCGGGCCTCCGCCTTGCGCAGGGTCACTTCCATGGTGCCCAAAGATCGCTCCCATCGGATATTTGCAACGCTGGCCGGGAAGCGCGCCCCGCTCCATTCCCCGGCCGTCCAGTACCACCTTCCCCCCATGGCCACGATCAAGACCCTCGCCGAGTTCATCGCCGAACGCCAGCACGAGTTCACCTACGCCACCGGCGAACTGAGCCAGCTGCTCACCAGCTTCCGCCTGGCGGGCAAGATGGTGAACCGCGAAGTGAACAAGGCGGGCCTTGCCGAGGACATCCTGGGCGCGCAGGGCACCGAGAACGTGCAGGGCGAGGCGCAGCAGAAGCTCGACGTGTACGCCAACGACCTCTTCATCCGCCTGCTGAAGAGCCAGGGCATGGTGTGCGCCGTGGCCAGCGAGGAGAATGACGACATCGTGCACTTCGACAACGGCGGCAAGTACGTGGTGACGATGGATCCGCTCGATGGCAGCAGCAACATCGACGTGAACGTGAGCATCGGCACCATCTTCAGCATCTACCGCCGTGTGAGCGAGGGGCCCAAGGCCACCCTGGAGGACTTCATGCAGCCCGGCACCGCCCAGGTGGCCGCGGGCTACATCATCTACGGCAGCAGCACCATGCTCGTGTACACCACGGGCCATGGCGTCAACGGTTTCACGCTCGACCCCAGCATCGGCACCTTCTGCCTGAGCCACCCGGACATGAAGACCCCGGCCGAGGGCAAGATCTACTCGGTGAACGAGGGCAACCTCTACGACTTCAGCCCCGGCGTGCAGCAGTACATCGACGACTGCAAGAAGCAGAAGATGAGCGCACGTTACATCGGCAGCCTGGTGGCCGACTTCCACCGCAACCTGATGAAGGGCGGCATCTACCTCTACCCCGGCACCGCCAAGGCCCCCAAGGGCAAGCTGCGCCTGCTGTACGAGGCGAACCCGCTCGCCTACATCGTGGAGCAGGCCGGTGGCATGGCCACCGATGGCACCACGCGCATCCTCGACCTGAAGCCCACCGAGCTGCACCAGCGCTGCCCGCTCTTCATCGGCAGCAAGGGCATGGTGGAGAAGGCGATGAAGGGCTGAGCGCCGCGCGCCTTGCGCAGCATCCCCCTTTGTGGGTACGGCGTTGGCATTCACGCATGCCCCGCTGCGGCCTAACTTTTCCATTCAACCCGCACGCACGATGGCCGGTGCCTTACCCGAGCACGACCGCAACGAAGTGCTTGCCGTCCATGAACAGTTCTGGCAGGCGTACGCCCAGCGCGACCTGGACCGACGCTTCGCGGTGTGCGCGCCGGACGTCACCTTCGTGGGCACCGGGCGGCATGAACGCGCGAACGGGATCACCGCCTACCGCGCCATGAACGAGCGCGGGGTGCAGCAATACCCGTCGCCCTTCCGCATCGACATGCTCTCGACCGCGGTGCATGGCGCGGGCGACATGGCCTGGGTGGAATGCGACTCGCTCTGGGTGAAGCAGGAGCCCGACCGGTGCACGCGCGACGAGGTGCGGCTCACCACCGTGCTGCGGCGCGCCGAGGGCCGATGGTGGGTGTGCCATGTGCATGGGTCCGTGCCCGACCTGCGCCTCCACGAGGGCGAATACCTGCTGCACGCGGACATGAGCTGGCGCAATGCCGAGCTCGAGCGACAGGTCGCCGAGCGCACCCGCGAACTGCAGCTCGCCAAGGACGCCGCGGACGACATGCTCCGCAACATCCTGCCCGCCTCCGTGGTGAACGAACTGCACCAGCACAACCGCGTGCGGCCCAGGCTCCACCCGCAGGTCACCGTGATCTTCGCCGACTTCAAGGGCTTCACGCACCGCGGCGAGCTGCTGGGTCCCGAGCGGCTGGTGGAGGAGCTCAACGACCACTTCACCGCCTTCGACAACCTGCTCTCGCGCTTCCGGGTGGAGAAGATCAAGACCATGGGCGACGCCTACATGGCCGCGGCGGGCCTGCCCGACCCCGACGCCGACCACGCC
This sequence comes from Flavobacteriales bacterium, assembly GCA_016788485.1. GTDB lineage: Bacteria > Bacteroidota > Bacteroidia > Flavobacteriales_F > PHOS-HE28 > PHOS-HE28. The sequence goes on from JAEUSV010000160.1 coordinate 3,893, forward strand.
GCCGAGGCGCTGCGCTTCGCCCTGGCCATCCGCGACATCGTCCGTGAACGGCGCGAACGCCTCGGGCCCAACAGCCTGGGCATGCGCGTGGGCCTGCACAGCGGCGAAGTGGTGGCCGGCATCGTGGGCCTGCGCAAGTTCGCCTACGACATCTGGGGCGACACCGTGAACACCGCCGCGCGCATGCAGGAGGCCTGTCCCGAGGGGCACGTCAACATCTCGGCCACCACCCACGCCCTGGTGAAGGACCGCTTCATGTGCCTGTACCGCGGCGAGATCGAGGCGAAGAACAAGGGGCCCATGCGCATGTACCTCGTGGGCTCGCAACATGAAACGATGATGGAGAGCACCACGCTGCTGCCGCGCGTCGCACGGTCGGACTGACCAGGCGCTCAGTGCTGCACCAGCAACTTCGCCAGCAGCGAGCGGATGTACAGGTGCTCCTCCCAGCCGCTGATGCGGTATTCGCGCCGCGCGGTGAGGTTGATGAGCCGCTCCAGGTCCTGCGTAACGCCGAAGACCATGGGCCTTCCGCCGGAGAAGACCATGGCGATGTGCCCCAGATCGGGCAGGGGGCCCGGCACCTGCTTCACCGGCTTGTAGGTCTGCACGGCCTCGGTAACGGTGGACAGTTCCTCGCCCTTCAAGGTGGTGTGGGGCGCCTTCTCCAGGTGAAGCCGCCAGCCCAGGGTGTGCGCGCTGGCCGCTGTCTGCCGACCATCGGGCTCCCACTTGAACACGTGCACGCTGTCGATGCGCTGGGCGCGGACCGCGGTCCCCGAAAGGAACAGCAGGAGCATCAGGCCGATCACGCGCATCGCCCAAAGGTAGACCGGGGACCCCGCGCTAACTTTGCAGCACCCCGAACCCGATGACCGGAATTGCCGGCACCGGGTTTCGGGCTTTTCGGCGTCCATGTCCATCACTTCCCTCCCCGACCTCCTCGCCCTCTACCGCGCCGATGCACGGGTGGCCCGCGTGGCCGATGGCCTGCGCGAGAAGTCCGCCCGCGTGCAGATCGCCGGTACCATCGGTTCGTCGCAGGCGCTCATCGCCAACGCCGTGATCGAGCAGCGCGGCGGCGTGCATGTGTTCGTGCTCACCGACCGCGAGGAGGCCGCGTATTTCCTCAACGACCTGGAGGCGCTCCGCAGCAAGGACAAGGAAGGTCGGCATGCGAAGAAGGAAGAGGACTTGTTCTTCTACCCCGCACCCTCCCGTTCACCCTACGACCCGGAAGGGCACCATGATGGGGAGCGCGTGAGCCGGACGGAAGTGCTGGAGGCGTTGATGTCCTCGGCTTCGCTCGGACGGACAACGCCCTTGTTCATCGTCACCTACCCCGAAGCGCTGGTGCCGCTGGTGATGGGCAAGGAGGAGATGGCGAAGAACACGCTCACCGTGAAGCGCCATGAGGAGCTGCCCATCGACACGCTGCAGGAATGGCTGCAGGAAACGGGCTTCAGCCGCGTGGAGTTCGTGTACGAGCCCGGGCAGTTCAGCATCCGCGGCGGCATCGTGGACGTGTTCAGCTACGGCAGCGACAAGCCCTACCGCATCGAGCTCTATGGCGACAGCGTGGAGAGCGTGCGCCGCTTCGACCCGCAGGACCAGCTCACCGTGGAGTTCCTGGCCGAAGCGGTGATCGTGCCCGACCTGCAGGACGAGGACACCGCGCGCCAGCAGACCTTCTTCGCGCAACTGCCGGAGGACACCGTGCTCTGGCTTCGTGACCTGCAGGCCATCGGCGATGCCGCCAAGAAGCAACTGAAGCTCCTCACCGAATCCTACGAGCGACTCCCCGACAAGGACAAGCACCCCACCCCCGACGAGCTGCTCGCCACGGACAATGAGCTGGTGAAGGGGACATTGGGGTTCAGGAAGGTGTTCTGGAGCTCGAGCCTTGAGCCACGAGCCGCGAGCTTGGCGGAAGATGCCAAGCTCGCGGCCCAAGGCTCGAAGCTCATGGCCGAGCTCGTGGACTTCCAGCAACGCCCCCAACCCACCTTCGCCAAGGAGTTCAAGGTGCTCTCCGGGGACCTGCACAACAAGCAGAACGCGGGCTACACCAACCTCATCGCCTGCAACAGCGCCAAGCAGAGCGAGCGGCTCTACGCCATCTTCAACGACATGGAGCACGAGGTGGCCTTCACGCCGCTGGTGCTCGACCTGCACGAGGGCTTCGTGGACCCTGAGCTGAAGCTGGCGCTCTACACCGACCACCAGATCTTCGAGCGCTACCACCGCTACCGGCTGAAGGAGGGCTTCCGCAAGAACTCGCAGGCGCTCACCCTGAAGGAGCTCACCCAGCTGAAGCCCGGCGACCTGGTGGTGCACATCGATCACGGCGTGGGCGTGTTCAGCGGACTGGAGACCATCGATGCGGGCGGCAGCATGCAAGAGGCCATCCGCCTGAAGTACCGCGACAACGACATCCTGTACGTGGGCATCCACAGCCTGCACCGCGTGAGCAAGTACAGCGGCGGCGAGGGCGACAAGGCCCCGCAGGTGAGCAAGCTCGGCACGCCCGCCTGGAAGAACCTGAAGGAGAAGACCAAGGCCAAGGTGAAGGCGCTGGCCTTCGACCTGATCAAGCTCTACGCGCAACGCAAGAGCAAGCCGGGCTTCGCCTACCAGCCGGACAATTACCTGCAGCACGAACTGGAGGCCAGCTTCATCTACGAGGACACGCCCGACCAGAACAAGGCCACCCAGGACGTGAAGCGCGACATGGAGAAGCCCACCCCGATGGACCGGCTGGTCTGCGGCGATGTGGGCTTCGGCAAGACAGAGGTCGCGATCCGCGCGGCCTTCAAGGCGGCGTGCGACGGCAAGCAGGTGGCGGTGCTCGTGCCCACCACCATCCTCGCGCTGCAGCACTGGAAGAGCTTCAGCAACCGCATGAAAGGCCTGCCCGTGCGCGTGGACTACATCAACCGTTTCCGCAGCCAGAAGGACCAGACGCAGCTCCTGAAGGACCTGAAGGAAGGGAAGATCGACATCATCATCGGCACGCACCGGTTGGTGAGCAAGGACGTGCAGTACAAGGACCTCGGCCTGTTGATCATCGACGAGGAGCAGAAGTTCGGTGTGAACGTGAAGGACAAGCTGAAGACCCTGCGCGCCACGGTGGATACGCTCACCCTCACCGCCACGCCCATCCCGCGCACCCTGCAGTTCAGCCTCATGGGCGCACGCGACCTCAGCATCATCAGCACACCGCCGCCCAACCGCTACCCGGTGGCCACCATGCTGCAGCCGTACGACGAGGTGACCATCCGCGGCGCCATCGAATACGAGCTCAGTCGCGGCGGCCAGGTGTACTTCCTGCACGACAAGGTGAAGAACATCGAGTTCATCGCCGACATGATCCGCAAGCTGGTGCCCGGTGCGCGCGTGGGCGTGGGCCACGGTCAGCTCGAGGGCCACAAGCTGGAGGAGGTGATGCTCGACTTCATCGAAGGCAACACCGACGTGCTCGTCTGCACCACCATCGTGGAGAACGGCCTCGACATCCCGAACGCCAACACCATCATCGTCAACGAAGCGCAGAACTTTGGCCTCAGCGACCTGCACCAATTGCGCGGACGCGTGGGCCGCAGCACCAAGAAGGCCTACTGCTACCTGCTCGCGCCCAGTCCGCACCTGCTGCCCGACCTCAGCCGCAAACGCCTGCAAGCGATCGAACAGTTCAGCGACCTGGGCAGCGGCATCCACATCGCCATGAAGGACCTCGACATCCGCGGAGCGGGCGACCTGCTCGGCGCGGAACAGAGCGGCTTCATCAACGACATCGGCTTCGAGACCTACCACAAGATCCTCGAAGAAGCCGTGCGCGAACTGAAGGACCAGCACTTCAAGGACCTCTTCGACGACGCGCAGGGAGGCAGCCATGCCCTGGCCCGCGGTTCACGCCGCGACCAGAGCGACGACTGCATCATCGAGACGGACCTCACCATGCTGATCCCCAACAGCTACGTGAGCGAGACCGCCGAGCGCCTGGCGCTCTACCGCCGCCTCGACGACATCAAGGACGAGGCGGAGCTGCAGAAGTTCAGCGCGGAGATCACCGACCGCTTCGGCCCCATCCCGCCGCTGGTGAACGAACTGCTCGAAGGCATCCGCCTGCGCTGGTTGGGCCAACGCATGGGCCTGGAGAAGATGGTGCTGAAGAAGGGTACGCTCATCGGCACCTTCATCGCGGACCAGAAGCACCCCTTCTTCGCCGGCGATGGCTTCAACGCGGTGCTCAGGGCGGTTCAGGCGCAACCCCGGCGGTTCAAGGTGTACGAGAAGGCGGGAACCTTGAGGATCAGCGTGCAGGATGTGAAGAACATCCATGCGGCGAAGGAGGCGATGGAGATGGTGGTGGGCGCCGAGGTGTCCGCCTGAGCCTTCCTGTTGGATGGACGCGCCCCTCGATCCACGAACGGTCGACCAATGGATCCTCGGCGCCGGATCTTCGTGCCGACCCATTTCCCCATGAAAGCCGCACTCGCCACCGCCTATGGAGGCCTCAACGTGATCCGCATCGCGGAGGTGCCCACGCCTTCACCGAAGAAGAACGAAGTCCTCATCCGCATCCACGCCTCCTCCGTGAATGCAGCAGACTGGCGTTTGCGGCGGGCCGACCCTTGGTTCGTGCGGCTGGTCTTCGGTCCGTTCAAGCCAAGGCGCCCCATCCTGGGCGTGGTCTTCGCTGGTGAGGTCGTGGAAACCGGTGCGGCCGTGACGAAGTTCAAGAAGGGCGACCGGCTCTTTGGCTGGACGAGCATCATGGGCCTGGGCGGCCATGCGGAATACATCGCGCTGTCGGGGAACGGCGCCTTCGCACCGATGCCTTCGGACATGAGCTACACCGATGCGGCGGCGGTCCCCTTCGGCTTCGGCACCGCGCGGCACTTCCTGAGCAAGGCGAAGGTGTCGAAAGGCCAACGCGTGCTGATCTACGGCGCCTCGGGCGCGGTGGGCAGCGCGGCCGTGCAATTGGCGCGGTCGATATGTGCTGAGGTCACCGGTGTCTCCAGCTCGCGCAACGTGGACCTGGTGCGCTCGCTGGGTGCGACAGAGGTATTGGACTACACGAAGGATAACATCCTCTCCCACCGCGACCGTTTCGACGTGGTCTTCGAGACGGTGGGAAAGCTGCCGTTCAAGACCAGCTTGGCACTGGTGAAGCCGAACGGCGTGATCATCGTGGGATCGGAGATGCCGTCCCAGACGCTGGCGCGCTCCTTCACCGGCAAGGGCGGCAAGCAAGTGACCGTGATCGGTGGCACGGCGGGGGAGAGCGCCGCGGACATGCAGTTCCTGGCCGATCTGTGGCAGCGCAAGGAGATCCGCCCGGTGATCGACAGCACCTATCCGCTGGAGCGCATCGCCGAGGCGCATGCACGGGCCGAGAGCTGGCGGAAGGTGGGCAGCGTGGTGGTGACGATGTGACCACCTGTCAGATAGCTTCGCGCCGTGACCCCACCACCGGACCAGCAGCACATCGACCTCCGCTTCCTCGAAGGCCCACGCAACCGCTGGCAGGAGCTGCGCTCGGTCGCCAACATCGCGCGTGAGTTCATCCGCGGCTTCCGCAAGCTCCACTTCGCGGGGCCCTGCGTCACCTTCTTCGGCAGCGCGCGCTTCAAGGAGGATCACCCGTACTACGAGGCCACCCGCGAACTGGCCCGCCGCATCGGACGGGTCGGGTTCACGATCATGACCGGTGGCGGCCCGGGCCTGATGGAGGCGGCCAACCGCGGGGCGAAGGACGTGGGCGCGCGCAGCATCGGCTGCAACATCGTCCTGCCCCACGAACAGGCCCCCAACCCCTACCTCGACATCAGCCTCACCTTCGAGCGCTTCTTCGTGCGCAAGGTGCTGCTGGTGAAGTACAGCATCTGCTTCGTGGTGATGCCCGGTGGCGCCGGCACCCTCGACGAGCTCTTCGAGACCATCACGCTCATCCAGACCGGCAAGGTGAAGGACTTCCCCATCCTGCTCTATGGAAAGGACTATTGGGGCCCGATGCTCCTGCAGATCGACCGCATGGTGGCCGAGGGCACCATCGGCCGCAAGGAGCTGGAATTCGTGTTCGTGGCCGACAGCGTGGAGGAGGCCACCGAACTGCTGCAGGACCGCCTGGTGGCGATGTGGCAGCGGGCCAAGCAGCGCAAGGACACGCCGAAGTGGTGGTTCCTCGAGGGGCGTGACCGGATCGGGAGCGCCGCGAGCTAACAGATCCTTAACGTGGCCACAAGGACGGCTTGACCTTGGGGGCGGACTTTTGCGGCCGGAACAGGCAGGAAGCCTTTCCCGCACGCCATGAAGAAGCTCCTTAACGTTCTGCTGATCTCGCTCACCACGCTGATGGCCCATGGCCAGAACGCGACCATCACGGGCACCGTGACCGCCCTGGAGAACGGGAAGGCCGAACCCCAGCCCTTCACCAACGTGGTGATCAAGGGCAGCACCACCGGCGCGAGCACCGACCTCGACGGTCAGTACCGCTTCCAGGTGGCGCCGGGCACGCACACCGTGGTGGTGAGCCTGGTGGGCTACGTGAACCAGGAGCGCACGGTGACGCTCGCGCCCGGGGAGAGCATCACCCTCGATTTCGCGCTCAAGGGCGAGGGCATCGAGATGCGGACCTTCGAGATCACCAAGGAGAAGCGCCGCGACACCGAGAGCGCCGTGCTGATGGAGACCCGCACCAGCGAGCAGGTGGTGAACGGCATGGGCCGCCAGCAGATCGCCAAGGGCCAGGACCGCACCGCCGGCGATGTGGTGAAGCGCATCCCCGGCGTGACCATGACCGGCGACCGCTTCATCATGATCCGCGGCCTCGCCGAGCGCTACAACACGGTGACCCTGAACGATGTGATCGCGCCCAGCCTCGAGGCCGACAAGCGCGCCTTCAGCTTCGACCTGATCCCCAGCGGCGCTCTCGACCGCATCATGATCCACAAGACCGCCGCGCCCGAGCTGCCCGGTGAGTTCGCTGGCGGGGTGATCAAGATCGGCACCCTCGGCGTGCCCGAGCAGAACGAGACGCGCTTCAGCTACAGCACCTCCTTCCGCAACGGCACCACCTTCAAGCCCTTCGCCAGCAGCGACGGCAGCCCCACCGATGCGCTCGGGTTCGACAACGGCTTCCGCCAGCTTCCCTCCGCCTTCCCGGCCTCCTTGAACACCGTGAACAACGCGGAACAACTCGCCAGCCTCGGCCGCTCCCTGCCCAACAACTGGAGCGCCAACAGCAGCACCGCCATCCCCGACCAGCGCGGCAGCTTCCTCATCGCCCGCCGCTTCGGCAAGGAGGGCGGCGCCAACAGCTTCGGCACGGTGACCTCGGTGGACTACGCCAACACGCTTTCCGCCTACACCGCGAACAACTACAACTACAACGCGTTCGACGCCAACACGCAGCGCAGCGACACCATCTACGCGTACAAGGACCGCGAGAGCATCCGCAACGCCCGGGTGACCGTGCTGAGCAACTGGACCGCGCTGCTGGGCTCGCGCACCAAGCTCGAATTCCGCAACCTCTTCAACCAGCTCGGCGAGGAGCGCACCACCGAGCGCACCGGCCGCGACCTTGACGGCGGTTTTGACGTGCGCAACTTCGCCTACCGCTGGCAGCAGCGTTCCATCTACAGCGGCCAGCTGCACGGCCGCCACGACCTGGCGGACGACCGCACCGTGGTGGAGTGGACCGCAGGCTACGGCTTCGCGAAAGGCAAGGAGCCCGACTACCGCCGCGTGCGCACCACGCGTCCGCTCGACCAGGCCGACAGCGACGCGCCCTACCAGGTGCAGGTGCCCCCCACCGCCAGCACCGCCGATGCGGGCCGTTACTACAGCGAGCTCAACGAGCGCGTGATCACCGCCCGCGCCGATGTGGAGCATGCGCTTCCCCAGGGCGGCGGCGACAACACCTTCAAGCTGCGCGCCGGGTTCTTCGCCGAGCGCAAGGACCGCGACTTCAGCGCCCGCTGGATGAGCTTCGCCCGCAGCAACTTCGCCCAGTTCGACCAGGACCTGCTGTACGCACCGCTCGACGAGGTGTTCAGCGCCGCCAACATCAACACCACCAACGGATTCAAGCTGGTGGAGGGTACCAACCCCAGCGACAGCTACACCGCCGCGAACACGCTTATGGCCGGCTACGTGGGCGGCAGCGTCGGCTTCGGCAAGCTGGCCACGGTGAGCGGCGGCGTGCGCGTGGAGAGCAACCGCCAGGAGCTCACCAGCGCCACCTACAACGGCGGTCGCGTGAACGTGGACAACCCCGTGCTCAGCATCCTGCCCTCGCTGAACGCCAGCTACAACACCGGCGAGAAGAGCCTCGTGCGCATCGCCGCCAGCAGCACCGTGAACCGTCCCGAGTTCCGCGAGCTCGCCCCCTTCAACTTCTACGACTTCAGCACGAACACCTCGCTGTTCGGCAACCCCGACCTGAAGACCGCCAAGATCATGAACCTCGATGGGCGCTGGGAGCTGTACCCCAGCACCAGCGAGGTGTTCAGCGTGGGCGCGTTCTATAAGGACTTCACCGACCCCATCGAGATGTTCTTCGTGTCGAGCACCGGCGGCGGCACACGCACCTTCAGCTACGGCAACGCCGAGCGCGCCACCAGCCTGGGCGTGGAGGTGGAGGTGCGACGCACCCTCGGCTTCCTCACCGAGTCGGCCTGGGGCAGGCGCCTGGGCGTGACGGCGAACGCCAGCCTCATCCGCAGCCGCGTGGACCTGGGCGCGCAGGCCGTGGGCCAGGAGCAGGAGCGCCCGCTCATGGGCCAGAGCCCCTACGTGGCCAACGCGGGCCTCTACTACGAGGTCGCCGAGGAAAAGCTGCGCGTGAGCGCCCTCTGGAACGTGTTCGGCAAGCGCCTTTACGCCGTGGGCAGCGACCTCTTCCCCAACATCTACGAGATGCCCCGCCACTCACTGGACATCACGGCCACCAAGGGCCTCGGTGAGCACTTCGAGGTGAAGCTCGGCGTACAGGACCTGCTCAACCAGCGCACGCTGCTCGTGCAGGACAGCGATGCCAACGGCGAGATCACCCCGGTGGACGAGCAGATGCTCAGCTTCCGCCGCGGCAGCTACTTCACCGCCGGTCTGAGCTACCGCTTCTGAAAGGCCTCCCCTCTCCGCACGGACCCGGCCCAGCGATGGAGCCGGGTCCGCCG
>JAEUSV010000162.1 GCA_016788485.1 Flavobacteriales bacterium
TCCAGCAGGTGCAATTGAGCAGTGCTTACGGCAGGTTGAAGGTGACGCACCGCTTCCGCATGGAGGAGCGGTTCATCGCGAAGATGGGTCCCTCACCGGATGATCCAACGCAGGGGATGTTCGAGCGCTACACCTACCAGAACCGCTTCCGGTACCGCGTGTGGCTGACCTTGCCGCTGGGACGTGAGAAGGTGGAGCCCGGCGTGTTCTCCGCGAACCTCTATGAGGAGCTGTTCATCAATTTCGGCGACAGCCAGCGTACGGACTACGTGAACCAGAACCGCATCTCCGCCCTCTTGGGATACCAGGTGAGCACGCCTTTCAGCGTTCTCGCCGGCTACTTGTACCAGGTGATCCAGCGACCCGGGGCCGCGAACGGAGCGGACCTGCTCGAGCTGAACTCCACCCTGCACCTGGCCTTGGTGTACAACGCCGACCTCCGCAAGAAGGGAACGACCGCTCCGACGAAGCCCTGATCCGATCAGGTCCTGAAAAGGTGAAGCCCGCCTTACAGGGCGGGCTTCGTAATTCCCCGGTCTCCTCGCTTACGGGCTCGGACAGAGGCTTTTTTCTGCCTTTGGCTCTTGTGCCTCCTGCGGCCGGGTGTTCTTTCGACGGCTTACGGGCCGCCTTCACTTCATTATACGCGAATAGCGTGCCGAATGTTTCGTTCGCTCTTCAGCCCATGCGCCCTCCTTGCAGGAACATGACAAAGAGGAAGGTCATGAGGAAGTGATGGACAAGGATGAGCACCGAGGCCAGGGCCACCATCTGCTTGCCGTGGCTGCCCAGTTCGGGGAAGAGCTTCTTGTTGTTCAGCGCGATGATCGGGAGGGGTACGGACGCCACCAGGAACAGGACGGCCAGCGCCTTGAACAGGAAGGCGTTGCCCAGGAGCCCGAAGAAGAGGTGGGCGTAGTAGTATCCGAAGCCCAGGAAGGCCATAAGGCCCAACCGTACGAAGAGTCTCGCTTCAGCGACCATTTTCTGACGTGTATCCATCGGAAAGACGCACCCTTATTACGGGGTTGCGTCCGACGGGTTTCATTTTTTCAACGACCAACGCCTTGGATCGGAGGCAACCCGGCCACCGAGGACGCGTCGCCCGAAGCGCACCAGCACCCCGCCGCCAAGGGCCGCGCCGAGCAGGAAGACCGGCCAGTTGAACCGTGCGGGCACGTAGTCGCGCCACTGCGCAAGGGCATCACCGCCGGCCGCGACCGATAGGGCCGTGACTTGCGCGCGCTGTGCGTGGACCAACGGCTCTTCCATGAACGTGTAAAGCATGACCGCCGCGGATACCAGCAGCAGCACCCATTCAGTGCGCATGACGGTGTCCTTCGCATTCCGTCGCCGCCCTTCGAGGATGGAAACGCCGAAAACCACCATGCCTACGGCCACGATGCACGGCGCCAGCACCGGACCCACCCAGGGCATGGGGATCAGGAACAGGATATCCCATTCAAGCCATGACACCGGCCAATCGAGCACCAGCTTCAGGAACACATAGTAGAACAGGTCCCACACCCCGAAGCAGTAGATGAACCACGCGAACCGTTCCAGTCCACGACGCGTGACCATGGCGCCCGGTGCGAGCAGCATCACCATGGTGGCCAGCTCACGGAACAGCTCCGTGATCGCGATGGTGCGCCCGATGGGCACGATCGGGAAGCGGAAGCCCGTGGGGTAGTACAGCGCACGCAGGTCGACGACCACCGCGCTCTCCAGCAGCGCCATGGCCACTGCGTACAGCGTCATCCAGGGCAGCACTCGGGTCCAACCTCGCTCCATGCGGTTCATGTGGCGATGTCGGCGATGAGGCCGCGGTGATCGGACCCTGGGATCACGAAGGTGTCGCTGCGCACCACCGATGTGCCCGGCGTGGTGAGCACGTGGTCGATCGGGATCAGCGCGAGGCCGAGGACCGAGGGAAAGGTGGGCACCACGGGCCCGGTGCCCAGTCGCAGGCCGCTTTCGGCGCAAAGCCCCCACATGGCGCGGTCCCAGCTCACGGTGTTGAGGTCGCCGACCACGATCGTGCGCTCGCCGCGGGCACGCACCATGCCGGCCAACAGCCGCAGCTGCGCATTGCGCTCGCGATGCTCACCGAGGCTGCCCGGCGAGGTCGCATGCACCGTGAACACGTGCACGGCACCTCCTTCCGAGGCCACTTCAGCCTCGATCACCGGCGACCCGCACAAGTGGTGCACCTGCATGCTCCGCACCGGACGGCGGCTGAAGAGCGCGATGCCGTAGCAGTGATCGTTCGGCACCACTTCAAAGAACGGGTAGGTCTCCGACAGGGCGTCCTTCAGCACTTCGGCCCAGGCGGGGCTCACCTCCTGGAACGAGATCACGTCCGCGTCGCTCGAAAGGGCCAGCCGCACCACCTCCGTGTGGCGCTGGTTCGGCTGAAGAAGGTTGAATTGCGCGATGCGGAGATCGGCATCCATGCGGCCGGGCGGTGGACCGACAGCGGGCGCATCCAGCTGGAGAAAGACCATCAAGGCCGAGAGGAGACCGGCACCAGCGGGCCAGGGCCTGCGTTTCCGGCCGGCCCAACCTGCCACAAGGAGGAAGAAGAGCCCCCATTGAAGCAGGAACGCGCGCGCCAGCATGGGCACGTAGGCATCGGGGGCGAAGGCAAGTCCGCAGGCGAGGGTGAGAAGCCCGCCCGCGAGCAGGACCTCCTTGGAGGAGGATGAAAGGGTGTGGTTCATGATCGTGCCGGATCGTCCTTTTCCAAGCGCCGGATCAGCGTAAGCACGCGCCACAAGGGCAACGCGCCGAGGATACCGAAGGAGGCATCGACGCAGCGCCAGAAGAAGGGGATGCCGCGCACCGGCGCCCTCAGGAAGGCCAGCGGCAACACGAGCAGGCAGCACCACAGCCCCCACTCGATCACCCATCGGTTGCGAACGGGATCGCGCAGGGGACCGATGAACGCGATGCCGATCACCACGTGCGCGAAGGCCAGCCAGTCGGTGCCGTAGAACAGGAAAGCGTGCTTCGCGCCCACCTCGGCGATGGCATCGGCGCTGCGCTGTGCCCATGCATGCCAGGGGCCCGGCCAGTCGCGTGTGAGGTCGGCCAGCCAGGCCGTGCCCCATTCCAACGGCACCGCGGTGAGCCCGCTCACCCAGAGCGCGGCGATGAAGAACAGGATCCAGGCGCGGATCTCGCGGCGGATGCGGTCGTGGTCGTTGGTCACGGCCTCCATGGCTCAGCGCGTTGCAACATCCACATGTACGACCGCCTCCTCCCCATCGACCAAGGCATCGATTTGGTTGACCACATCAGGGACCTGTGGCTGCGTGGCACGCATGTGCCGATCAGGGGCCGCCATTGCAAGGCCGCTCTGTTTCAACGCCTCGAACGCCCGCTGGTCCGCCCATGTCCAGCTGCGCAGGTCCTGCTTGAGGTAGCGACGAATGAACCGTTCCCGCTTGCGGTCCAGGTCCGCACGGAACCGTTGGGGATCGAGGTGCTCCACCCACCGCACACGGTTGCCACGATGCTTGGCCATCTGGGCCTCCACCTTGGGCAGGTCGGCGTACAACAGGGGCAGCACCTTGTCGCTCATGGCGAGGTAGTTGTCGACATCGATCTCGCCCTGGTTCCAGTGTGCCAGGTTGAAGCGCACGATGACACCGTCCCAATTGACCGTGGTGAGGCCCACGAGCGCCACGAAGGCCGCCCATCCGTTCACGCGGATCAGGTAGTTCCAGGTGCGGCGCTCACGGATCTTCAGGTACAGGGTGACCAGTCCGACCAGCATCAGCGCCAGGAAGACGATGACCCCGATGCGCTTGTAGGCCAGGCCGTGGAAGTGGATGTAATGGTAGTTGCGCAGGAAGACCGATACGCCGAGGATGAAGTTCTGCACGATCCACGCGGAGGCCAGCAGCCGCAAGGGACGCTCCTTCGGGTGGAAGTTGAGGTTGCCGCGGAACAGGTGGAGCAGGATGGCCATGCTCAGCAGGATGCTCAGGATCAGGAGCCAGGTGCCCTCATGCACGAACTGCTTCAGGCTGAAGCCCTCCTCCACCGTGAAGCCGAACCACACCCAGCTGATGTCGATGAGGTTCACGACCAGCAGCAGGGCGTTCACGAGCACGAGCAACATGAAGCCCATGCGGCGTTCCCGATCGAGCGCGCCCATGGACAGGGGCAGCAGCCAGTGCGGGCGCTTGCGGCGCTCGCGTACGAGCGCCTCCTTCATCGGCCATTCAGGCCCGGCGAACAGGTGGGGCGCGAACCGATGCACCAACGTGGCGCTCACGAGCAGGCCGAAGCCCAGGAAGAAGACGTGCGGCGTGAAGAGCTCTGCGAACAGGTCGCCCAGCAGTTCGAAGAACCCGTCCAGGAACCCGGCCGTCATGGCTTCGAAGCGCGGGTTGGCCGCGCGGTAGATCAGGAAATACACCGCCACCACCAGCAGGGGCACGAAGGCAAGGCGTGTCCAGCGCCAGCCCGAGCGGGTGGCCGGCAGCTCCTTCAAGCCGGCGTTGAGCAGCCCGGCCACACCCACTGGAGCGAAGATGCCGTTGAGGAAGGAGGCGACCAGCGCAACGGGGACGCTTCGCTGTTGCGGTTCAAGCAGCAGCACGGCGCTCACGGCCAGGCAGGCCAGCGTACCCACCACGGCGATGATGCTCCCATGCACCACGAGCATGCTGGCGCTCACCAGGAGGCCCGCCAAGGCCCATCGCGCCGCGCCGGATGCCGCACGGCGCAGGGTCAGCGACACACCCATGGCAGCCAGGGCGAAGACGGCAAGGTTGAGCCCCACCCCCTGCCGCCAGAACAGCCGGTCGAACGCGAAGGCCAGAAGAAGCACCAGGATGACGGTGCGGATGTCATCCCGAAGGGAACGCTGATCGTTCATTGGCGGAGGTCTTTGTTGAGCAGTTGGTCAATGGCATCGAGGTGCGCGCGGAACGCCTTGGCGCCCGCCGGCGTGGCCTTGTAGCTTGTGTTGGGGCGCTTGCCCACGAAGCGCTTTCGTACCTGCACGTACTTCAGGGCGTCCAACGCGGCCAGGTGGCTCGCGAGGTTGCCGTCGGTCACGGCCAGCAGGTCCTTCAGCACGGCGTGGTCCACCCAGTCGTTCACCACCAGCACGGCCATGATGCCGAGACGAACGCGGCTTTCGAACGCTTTATTGAGCCCGTCGATCATGGGGCGTCATTGCCGTGTGATTCATGGCGGTACCACATGAGCCCGCCGTACACGATGTGCAGCACGCCGAAGCCCAGCGCCCAGAAGAGCAGGCCCGCGCCCACCCAAGCCGTGGCGAGCAGGCCCAGCACCACCTCGCTGATGCCGAGCCAGCGGATCTCGTCCAACGTGTACTTGGAGGCGTTCAGCAAGGCCAGCCCATAGAACACGAGCGTGGCCGGCGCCACCAAGGCCACGTTGCCGTGCCAGAGCATCGCCAGGCAGAACAGACCACCGGACACCAGGGGAATGGCGAGGTTCCACGCCAGGCGACGGGCGGAAGGGTCCCAGAGCCCCTGCCCTGTGCGCCGCGCCCGGCGCCAGGTGAACCAGGCCGCTCCGGACACGGCGAGCACGAGCACGAGCGCAGCCAGCAGCACCAGGTCCCAAGCGGTGGTCAGCACGTGCGACTCCAGGTAACGCGCACCCTCACCCGCACCGCGAAGGCCGATGCCCCCTGAGGCGAGGATCAGCTCCTCGTAACGCTCGCGCGCCACCAAGGCGCCCAGCAGGGCCACCACACCCGCGAACATGCCGCTCAGGCCGCTCAGGGATAGGAACCGTGTGCTCCGCTCCATCAGCCCGCGGATGTGGGCCAGGTCCTGGTGATGGGGTCCTTGATCGATCATGCTCAAAGTACTTTGCTGTTCAAAGTAAAGAACGCCGGAGCGATCGGTCAAGTATGTCGACACGAAAAAAGATCAGTGCACCATCCAGAGCGCGAGGGCGGCGCCCACCAGCACAGCGGCGAAGCGCTGCAGGTTGAAGCGGTGCTCGGGGGTGGTCTCGAAGATGATGGTGGTGCCGATGTGCAGCAGCATGCCGATGGCCACTGCGAGGGCCCGGTGCAGGAAGGCCTCGCCGAGCCCATTGCCACCGGCCACGCCCACCAGGATCCCGGCCGGCGCCGCCAGGGCGAACACGGCGATCATGGTCCAGCTGCGCAGCACGGGCACCTGCGACCGCTGCAGCACCGTGGCCAGTGCGATGGCCATGGGCAGCTTGTGGAGCAGCACGCCCAGCAGGAAGGGCAGGTCGCCGTGCACGCGGGCGTCGGCGAAGGGCATGCCCTCGGTGAAGGAGTGCAGGCAGAGGCTGAGCAGGGTGAGCAGCGGCAGTGCGCGGCCGGGCGCGGTGTGCATGTGACCGTGCTCGATGCCATGGCTGAAGAACTCGAGCACCACCTGCAGCATGAAGCCTCCCAGCAGCCAGGGGCCCACGCCTTCACCGGCCGCCTCGTACAGCTCAGGCATCATGTGGGTGAGCGCCACGCTCAGGAGGAACGAGCCGCTGAAGGCGAGCAACAGGCGCAGGGCGGTGGTGCCCGGCCTGCTGAACTGCACGAGCGCCCCTGCCGCGAGCGGCAGCACCAGGAAGAGGGCGATGGTGGTGGACAGGTTCATGGCAGGGGACGTTGGGCCCAGACCACCAGGCGGTGCGAGCGTGCGGCATCGAAAGGTTCGGGGTCCGGGCCGTCCGTGCGCTCGTGCACCACGAAGCCGGCGTCGCGCACGAGGGCCTCGACCTGCTCGGGCATCAGGGCGGCCACACGTTCCTCGAACAGGTGCTCCTCCTCCCCGTCCTTCACGGCGATGCGCTTCACCAGCTGGCCCTGCTCCAGGCCACGGGTGATGGTGAAGCGGATGCCGCCCGAGCGCACGCACTCCGCCTCCACCAGTTCCTTGAGCACCCGGGCCGTGTTCATGAAATCGAGCACGAACCAGCCTCCGGGACGCAGGGCGGCGAACGCCGCTCTCAGCGCGCGGCGGTCGTCATCGACGTCCGCGGAATAGCCCAGGCTGGTGAACAGGCATACCACCAGGTCGAACTGCCGGTCGGCGAAGGGCATGCGGATGTCGTGCACGCGGAAGTCAGCATCCGGCACTTCACGCTTGGCCTCCGCGATGCTTTCCTCGGACAGGTCGATGCCGGTGACGCGGCAGCCCGCGTCCACGAACCACCTGGCATGGCGGCCGCGGCCGCAGGCCATGTCGAGCACCGCTGCACCAGGCGCTGCACCGGTACGGCCCAGGATCGTGCGCACCCAGGCCTGGGCGTCATCGTGGTCGCGATGGCCGTAGAGCAGCTTGTAGTAGGGTGTTCCGAACCAGGTCCGGTACCAGGCCATGGAGCGTGGGGGAAAGGCCGCCGAAAGTACGCCAACCGCCGCTGTGGGCGGGTTGACAAGTCCGTGGATAACTACCCCGCAACGCACCGGCCCCGCCCATGGCGACGGGCAGACCTTTGGGATGACCGCACAGGCATGGCGCTCAACATCCATGAGCTATACAGCGATCTTGAACGGCACCGTGTCATGCTGTCGTTCAAGGGCACGCTCACGGCCGAGCTGATCACCGCCCTGCTGGGCCTGGTGGAGCGCAAGCTGGACCTGCTGGAGCCACAGGCCCAGGTGCGAAAGCGGGTGTTCAACGTGGTGATGGAGTGCCTGCAGAACCTCTTCCACCATACACGTGCCGATGAAGCGGAGGCCGACGAGGAGGGCGTGGTGGTGATCGCCCGCACGGACATGGGGTTCTCGGTCCTCACCGGCAACTACATGGACCCCGCCTCGGTGGAGCAGCTCCGCGCGCACCTCGACCGCGTGAACGCACTGGACCCCGAAGGCCTGCGCGATCTGTACAAGAACAAGCTCGCCGATGGCCGCTATTCCCCGGTGGGAGGTGGCGGCCTGGGCATCATCGATATCGCACGGCGCAGCGGACGCAAGCTCGAGTACGGCTTCGTGCCGCACGATGCCCGTCGCACCTTCTTCAGCCTCAACGTCAACGTCCCCTCCTGATCCCATGGCATCGTACATCCTCGAAGGAACCCCGAAGACCCCCAGCGTGCTGTTCGACGACAGCACCGGCCGGCTCGAGCTCAAGGGCCGGTCCATCCCCGAGAACTCGATCGAGTTCTACAAGCCGCTCATCGACTGGATCGACCGCTATGCCCGCGATCCACGTCCCAGCTCGATCCTGCACGTGCAGCTCGAGTACTTCAACACCAGCAGCAGCAAGTGCATCCTGGACCTGTTCAAGAAACTGGAACTGGTGCGCGGCACCGGCAACGAGGTCACCGTGCTCTGGCATTACGAGGCCGATGACGAGGACATGCTCGAGGCGGGCGAGGACTACCAGGCCATCATCAACATCCCCTTCAAGATGATCCAGATCGAGGAGGTGGACGGCAAGTAGGATGCTGCAAGGCGCAGGGCCTTCCGTCCAAGGGCGGGAGGCCCTGTCATTTCCCGGCCTCCGGGGCGTTGCGCGATAGCCGCGCCATCAGGCGGGGGAAGAGGTTCAGGTACAGCGCCGCACCGAAGGCCACGGACATGGACCACAGCACCAGCAGGTTGGCCCAGGCCGTGGGCAGCTTCAGGTCGCCGAAGCGCTTCACGGGCGCGTAGAAGTGGGCCTTGAGGAAGTTGCCCGAGACCGGTTCGAGGTAGATGGGACCGCTCTTCTGCACAAGCTCGCCTTCGGCCTCCACGATCACGTTCACATCGTTCTTGTTGGTGACGAAGTCGGAGAGGCTCTCGTTGCGGTGTTCGTTGAGCAGTTCGAAGTATGCCACCCGGCCCTGCTCGGTGCGCGTGAGCTCGGCGATGCGGGCCTCCTTCGCCTGCTCGGCCACCCGGTACACGTTGCGGTAATGCTGCACCAGCGTGTTGAGGGACTTGTCGATGCCGTCCAGCAGCGTGCCATCCACCGTCTCCGGGGTCAGGCGCTCCAGGCCGGCGACCTCGAAGCCGCGCAGGGAGGCTTGCTCGCGCGCCAGTTCACTGCGGAGCAGCGCCATGTCGGGGGCCAGCGCGCGCAAGCGCTCCGGCGACCCCAGCGCGCGGCGCAACTCGCCCACCCGGTTGGCCAGTTCGCGCACCCACAGGTCCTTCTTCCAATTGCTGTTCTTCATGCGCTGGTCGAAGGCGAAGAAGTTGCGCTCGTAGGCGTTGTTGGCGTGGCGGTCCACTGCGAGGCCCTCGTAGGCCCAGCGGCTCGCCATGATGTTGCCGATCCAGGGCACATGCTTCTCGCTCGCGAACCAGGGGTGCAGCTTGTCGAAGCGCACGATGATGCCGCTGAACAGGAGCTGCGGGATGATCAGCACCGGGATGATGATGTAGATGACCTTCGCGCTGTTGAAGCTGGCGCTGACGTTGAGGCCGAGCACGTTGGCGAAGCACGCGGTGCTGAAGAGGAGCGCCCAATGCGCCAGGCCCAGGCCCTCGATGCCGAGCACGGTGTTGCCCACCCATGTGAACAGCAGGGTCTGCAGCGCGCTGATCAGGAAGAGGATGCCGATCTTGCTGTAGAGGTAGCTGGCCCAGCTCAGGTCCAGGAACTTCTCGCGCGCCAGGATCTTGCGGTCGCGGATGATCTCCTCGGCCGCCACCGTGAGGCCCAGGAAGAGGGCCACGATCACGGAGATGAAGAGGAACTGCGGGATGTTGTCGTTGTGCCGGTAGGTGTATGCGCCGTCCCCGCCACCCGCATAGCGCAGGAAGAAAGCGAGGATGAAGGCCAGCGCCGGTGCCTCGAGAAGGTTGATGAGCACGTACTGGCGGTTGGCCAGCTTGGCCAGCAGGTCGCGCTTGAAGTACACGTAGAGCTGGGCGATCCACCCCGGCGCCTTGAAGGTGCTGCTGGGCACGTGGTCGGCGTTGGGGATGGCCGCCACCCGGCACTCCATCTGCGCCCTGAACACCTCGTTCCAGGCCTCGGGGCTGATGCGCCGCTGGTCGGTCTCGTTGCCGTACTCGTCCACGAGCTTCGCCTCCAGGATGTTGAAGATCTGCTCGGGGTTCACGTTGCCGCAGGCGTTGCACTGGCCCACGTCGCTGTTCACCTGGCCGGTGACCTTCTTGAAGTAGACCACCGCGTCCACGGGATCGCCGTAGTACACCGGATGGCCCTCCTGGTCCATGAGGAGCAGGCGGTCGAAGAGCTTGAAGATCTCGGAACTGGGCTGGTGGATCACCACGAACACCACCCTGCCCTTGAGCGCGAGCTCCTTCAGCAGGTCCATGATGTTCTCCGAATCGCGCGAGCTGAGGCCGCTCGTGGGCTCATCCACGAAGAGCACGCTCGGCTCACGGATGAGCTCCAGGGCGATGTTGAGGCGCTTGCGCTGGCCGCCGCTGATGGTCTTCTCCAGCGGGCTGCCCACCTTCAGGTCCTTGGTGTCGTAAAGTCCCAGGCTCTGCAGCAGGCGCAGCACGCGCTCGGTGATCTGCGCCTTGTCGAGGTCGCCGAAGCTGAGCCGGGCGTTGTAGAACAGGTTCTGGAAGACGGTGAGCTCCTCGATGAGGAGGTCGTCCTGGCTCACGTGCCCGATCACGCCACGGATGCGGTCGCGCTCGGTGTGCACGTCGACCCCGTTGATGGTCACACGCCCCTTGCTGGGCCGGAGGTTGCCGTTGAGCACATTGAGCAGCGTGCTCTTGCCGCTGCCACTGCCGCCCATGATGCCGATGAGCTTGCCGCTCGTTTCGGCCATGTGGAGCTCGTGGAGCCCCTGGCGGCCATTGGGGAAGGTGTACTCGATGCCCTCGGCCTTGAACACGATGCCAGGCCCGCTGCGGGCCTGCATGAAGCTGGCGAGGATGTCGCTGTAGTAGATGGGATGGCCGCCGGGCGGACGAACGCTGCTGCCGTTGCCCAGCAGGTAGGCCTGCTCGCTGTTCATGGGCTGCCCGTTCAGCAGCACGCGGTCGCTGCCGTTGTAGCGCAGCACGTACAGGTTCACGCTGGGCACATGGAGCACGCGCATCTCGCCCTGCAGCCCATGGGCATGGAGGTGGCGTGCGTGGTGCATGGCGTGGCCTTCGGCGGCGTCGATGTAGAGCAGGTGCTCGGCATCCTCGCGCCGGTCGCTCTGCACGTCAACGAAAGCGCGGCAATGGCGGAACTCGTCGGACCCGATGTTGAAGGTCTCGGCCACGGTGGTCACGAACTCGAGCTCCTGCTCGCCCACCTCGCCACCGGCGTGGATGAACTCGAGCAGGTGCACCAGCACCACGAACTTCTGGCGTTGGGTGAGCTCCTCGTTCACCTGGGTGCAGATCTTCAGCACCTTCACGGAGTTGAGCGAGGTGCGCTTGCGTCCCTTCTGGCTGGCCTCGCCGCTGGAGCGGTAGGCGGCCACGAAGGCCTCGAAGGTGGCCAGGTGCTGGGCGGCGGCCTCGGCGGGGAACTGCTGGCGCAGGAAACGCGCCACGATGGCGGTGCCCGACCGCCCTGCGGCGGACGTGCCCTCCACCTTCGCGATGATCGCGAACAGTTGAAGCAGCGCTTTGAGGATCTTCTCGCTCATCCCGTCACCGCCCGCATCCGACCGTACGGAATGCGAGCGGCCCTCTTTACGGGAGGGCCGCCGGAAGGTTACGCCGGACCTTGCCGGGCCGGGTCAGCGCTTGAAGCCGATGAGCAGCACGGCACAGCCACTGCCCAGCTTGGCAGGGTCGAGCTGGGCCTCGATGGTGACATCGATGGTGTTGGCCACCGAAAGGTCCCAATAGGGCTCGTTGCCGAACTCCTTGTTGGTGAAGAGCACGTTGCGATCGCGGTCGAGCACCGAGAACACGATGTTGCCGTCCGTAAGCCCGCTGCACGCGGCCACGCGGTAGGTGGTGCCCCCGAAGAGGGTGAGGTTGAACTCGGCCATCTCATCGCCGGTGAGCAGGGCGCGGTAGAACTGGCCGTCGGGGATGTACTGCCGCGTGATGTGCTTCTCGCACACCGAGGCGATGGTGTCGCATTGCGCGCTGGCGGCCACGGGCAGCAGCACGCCAAGGGCGATCGCGGAAAGGAGCTTGGCGGTTCTCATGGGTCAGGCCAGGATCAGGTTGCGCATCCGGTTCACCTGCGCGGCGATCGCCTTCATCTGCTCGGGCGTCACGGTCACGGCGGACTTGCTGTTGATGTGCGTGGTCTTGGTCTTGGGGTCGGTCACCGGCTTCTCGTAGGTGTAGCTGGTGGTGACACCCGCGTAGGCCTGTTGCAGGGCCTTGAGCTCCGTGACCACCGTGGCCAGCGAGCTGTCCTGGGCCTGTTCCAGCACCTTCACCAGGTCGTCCAGCGTGCGCTTCTGCTCGCCCACACGCGTGCTGATGGCCTGGTCGTTCTTGCCTGCGGCGGCGTTCACCGTGAGGTAGAGCGACTCCACCCAGCCGCCCGTGAGCACCAGCACGCTCACCGTGTTGCGCCCGTTGTCCTGCAGGTAGGTGTCGGCCGCGCGGAAGGCCATGCCGTTCAGGGCGAGCAGGCTGTCCTCGTTGGCCACGTTCTTCTTGAAGCGGTCGACGAGGTCCGCGCCGAACGCGTTGGACACCTCGAGCTCCGTGCTCAGGCGCTCGATGACACCGAGTCCGGCGATGGCCTTGGTGCCGTCCTTGTGGATGGTGGCATAGGCCAGGTCGGCGCCGAACATGCCCATGGCCAGCGCCTTGCCGTTGCGGCCCGCCAGCTTGTCCACCTGGTCCACGGGAAGCATCAGGGCCTTGTCGTAGGCCAGGCCGAGCTTGCGGAAGAGCAGCGCGGTCTGCACCGGCGAGGGCACGTTGAAGAGGCGGCCGCCCACCTTCATCACATCGGAGGTCCGCTGTTCGACCACCGTGTCCAAGGTGTCAGCACCACCGGTGGTGCCGTTGGAGGCCGGACCGTCGCCGCCGCAGCCCAGCAGGGCCAGCATCAGCACCGAGGGAAAGGCCCATTGAATGGTTCGCTGCACCGACATGATCGCGCGTGGCTTTGCAATGGTTCGGGAACGAAAGTAGCGCCCCCCCACCCCGGCCTTGGCCACCGCACGACCCACTTTTCAACAGCACCGGGCTTATGCCATGCGCCCCTTACCAGTTCAACGCCCGCTTGTAATACCGGGGGAACCGGATGTGCTTGCGCATCTCGCGCAGGTACTTGTCCAGCAGCGGGGTGCTCAGGTCGTATTCCGATGTCTCCGCCTTCCTGTTCCGTTTCGCTTGCTTGCTCTCCATGGTCGGCCGTGTTGGTTCCGTACCATGGACAAGCCGAACGGCCACGAACGTTGCCCGGGCGTCCGGGCACCGCAGGATCGATATACAGGTCAGACGAGGCTCAGCGCACCAGGGTCACATGGCCCATGCGGTCGTACGCCTCTCCGATCATGGCCTTCACCCGCACCTGCACCACGTAAACGCCGGGCGTGGCCAGGCCGCCCTTGAACGCACCGTCCCAGGCTTTGGTGATGTCCTCCGTCTCGAAGACCAGTTCGCCCCAGCGGTCGTACACGCGCATGGTGAACTCGCGGATGCCCGTGCCTTCGGCCCGGAACAGGTCGTTCACACCGTCGCCATCGGGCGAGAAGGCGTTGGGGATGTACAGGTTGAACTCCTGCTCGACCTCGATCGCGCGCACCAGGGTGTCCACGCATCCCAGCGGGTCCATGATGGCGAGCGTCACACTGTAGAGCCCCGGCTCGGGGTAGGTGAAGTAGGGGTTCTGCTCCGTGCTCGTAAGCCCGGGCGCGCCGAAGTCCCAGCTCCAGCTGGTGGCTCCGAACGAATTGTCGATGAAGGGGATCGGGAAGTTGTTCACCTGCGTGCTGCCCCCCCACCAGAAATCGGCCTGCGGGGCGTTCACCCCCACCCCGGCGGTGTCCTCGTCGGTGATGCCGCACCCGTCCATCACGATCACGGAATAGCGCGTATTGGCCGTGGGCCACACGGCCAGCGTATCGGCCGTGCCACCGGTGTTCCACAGGTAGGTGTAGCCCCCCCATCCGTCCACCGCCACCGCGCGCAGCACCGCCGTATCGCCGATGCAGATGAAGGTGTCGGGCACGATCTCCACGCGGATGGAATCATGGTCCACCGTCACCGTGACCACATCGCTGGTGTCGGTACCGCAACGGTCGGTGACCGTTACGCTGTAGCTGGCAGTGAGCGCCGGGGCCACCTGGGCCGTGGCGTTGAAGCCCAGGCCGTTGGACCAGCTGTACTGGTAGGGCGGCTCGCCCCCCTGCACCACGGCCTGCAGCTGCACCGGTGTCTCGGGACAGTACACCGTGATGTCGGGAACGGCCTGCACCACCAATGGCGCCGGGATCGACCGGATGATGGTGACGCTCTCCGCTTCGGTGATCACCCCGCAATCATCGGTCACGGTAAGCGTGTAGACCGTGGTCTGCGCCGGGTTCACCCAGCCGCCGTACTGTCCGTCGGGTATGCCTTGGTCCCAATCGAGCACGTAATTGCCGAAACCGCCGGTGACCGTGGCCTGCACCCAGGCACTGTCGCCGCAGATGAGCGTGGTATCGGGGCTCAGGGTGATGATGATCAACGGCGCCTCCTCGATGATGATCTCCGCGATCGCCGTATCCGTGCCACAGGGGCCCTCGTTGATGACCATCAGGTCGATCGTCTCCGAACCCTCCGGGACCCCATCCAGGATGGCATCGATGCTGATGAGCGCACTGTCCTGGCCGGTGGCGAAGATCACCGAGGCGGGCACGTTGGTGTAGTCCACGCCCTCGGTCGCCGTCCCGGCCACGAGCACTTCCACGGTGTCCTGGTCCAGCGGGGCACCACGCACCAGGTGGAAGAGCGCCGTGCCGCAGCCCTCATAGAACACACTGTCGATCCCGCCTGCCACCACACCGCCGATCAAGGCCACCTGGTTGCTCTGGAAGCTGCCCGCCTCGAGGAACACGGCCGAGTCGTAGAAGGCGTCCACCGCATCGCCGATGGCAAGCTTGATGTGGTAGGTCTGGCCGCAGATCACCTGCGCTTCGGCGCGCAGCACCGTGGTGAAAGCGTTGAGCACCACCGTCGTCCCGACACCATTGTCCACGTAGTACTGCGCGTTGGTGGGCGGGCAGTTCGTCTGGTTGGGGTTGCCGTTATTGAGGTTGCCGATGGTCACCGGCAGCGTGGTGCCCGGCACCAGCGCGATGTTCGCAGCGTTGTTGGTGTAGGGTCCTGTGATGCCGGGCCCGCTCAGGAAGAAGCCGAAGGCGTCGTTGAACTGCGTGCACACGAAGCCGGGGTATTCCTCGGACCCGAACACGTAGTTGAACTTCACGCTGTCGCCGGTGGGGATGAAGTCGAACTCGATGATGGTGAGGTCCTGGATCACCTGGCCGCTGAGCAGCTGGAGGTCGGGGTCGCCGTTGGCGTTCCCGTTGTCGGTGGAAGCGAACTGGGTACCGGACTGGTCGATGTCGGCCACATTGCCCGTGCTCAGGATCAGGCCCGCCGGAAGGCCCAGGTTGGACACGAAGGTGGTGAAGTTGCCCGTGCCCGGCTGCGGTGTGGGCGGGGCGGGAAGGCCATTGAACGAGAAATTGAAGGCCGTAACACCAGGGCCGAGGAGCACG
Source organism: Flavobacteriales bacterium (assembly GCA_016788485.1). Classification (GTDB taxonomy): domain Bacteria; phylum Bacteroidota; class Bacteroidia; order Flavobacteriales_F; family PHOS-HE28; genus PHOS-HE28. Next base: position 15,574 of record JAEUSV010000162.1, read on the forward strand.
TTCTGCACCAGTTGCTGCGGGCTCATGGAAGTGCCCACGGACAATTGGCCGCGGGCCCCCAGGGCGAACATGCACAGCACCACCGGGAGCAGGGTGCGGCGCGGGATCAAGTGCATGGCGCGAAGGTAGCAGGGCGAAGGCCCCGGGTCCAATGGACGCAGCGCCCGTCGCCGGCGTTGCTTGGAGGGCCACCGACGGTTGCGAACGATCTTCGTGCCCCAGCCCGTGGAACGCTTCGCCGAGATCATCCTGCCCCTGGCCGTGCCAGGCACCTTCTCCTATGCCGTTCCGGCCGGCATGGACGTGGAGCCTGGTCAACGCGTGGTGGTGCCCTTCGGACCGCGGCGCAGCTATTCGGGCCTGGTGATGCGCGTGCACACCGAACGCCCGCTGGGCCGGAGCGCACGCCCGATCGAGGCCGTGTTGGACGAGGCTCCGGTGGTGCACCCGCACCAGCTTGCGCTGTGGGAACGCATCCGCGAGCATTACCTGTGCACGCCCGGCGAGGTGATGATCGCCGCCATGCCCGCGGCCCTGGTGCTCACCAGCGAGACCGCGCTCATCGCCGGGCCCAACGTGGCCACCGCACATCCCGCCGACGCGCGGCGGGCGTTCCTCCTCGGTGTACTGGAGCAACGGCACCGCCTGACCCTGGGCGAGGCCGCGGACATCCTGCAGGTGAAGGACCCCATCGCCGCCGTCAAGCGGCTGCTGGAGGAGGGCGCCCTCACCGTGGCCGAGGAGATCGGGGAGCGCTTCAAGCCGCGCATGGTGCGCTTGGTCGAGCAGGGGCCCGAAGCACGCTCCGAGGAACAGCTGCACGCCTGGTTCGACCGGCTCGAAAAGGCGCCCAAGCAGCTGCACCTGCTCATGCGCTTCATCGAGCTCAGCCGATGCCTCACGGACGCACCGCGCGAGGTACGGCGCGAGGAGCTCCTCTCCCTGGCAGGCGCAACGCCGGCCCACCTGAAGCCGCTGCTGGAGAAGGGCGTGCTCCAAGAGGCGGAACGCCCCGCCGATGCAGCGCCCGCAGGCGCTCCCGACCATGCGGCGATCCAGCTGAGCCCTGCGCAGCAGGCCGCGCTCCAGGCCGTCCGCGACGGCATGGCCACCCACGACCAGGTGCTGCTGCGGGGCGTGACGGCCTCGGGCAAGACCGAGCTCTACGCCACGCTCATCGAGGAGCAGGTGCGCACCGGGAAACAGGTGCTCTACCTCCTGCCCGAGATCGCGCTCACCACGCAGGTGGTGGCACGGCTGCGGGCGCGGTTCGGGGAGCAGGCCACCGTGTTCCATTCCCGCGTGCCGCAGCGCGAACGCACGGAGCTCTGGCTGCGCATGCTGCGCGAGCCGGCCGCACATCCGATCGTGATCGGCGCACGCTCGGCCCTCTTCCTCCCCTACCAACGGCTGGGCCTGGTGGTGATCGACGAGGAGCACGACCCCAGCTACAAGCAGCAGGAGCCCGCACCGCGCTACAACGCGCGCGACATGGCGCTGGTGCTGGCCGGCATCCATGGCGCGAAGGCGCTGCTGGGATCGGCCACGCCTTCCATGGAGAGCCTCTACAACGCCCGCTCCGGGAAGTTCGGGTACGCGGAGCTCCTGGAACGCTACGGCGACGCCACCCTGCCGGCCATCGAGCGCGTCGACCTCGGCGATGCGCAGCGGCGCAAGGCCATGCGCGGCCACTTCTCCCTCACCCTGCTCGAGGCCGTGCAACGCGCCATCGAGCGTCGCGAGCAGGCCATCATCTTCCAGAACCGGCGCGGCTACGTGCCCGTGTGGCAGTGCGAAACATGCGGCTGGGTGCCCCAGTGCGACCACTGCGATGTGAGCCTCACGTACCACAAGCGCGATCACGACCTGCGCTGCCACTACTGCGGCCGCACCTATCCCCCACCGGCACGATGCGGCTCCTGTGGTGGTCCGCGGCTGCGGATGCTCGGCTTCGGCACCGAGAAGATCGAGGAGGAGCTCGCCGAGTTCCTGCCCGAGGCCCGCGTACTGCGCATGGACCAGGACACCACGCGGGGACGGCACGCGCTCGAGCGCATCCTCAACGCCTTCGCCGAAGGGCAGGCCGATGTGCTCGTGGGCACGCAGATGGTGACCAAGGGCCTTGACTTCGAGCGCGTGAGCGTGGTGGGCATCCTCAACGCCGACGCCATGCTCCGCTTCCCGGACCTGCGCGCCCACGAACGCGCCTTCCAGCTCATGGCCCAGGTGGCCGGGCGAAGCGGGCGCAGCCGGTCGCCGGGCACCGTGTACATCCAGGCCCGCGAGGTGCACCATCCCGTGCTCGACCTCGTGTGCGCCCACGACAACGAGGGCATGTACCGGCGCGAGCTGGAGCAGCGGCGCGCGCACGGTTACCCGCCCTTCACCCGGCTGGTGCAGCTCACCGTGAAGCACCGCGACGAGCAGCGCGTGCAGGACGCGGCGCAGGCGCTGGGCGCTGAACTGCGCCCGCTCTTCGGCCCGCGTGTGCTCGGCCCCGAGGCGCCACCGGTGGCCCGCATCCGCGACAAGCACCTGCGCACCCTGCTGCTGAAGCTGCGCCGCGAAGGCTACCAACGCGAGAAGGCCGCGCTGAGCGATGCCATCGACCGGGTGTTCGGGGATCCGCGGTATGCCCGCGTGCAACTGGTGATCGACGTGGACCCGATGTGACCGGTCAGGCCTCGGCCAACAGACGCGGCCAGATGCCCGTGCCCGGTGGCGGGGCGACCACCTCCAGCGGGGCGCCGGTCAAGGGGTGCTCGAAGCGCAACCGGTGGGCGTGCAGCGCGATGCTCCGATCGGGCTCGCCACGACGGGCGCCGTACTTCACATCGCCTTTGATGGGATGCCCTGCGGCGGAGAGCTGCGCACGGATCTGGTGGAAACGACCGCCTTCGGGCACCACCTTCACCAGCGTGTAGCGGTCGCCCACCCGCACGGGATCCACCCGCAGGCGGCAGAGCGTGGCGCCCTTACGCGGGCCATCGACCACCCGGGCCTTCCGCAGCCGCGTGTCGTGCACCAGGTGATGCGCGAGGTCCGCGCCCTGTTCCACACGACCCTCCACGATGGCCAGGTAGGTCTTCTCCACACGGCGGTCCGCGAAGGCCGCGTTCAGGCCGTTGAGCACATCGTTGTCGAGTGCGATGAGCAGGGCACCGCTCACCGGCCGGTCCAGGCGGTGCGGGATGCCGGCGTCGCGCAGGCCGAGCAGGGCGCACACGTCGGCATCGCCGGTCAGGTCGGGCTGGGCGGGCACCCCGGCCGGCTTGTTCACGGCCAGCAGGTGCGCATCGCGGTAGAGCACCTCCACCACGTCAGTACTGTTCCTCGGCGTTGGGGAAATCCACGCGGCGCACATCGCTGACGTAGCGGCCCACGGCATCGGAGATGGTGTCGTGCAGTTCGGCATAGCGGCGCAGGAAGCGCGGCTTGAACTCGTGGTTGATGCCCAGCATGTCGTGAAGCACAAGCACCTGGCCGTCGACCCCGCTGCCGGCGCCGATGCCGATCACCGGGATCTGCACGCTGGCGGCCACCTCGGCGGCCAGCTTGGCGGGGATCTTCTCCAGCACCAGCGCGAAACAGCCCGCCTGCTCCAGCAGCTTGGCATCGCGCTTCAGGCGCTCGGCCTCCTCCTGCTCGCGGGCGCGCACCACGTAGGTGCCGAACTTGTAGATGCTCTGGGGGGTGAGGCCCAGGTGCCCCATCACGGGAATGCCTGCCGTGAGGATGCGTTCCACCGAGTCGAGCACCTCGCTGCCGCCCTCCAGCTTCACGGCGTGCGCGCCGCTCTCCTTCATGATGCGGATGGCGCTGTTGAGCGCGCCCTTGCTGTTGCCCTGGTAGGTGCCGAAGGGCAGGTCCACCACGATCAGGGCCCGCTTGCAGCCGCGCACCACGCTGCTGGCGTGGTAGATCATCTGGTCGAGGGTGATGGGCAGCGTGGTCTCGTGGCCGGCCATCACGTTGCTGGCGCTGTCGCCCACCAGGATCGCGTCCACGCCGGCCGCGTCCACCAGCCGCGCCAGCGAATAATCGTAGGCGGTGAGCATGGCGATCTTCACGCCGTTGTTCTTCATCTCCTGCAGCACGTGGGTGGTCACGCGCTTCACGTCCTTCATCACGCTCATGGGGCTGGGGTGTGGGCGAAGGCACGAAGCTACGGATCGCCCCTTCGGCGGACCCGTATACCCATTGCCCACGACCCATCCCCCTGCCGGGCCGGGTCACCCCTTCCGTCTATCTTTGGCACCCGCCGAACAACGGCGCATCGCACGCCCATGTGGAAATGGACCTTGATCGGGCTCACCGCTGTAGCGGTCTTGACCGGCTGCAGCAACGACCTGGAGATCAACGCACCCTATAAGGAGAGTCCGGTGGTGTACGGCCTGCTGAACCGCACCGACCGCCTCCACTGGGTGCGCATCAACAAGGCCTACCTGGGCGAGGACAACGCGTTCATCTACGCGCAGATCCCCGACTCCAACGAGTACACCGCGGCCCAGCTCCAGAACGCCGTGGTGGAGGAGCTCGACGGCAGCACCGTGGTGAACACCTACACGCTGGAGGACAGCATCCTGAACAACCGCGTGGACGGCACCTTCTACAACCCGGTGCACAAGATCTACTACTTCAGGACCACCAGCGACCTGCCCCAGGACCACGACTTCCGTGTACGGTTCACGGCCAAGGGCCAGGAGGTGACCGCCACCACGGCCATCGTCAACGACTTCGTGATCAACCCGACGGACGCGAACCCGAACGGCAAGATCGGGCTGGTGAGCGGCAACGGCAACTACATCGACTTCGAGCTGAACTGGAACAGCGGCAAGGACGGCCGGCGTTACCAGGTGAGCTATGTGGTGAAGTACGTGGAGGTGCGCAACGGCACGGACAGCACGCTGAAGGAGCTGGCCTTCCCCATGGGAACGCGCGTCACCGGTGGGCTCAACGGCAACGAGGCGCTGAACGCCACCATCGACGGCCAGGAGTTCTACCGCCTGCTGGGCGAGACCATCCCGAACGACCCCACGGTGCAGAAGCGCGTGTTCAAGGGCATCGACCTGGTGTTCTGGGTGGCCAGCGACGAGTTCCACACCTACCTGCAGCTCGCCGACCCGGTGAGCGGGATCGTGGAGGAGCGCCCTGACTACACCAACGTGAACGGCGGGTTCGGCCTCTTCGGGAGCCGGTACTTCAAGAGCGTGAACAACAAGCAGCTGAACACCCAGGACAACTCGGTGCAGGAGCTTTGCGAAGGCCAGTACACCCAGTTCCTGAATTTCTGCGTGCCCAACACCGGCTTCAGCTGCAACTGACAGGCTTCTGCCTGATCGTCAGCCCCACGGACCCGCCAATGTGCGGGTCCGTCCGTTTTTCTGACGATCCGTACGCTGCTGTCATGTGGCACATCCCTTGACCAGCGGGGCCCGACACAGACCCTACCCATGAGCAAGATCATCGGCATCGACCTTGGAACCACCAACAGCTGCGTCTCCGTGATGGAGGGCAACGAGCCGGTGGTCATCGCGAACAGCGAAGGCAAGCGCACCACCCCCAGCGTGGTCGGCTTCGTGAACGACGGCGAACGCAAGGTGGGCGACCCGGCCAAGCGCCAGGCGATCACCAACCCCAAGAACACCATCTTCTCGATCAAGCGCTTCATGGGCAACTCCTTCAGCGAGTGCGAGAAGGAGGTGTCGCGTGTGCCGTACGACGTGGTGCGCGGCGACAACAACACGCCCCGGGTGAAGATCGGCGACCGCCTGTACACCCCGCAGGAGATCAGCGCCATGATCCTGCAGAAGATGAAGAAGACCGCCGAGGACTACCTCGGCACCACGGTGAGCGAGGCCGTGATCACGGTGCCCGCCTACTTCAACGATGCGCAGCGCCAGGCCACCAAGGAGGCCGGCGAGATCGCGGGGCTGAAGGTCCGCCGCATCATCAACGAGCCCACCGCGGCCGCCCTGGCCTACGGCCTTGACAAGAAGCACAAGGAGCAGAAGGTCGTGGTGTTCGACTGTGGCGGCGGCACGCACGATGTGAGCGTGCTCGAGCTCGGCGACGGCGTGTTCGAGGTGAAGGCCACCGACGGCGACACCCACCTGGGCGGCGACGACTTCGACCAGGTGATCATCGACTGGCTCGCCGAGGAGTTCAAGGGCCAGTTCAACATCGACCTGCGCAAGGACCCCATGGCCCTGCAGCGCCTGAAGGATGCGGCCGAGAAGGCCAAGATCGAGCTCAGCTCCACCACGAGCACCGAGATCAACCTGCCCTACATCATGCCGGTGGACGGCATCCCGCAGCACCTGGTGCGCAGCCTGAGCCGCGCCAAGTTCGAGCAGCTGGCCGACAGCCTCATCAAGCGCACCATCGCCCCCTGCGAGAGCGCGCTGAAGAACGCGGGCCTCAAGGTTTCCGACATCGATGAGGTGATCCTCGTGGGTGGCAGCACCCGCATCCCCGCCATCCAGGAGGCGGTGAAGAAGTTCTTCGGCGGCAAGGAGCCCAGCAAGGGCGTGAACCCCGACGAGGTGGTCGCCATCGGCGCCGCCATCCAGGGCGGTGTGCTCACCGGTGATGTGAAGGACGTGCTGCTCCTGGACGTGACCCCGCTGAGCCTCGGCATCGAGACCATGGGCGGTGTGATGACCAGGCTCATCGAGTCCAACACCACGATCCCCACCAAGAAGAGCGAGACCTTCAGCACCGCCAGCGACAACCAGCCCAGCGTGGAGATCCACGTGCTGCAGGGCGAGCGCCCCATGGCCGCCGGCAACCGCACCATCGGCCGCTTCCACCTCGATGGCATCCCGCCCGCCCCGCGCGGCATCCCGCAGATCGAGGTGACCTTCGACATCGACGCCAACGGCATCCTGCACGTGGGCGCCAAGGACAAGGCCACCGGCAAGGAGAACAAGATCACCATCAAGGCCAACTCGGGCCTGAGCGAGGCCGAGATCGAGAAGATGGTCAAGGACGCCGAGGCCAACGCCGCCGAGGACCACAAGAAGCTCGAGCTGGTGCAGGCCCGCAACCAGGCCGATGCGATGGTGCATTCGGTGAAGAAGAGCCTGGCCGAGCATGGCGACAAGCTCGACGCGCCCGAGAAGGAGGCGATCGAGGCCGCGCTGAAGGAAGCCGAGGAATCGCTGAAGAGCGACGACAAGGCCACCATCGAAGCCGCCACCGAGAAGCTGATGACCGCCAGCCAGAAGCTCGGCGAGAAGATGTATGCCGACTCTCAGGCGGCAGCCGCGGCTGCCGCCGCCGCTGCTGGCGGTGCCGGCGCGGCGCAGGCGGAGCAGGAACCCCAGGCACGTGCAGCGGCCGACGACAATGTGGTCGACGCTGAATTCAAGGAAGTCAAGAAGTGATCCGCTCCGGCGGCCCCGCGGCAACGCGGGGCCAGGCCGGTTGACACCGCCGCGCTGAGGAGCCACCCGACCCGGGTGGAACCGCAACGCGGCTTCATCGTTTGTTCACGGCAGAGATCCGCATGGCAAAGCGCGACTACTACGACATCCTCGGGGTGCCCCGCAACGCGGGCGAGGACGACATCAAGAAGGCCTATCGCAAGCTGGCCATGAAGTACCACCCTGACCGCAACCAGGGTGACGAGGCGAAGAAGGCGGAAGAGAAGTTCAAGGAGGCCAAGGAGGCCTACGAGATGCTGACCGACCCGCAGAAGCGGGCGGCCTACGACCAGTTCGGCCATGCCGGCGT
>JAEUSV010000167.1 GCA_016788485.1 Flavobacteriales bacterium
GTGCGCGAGAACGTGTAGAAGGCCTCCCACCGCACCTCGCCGCCCTTGTCGTTCTCCTTCACCACCGTGAAGCTGATGCACAGGTCGGTGCTCCCCGTGAGCAACATGCGCCACATGGCCTTCACCCCCGCCGCATCCAGGTCGGGGAACACCGGGTCGCTGAAGCGTGCCTCGGGATGGTAGCATGCGCCCATGATCGCCCAGTCGCGCTGCGCGAAGGCGGTGTAGAAGGTGTGGAGCACGGACATCGAGAGGTCCTTGTGACGTGAAGTTGCACAATGCCTCCGGAACTTGCAGGCTCCCCGGATTACATTTCGCTCATGGCAAGAGCCCTGCTCCTTCTTGCGACACTGGCCGCGTTCGGTCGCGTCGATGCGCAGATCTCCGCGGAGTACAACACCTTGGTGGCCAAGGCCTGGGCGAGCTACCAGGCCGGCGATCATGCGGTCTCGGCCCGCACCTATTCCGCAGCCTTCGCCAGCAACGGTTGGCGCGGCACGCAGAGCGATCGGTACAACGCCGCCTGTTCGTGGGCCTTGGCCGGTGTACCCGATTCGGCCTTCTTCAACCTCGAGCGCATCGCGCGGTTGATGGACTACACCAACGTGTCGCACCTGACCACCGATGCGGACCTCAACAGTCTGCACGCCGATGCGCGCTGGGCGCCGCTGGTGGCGCTTGTCCAAGCCAACAAGGACCGCCTCGAGGCGAAGTTCGACAAGCCCCTTGTGGCCCTCCTTGACAGCATCTTCGACGAGGACCAGACCCTGCGACGCAGCATTGGCGATGTGGAAGCGAAGTATGGTCGCGAATCCAAGGAGATGCAGCTGCTGTGGCGCACCATGGCCGAGAAGGACTCGACCAACCTCATCGTGATCAAGCGCATCCTGGATGAACGGGGCTGGTTGGGCGAGGACGTGGTCGGTGGCAAGGGTAACAGCACGCTCTTCCTGGTGATCCAGCATTCGGACCAAGCGACGCAGGAAAAGTACCTGCCGATGATGCGCGAAGCAGTTGCCAGGGGCAACGCACGCGCCTCGAGCCTGGCATTGCTCGAGGACCGCGTGGCGCTCGGTCAGGGCAGGCGCCAGACCTATGGCAGCCAGATCGGCATCGACCCCGGCAGCGGCGAACAATGCCTGAGCCCCTTGGAGGACCCCGACCATGTCGACGACCGGCGCGCCGCCGTTGGTCTTCAACCGTTGGCCGACTACCTGAAGCTCTTCGGCATGTCCTGGGACCTGGAAGCCTACAAGCGGAAGCTGCCCGCACTGGAGGAACGCATCAAGGCACAACGCAAGTGAACACAGGCACGCACCCATACTCACTGGAGCTCGAATGGCAGGGCGACCTCGGCCAGGGCACCTCCACGTACGAGGGCTACTCCCGCGCGCACCTCATCCGCATCGCCGGCAAGCCCGACCTGATCGGCACCGCCGATCCGATGTTCCGCGGCGATGCGGCGCTTCACAACCCCGAAGACCTGCTGCTCGCCGCGCTGAGCGGCTGCCACCTGCTCACCTACCTCGCCTTGTGCGCCCGTGCCCGCATCAACGTGACCGCCTACCGCGACCGCGCCGAAGGCACCCTGCTGCTCACCAAGGACGGTGGCGGGCACTTCACCGAGGTGGTGCTGCGCCCCGATGTGCAGGTGGCCGATGCGGGCATGCTGGAGAAGGCGCGCCACTTCCACGGCGAGGTGCACAAGTACTGCTTCATCGCCCGAAGCGTGAACTTCCCCGTGCGTTGCGAGGCGGTGGTGCGCACACCCTGACGAACGAAAGCGAACCGGCCCCATGACCGCACTCCCGCTCCTCCCTGGCCTGCAGGCTCTCCTCGTGGCCGCCCTTCTCCAAGCGGCCGGCGCGATCCGCTGCGATGCACAGTACACCACCGACTGGGTCGCGACGTTCGACAACCTCTCCGGCTTTCACAGCGGGGAGGACCTGCAGGTGGACAGTGCCGGCAACGTGTTCGTCAACGGCTTCTTCACGCCGAGCAACACCTTGGAGCATTTCATCGCCGGCTTCGATGCGAACGGCACGGAGCAATGGCGGAACGGCCTGCCCGATAGCATCGGCCGGGCGTGGAAGCTCTTCCGACTGCCCGATGGCACGCTGCTCTCGTGCGGCGACTTCGAGAACAGCTCCGGCACCAACGACATCATCGCCATGCGCTTCTCAAGTACGGGCGCCCTGTTGGGCTCCGTGGTGTGGAACAGTCCGGGCTTCGCGACCGGTGATTCGTTCTCGGACGCCGACATGGACGCGGCGGGCAACGTGTACCTGGCCGGCTCCGTGACGGTGAACTTCCAGCCGCGGCCCGGGCTGTTGAAGGTGGAACCGGATGGAGACCTGGCCTGGAGCACCAGCCTTCCCCTGCCCGCGAACTGGGGGGCCTTCGGCCTGGCCATCGGTGTGGAGTGCCTGAGCGACACGCTCATCACCCTGTGGTGCCGCAACGGCACCGGCGCCTGCGGCCTCGTTGCCTTCGACAGCAGCGGCACGCACCTGTGGACCACCGACCTGGCCATGAGCAGCGAGGACAACAACCACGCGCTCGCCACCGATGGCCTTGGCAACGCCTTCGTCGGTGGGAACCGCGCGCAGCAGTTCAACGTCACCAAGCTGGACGGCAATGGAACGGTGGCCTGGAGCCAGGACCTGAGCTACCCCGGCCTCACCAGTGCCAGCAGCCGCATCACGCATGTGCAATGCGACGCTGCCGGCAACACTTATGCCATCGGCCAGGGGCAGTACCAGTTGTCCATCCCAGGCCCCTACCTCCTGCTGGCCAAGCTCAGCCCATCGGGCGCCGTGCTCTGGACCGACACGGCCATGGGCGCCACCTTCACCGCCTGCCTCAACATGGACTTCGCCCGGCTCGACGGCGACCGGTGGCTCATCCACACAGGAAGCGCCACAAGCGTGCTGTACGCCTACGACACCGCAGGCACGCGCCTGTACAAGCAGCCCTGGCAGGTGCCGGGCTCCTCGCGCACCGATGTGAACGCGATGGTCACCGACGATCAGGGGCACCTGTTCCTTGCGGGCCGTGCGTACGTCATCGGCTCCAACGCGGACGGTTTCATCGCACGGCTGTCGCCGTTGTCCACCGTGATCGACGACGGGCCGCGTTCCACGACGAGCGCCGCGCCTTACCCGGTGCCGGCGACGGACGAGCTCATCATCCCTGCCTGCACGGAGCACGACACGGTGGTGGTGCTGGACGTGAACGGCCGGGAGGTGATGCGCACCACCACGAGCGGCCGGCTCGACATCCGCGGGCTTCCGCCAGGCAGTTACGTGCTGCGATCGGTCCGCACGGGCGCGCGGTCGCGGTTCGTGAAGCGCTGACCGCGCTGTCCACGGATCGTGGATAACTGGACCGGGAGCACCCCACCCCCGCCCGGTAACTTCGTGGCCCTTCCGCCATGCAGTTCTCCCACCTCCACGTCCATACGCAGTTCAGTCTTCTCGACGGCGCCGCCTCCATCCCCAACCTCTACAAGAAGGCGCTGAAGAACAACCAACCGGCCGTGGCCATCACCGACCACGGGAACATGTTCGGCGTGTTCAAGTTCGTGGCCGAGGCCGGCAAGCACAAGAACGAGGATGGCAGCCCCAAGGTGAAGCCCATCGTGGGCTGCGAGTTCTACCTGGTGGAGGACCGGCACAAGAAGCAGTTCACCCGCGAGGAGCGCGACAACCGCTACCACCAGCTGCTGCTGGCCAAGAACGCCGAAGGCTACCGCAACCTCAGCAAGCTCTGCAGCCTGGGCTACATCGAGGGCTACTACAGCAAGTACCCGCGCATCGACAAGGAGCTCGTGCTCCAGTACCACAAGGGCCTCATCGCCACCACCTGCTGCCTGGCGGCCAGCGTGCCGCGCACCATCCTGCGCAAGGGCGAGGCCGCCGGCGAGGCCGAGTTCAAGTGGTGGCTCGACCTCTTCGGCGAGGACTACTACATCGAGCTGCAGCGC
>JAEUSV010000017.1 GCA_016788485.1 Flavobacteriales bacterium
TGGTCGCCGGAACTGCGGCGGACCTGTTCGCCTTCGCCAGGGCCAGGGCGGAACACTGTACGGACGGGGGGACTCGAACCCCCACACCTTGCGGTACCAGATCCTAAGTCTGGCGCGTCTACCAGTTCCGCCACGTCCGTAGGCTGAAAAAGCGTGCAAAGGTAGCTGTTCCCCCCGGTCGGTTACCTTCGTGCCCCGTGCGTGCGCGAGGCCTGCCGGCAGGCCCTGCGACCACAACTATCTCCCTGAGGACCAGCACAATGAAGCAGATCGACCCGAGCGCGCTACCCATCGCCGAACTGCACGCGCACCTGGTTGGAGCGGTGGGTCCCCGGCCTGTGGCCTTCGCCAGCACCCTCGACGCCGAAGGCCGGCCCAACCTGAGCCCATTCAGCTTCTTCAACGTGTTCGGGGCCAACCCGCCCCTGCTCATCTTCAGCCCGGCCCGGCGCGGGCGCGACAACACCACCAAGGACACCTACCACAACGTGAAGGCCGTGCCCGAGGTGGTGATCAACGTGGTCACCTACGCCATGGTGCACCAGGCCTCCCTGGCCAGCACCGAGTACCCCGCCGGGGTCAACGAGTTCGAGAAGGCCGGCTTCACGATGGAGCCCTCCGTGAAGGTGAAGCCCTTCCGCGTGAAGGAGAGCCCGGTGCAGTTCGAATGCGTGGTGAAACAGGTGATCGAGACCGGCAATGGTGGTGGCGCGGGCAACCTGGTGATCTGCGAGGTGGTGATGATCCACATCGACGAGAACGTGCTCGACGCGCGCGGACGCATCGACCAGCGCAGGATCGACCTCGTGGGCCGCATGGGCGGCCACTTCTACGTGCGCGCTCACGGCGATGCCCTTTTCGAACTGGCCCAGCCCGCGAAGGAGATCGGCATCGGGGTGGACGCCCTGCCCCGCGACGTGCGCGAGAGCACCATCCTCACCGGCAGCGACCTCGGCAGGCTGGGCGCGGTGCTGGCCCTGCCGGACGAGACACGCGTGAACGAGCACAAGCTCACCACGCTGGCCGATCTGTTCATCGAGCTGCAGGGCCGGCCCGATGAGCTGCGTGCCGCCCTGCACCATCGCGCCCGCCAGCTGCTTCTCGCCGATCAGGTGGAGGAAGCCCTGCTCACGGTGCTCGCTTTCAACGATCGCTGACCCCCTGTCTGACGGACAAGCACGATCTTCACACCCTTCAAGTTCAACCCATCACCCGCACCACCCGGACATCGGCGGTATCATCCATGGCACAGGTCACCATCACCGGAAGCATCAAGCTCGTCGGAAAGACGCAGCAGGTCAGCGACAAGTTCAGCAAGCGCGAGCTCGTGATCACCGAGCCCAGCGGCCAGCGCCCGCAGCACATCCCCATCGAGTTCACCCAGGACCGCACCGCGCTGCTCGACAGCTTCAAGGCCGGTGATGAGGTCACCGTGACGTGCTATGTGAACGGCCGTGAGTGGACCGGCCGCGACGGCGTGACGAAGTACTTCCTGAGCCTGAGCGGCAACCGCATCGAGCGCATGGGGGCCGCTGCCCCGGCGTCGCATGGCGGTGGCTATTCCTCCGCCCCTCCCCCTTCCGCCGCCGACGCGCCGCCCATCGGCGACGACGACCTCCCGTTCTGAGCGGGAACACCCCACGCAAGGCTCAAGGCCCGGCCGCACGCGCGCCGGGCCTTGCCCTATCTTGCCACCATGCGCACATGGATCCCCCTGCTGCCATTGCTGGCCCCCGTGATCGTCGGCGCACAGACGTTCACGGGCGCAGGCGGCGCCATCCCCGATGATGGCAGCACCGCCTACTTCTCCGTGTCGGTGAGCGGCTTGAACCCCGCGACGGTGGACACCAGCACCTTCGGCGTGATGAGCGTGTGCCTCTCGCTGCTTCACCCCTACGTGGCCGATATGGAGCTGAGCCTGGTGGCGCCCGATGGGACCACGGTGCCCCTGTCGATCGCGAACGGTGGCTCGGGCAACAACTACATCGCCACCTGCTTCGAGCAGGATGCCGCCACGAGCATCCTCACCGCCACGCCCCCCTTCTCCGGCAGCTTCCGACCGCAGGGCCAGCTGGGCCTGGTGAACAACGGGCAGAACGGCAACGCCGTGTGGTCGTTGAAGGTGAACGACAACTACCCCTTCGCCGACGCCGGCACCCTGCTCGCCTGGAGCATCACCTTCGGCAACGACCCGGCCGGCTACTTCAGCTTCACGGAAAGCGACCTGCCCATCGTGGTGATCAACACCAACGGGGAGGCCATCGTGGACGAGCCCAAGGTGATGGCCGACATCGGCATCATCTGGAACGGGCCCGGGGTGCGCAACCGCCTCACCGACCCCTTCAACCACTTCGAGGGCAAGGTGGGGATCGAGCTGCGTGGCGCCAGTTCGGCCACCATGCCCAAGAAGAGCTACGGGTTGGAGACATGGGATGCGCTAGGCAACACCATCGACACCGCACTGCTCGGCATGCCGTCGGAGAACGACTGGGTGCTGAGCGCGGGCTATCCGGACAAGAGCCTGATGCGCAACGCCTTCGTCTACGCCACAGCGCGCGACATGGGCCGCTATGCGCCGCGGACCATGCATGTGGACCTGGTGCTGAACGGGACCTATGCAGGTGTATACACCTTCACCGAGAAGATCAAGCGCGATCCCGAACGCGTGGACATCGCCAAGCTGTTGCCCACCGATGTGAGCGGCGATGAGCTCACCGGCGGTTACATCATCAAGGTCGACAAGACCACGGGATCCGGCGGTGACGGTTGGTACAGCCAGCTGCCACCGGCCTATGCACCGAACGGTCCCGACGTGTACATCCAATACGACGACCCTGACGAGGACGAGCTCGTGGCCCAGCAGGCCCAGTACATCGAAGCTTACGTGGACAGCTTCGAGAGCGCGTTGACCAGCGCCTTCCCGGACGACCCGATCACCGGGTTCCCCCATTTCATCGAGCCCGTCTCCTTCGCCGACCTGGTGCTCATCAACGAGCTCATGCGCAACGTGGACGGCTACCGCATCAGCACCTTCTACCACAAGGACAAGAACAGCAACGGCGGCCGGCTCGTGGCCGGTCCCGTATGGGACTTCGACATCGCGGGGGGCAACGGCGACTATTGCGATGCGTGGAAGACCACGGGCTGGGCCTACCGTTTCGGGCAGGTGTGCGGGACCGCGCCACAGCAGGTGAGCGGATGGTGGCAGCTGCTGATGGCGGAGCCCGCGTTCCAGCGCGTGGTGCGTTGCCGGTGGGAGGAGCTCAAGATGGGCGCGCTCAGCATCGCCGCCATCGATGCGCGCATCGACTCCATGGCCGCCATGCTCAATGAGAGCCAGGGCTTCAACTTCAAGGTATGGCCCCTGCTCGGTGTCTACACCTGGCCCAACTACTACATCGCGCAGGACCACGCCGGTGAGGTGGACACGCTGAAGTGGTTCCTCCACGAGCGGTGGAACTGGATCGACGCCCAGCTCCCCACAGCCACGCTGCCGTGCAACATGGTGGGCCTGCCGGAGGAGCTTGCCGCTGCGCACGCCATGCAGGCCCGCTTCGTCGGTGATCAGCTGCACGTGCTCCATGCCCACGACCTGCAAGGCATGCTCACCGTGCTCGATGCGAGCGGTCGAACGATGGCCATCGCTCAGTCACGCCAGGCCTCGGGGAGCACGGTGATCGATCTCGCCGGCGCGCCGCCGGGCGTGTACGTCGTGCACGCTTCGGGCACCGGGGTCTCCACACGCGCGGTGCGCACGGAGTAACGCAGCGGCTCACACGCGCCTGCCCTTCCACCGGGGGCGCACCACAAGCGAGGCCAGGGCGATCACCGGGGCGTAGAGCGAGAAGCAGACCAGGGCCAGCGTGGTGCGCCACGGCGCGCGGCGACCGCACAGGAGCGTGCGTGCATCGCCGGAAGCACCCACGGTGGGAAAGGCCCAGGCGCACCAGGCCACGCACAGCATCAGCACGGCGAACAGCAGGCCCTGACCGAACCTGGCATGGCGCGCCATGTGCACCGTCGCCAACACCAGCAACCACGGCAGCAGCAGCGACACCAGCGCGCCCAAGGTGCCACCGAGCGCCTTCACCCCGCGCATCTTCCCCGCCCACCGGAGACGCTGGGAAACGAACGCGCGCCATGAGGTGACACCCGGAGTGGCGACGATGACCGCCGGATCGGCGAGCAGGGCCACCTTCCGGCCGGCACGGCGCATGCGCTCCAGCAGGAACACATCATCGCCGCTCGCCCAGCGGTCGCCGCCGTGGCCGCCCACCGCCTCGAAGGCTTCGCGCGTCACGGCCAGGTTGGCGCCGTAGGCCAGCATGGGCGTACCCTCGGACCAGGTGCCGACGGCAGCACCGAACAACGCGGCCTGTTCCTCCTCCTGCAACAGGCCCAGGAGACCGTCGCCATACGTACGCACCGGGGCCACCAACAGGTGCCAGCGATGCACCTCCCAATGCGCGGCCACGCTGCGTACGCGCTCGGGACCGCATCGAACGTCGGCATCGGTGAAGAGCAGCAGCTGATGCCTCGCCGCACGCACGCCCGCCATCAGCGCGGCCTTCTTCCCCGCTCCTTCGGTCAGCCGCACGAGCCGCAGGCCCGGCCATCGAAGGGCCATGCGTTCCACCAGGGCGGCGGTGCCATCGGTGCTATGGTCGTCGACCACCACCACGTCCATCACTTCGCGGTGCGATTGTGCGTACAGGTCCTGCAGCAGGGGCACCAGCGTCGACTCCCCGTCGCGTACGGGCACGACCACCGTGATGGGCACATCACCCGCATCCACCTGCGCCGGGCGCTTTTCGAGCCGGGCAAGGGCAGTGCGCCAGGCGTGCATGCGTGCAGCATGGAAGAGGGCCAGTGCAAGGGCACCGAGCGCCGGGAGCTGCGTGGCGTTCATGGTTCCTCGCGCGTGGTCCGTATGCGGGCCACGAGCAGCACGACACCGCCGACCAGGGCGGGAAGCACCAGGTTGATCACCCACAGCAGGGCCGAGACCGGTACGATCGCGGCGGGATCGCCCGGGATGAAGGCCGCGGCCGCACTGCCGCGCACGCCGAGCTCGGTGAGCGCCGTGGTGGGCACGAGCGTGGTGACGAGGAACACCACGGGCACCGCCAGCAGTGCGGCCACCGGTGGCGTGCCGGCCATCTGCCAGGCAAGGCCGGCGAACTGCACGGTGAAGACCACGTAGCGCGCCGCACTGAGCCCGAGCACCACGCGGAGCGTGCGCGGAGGAACACGGTCCAACGCATGCGCCTCACGCTCGAAGCGGCGCAGCAGGGGCACGCCCAGCAGCAATCGCGCCAACAGCGCCGGGCTCAGGTAGAGCACCACGGCGCCGGTACCGATGAGCAGGGCCGACCAGAGCACCACCAACCCTACGGCATCGGGCACCAGGCCGCGAAGCATGGTCGCCCCGCCAACGGCCAGCGCAATGCCGCCGGAGAAGAGCGTCACCACGAACTGCGCGATGCTGCCAAGCACCGTGATGAACCCGCCCTCCACGCGGTGCTCCGGCGGCAGGAACAGGACGCGCCCCGCGAACTCGCCCACGCGGTTGGGGGTGATGAGGCCGATGGTCGTGCCGCACAGCGTGGCAGCCAGGGCGCGGGCGGTGGGCATGGGCTCGAGGCCACGGACCAGCAGGCGCCATTTCACGGCCTCCAGGGTCCAGTTCAACGGCATCAGCGCCAAGGCGACCGCCAGTGCGGGCCAGGCCATGGTCAGGCCGTGCAGCCCTGCCTCTCCCGGGTGCATACCTTGGTGGCCGGCCAGGCGCAGGTAGAGGAACGCGCACGCCGCGGCGAACACGCCCCAACGGACCCAGCGCAAGGTTCGGCGTGTCACGATCGGAAGGGATGCACGGAATGGAGACGTTCAAAAGTAGACCGGTGGCCTTCACGATGAACGGCCAGCCCCGCGAACGGGTGATACTGGGCATCGACCCGGGCACCACCGTCATGGGCTACGGCGTGCTGCTGGAGGAGGGCCGGAGCGCGCGCCTGCTCGATGCCGGGGCCCTGCGTTTGAACGCGGCGCACGACCATACCCTGAAGCTGCGCGAGATCTTCCGCTTCACCCAGGCGCTGATCGACAAGCACCATCCGGACGAGCTGGCGATCGAGGCGCAGTTCTTCGGCAAGAACGTGCAGAGCATGCTGAAGCTGGGCCGCGCGCAGGGGGTGGCGATCGCCGCCGCCCTGAACCGTGACCTCGCCGTGGTGGAGTATGCGCCCAAGCGGGTGAAGCAGAGCATCACCGGCAACGGCAACGCCACGAAGGAGCAGGTGGCCGCCATGTTGCTGAGCATCCTCCGCCTCGCTGAGCTGCCGGCGAGCACCGATGCCACCGATGCGGTGGCCGTGGCCGTGTGCCATCATTTCGCGGCGGGCACGGTGGCGCGCCCAACCCGCCATGCGCCGAGCCGCGGCACCAGCGATTGGGGCAGCTTCGTGCGGAACAACCCGGAACGGGTGAAGAAGGGCTAGGCCCGGCGGATGCGCTCCGCGATCGCGGCCAGCTCCTCCTGCGAGAGCTTCAGCTTCGGCCGCCCGAAGTCCATGTCATGCATGGCGTCGATCGGGATCAGGTGCACGTGCGCGTGCGGTACCTCCAGACCGATCACCGCCACACCCACGCGGTCGCAGGGAACGGCGCGCTTGATGCGCTCTGCCACCTCCTGGGCGAAGGGCATGATCGCGGCCAGCAGGTCCTGGGGCAGGTCGAAGAAACGGTCAACCTCGAGCTTGGGCACCACCAGGGTGTGCCCTTCGCGCAGCGGGTTGATGTCGAGGAAGGCCAGGAAACGCTCATCCTCGCCCACCTTGTGGCAGGGGATCTCCCCCTGGATGATCCGTGTGAAGATGGAGGCCATCAGCGCGTGATGCCGATCACTTCGAAGCGTGTGCTGCCGGTGGGGGTCACCACCTCGGCCACCTCGCCCACGGCCTTGCCCAGCAGTCCCTTGCCGATGGGCGAGCTCACGCTGATCTTGCCGGTCTTGATGTCGGCCTCGCTCTCGGCCACCAGGGTGAACTTGCGTTCGCTGCCGTTCTCGGCATGGCGCACGGTGACCGTGCAATGGATGTAGGCCTTGCTGGTGTCGAGCTGGCTCGAGTCGATGATGCGGGCGTTGGCCACCACCTCCTCGAGCTTCGCGATGCGGGCCTCCAACAGACCCTGCTCCTCCTTTGCGGCGTGGTACTCCGCGTTCTCGCTCAGGTCGCCCTTGTCGCGCGCATCGGCGATCTGCTGGCTGATGTGCGGGCGCTCCACCATCTTCATGTGGTTGAGCTCGTCCTGGAGCTTCTTGAGCCCCTCTTCGGTATAGTAGGCCGGGTTCGCCATGACCGTGGGTGGATAAGAAAGCGAGAGGACCCCGCAGGATCCTCTCGCCTCGAAGTTAGGTACGATCAGAGGCTGATGCGCACGCCGATGCTGTGCACGCCGCTGAACGGGTTGGTGGCACGGTAGCCGTAGTCGAACGCGATCGCGCTCGCCTTCTCCGAGCCGAAGGGCAGGTCCACACTGAGGCCGGCCGCCGGACCGGTGAAGACCGTCACGCGCTCCTCGTCATTGGTGATGCCATCCTCGTACATGTAGCCCGCGCGCAGGTGGAACATCTTCTTGAACGCGAACTCGGCGCCCAGGGTGAACTGGTCGCGGGTGAACGCGTTGCTGGTGAAGTTGCCCGCCACGGTAAGGCGGCTGAGCTCCGTGAAATGGAAGTCGTACGCGGCGCCGATGTTCAGCTGCGAGGGGAGCTCGAAGCGCTCCGAACGCTGCTCCAGGGTGAGCTGGTCGCTGCCCGAGGTCAGCAGGCCCTGCACAGCGAGGCCATCACCCGTAAAGCGCATGGGCGGGCCAACGTTGCGCAGGTTGATGCCGAAGTGCACGTTGTCCGTGGGGCCGGTGACGTAGTGGATGCCGGCGTCGAAGCACATGCCCTGGCTGCGCACGTTGGCGATGCTCTCGCTCACCATCTTCAACTGGATGCCGCCATAGATGCTGTTGCTGAACTCCTTGGCGTAGGACAGGCCGATGTTCGAACTGCGCGGGCTGAAGGTGCCCAGGCCGCCCTCCGGCTGGTTCACCGTGGTCACCGGCAGGTCGCCGTACGACATGGTCATCACGCTGATGCCGATCACGCTGCTCTCGCCGAGCTTCTGACCGAAGCCCAGCGCGTTGATCTTGGTGTCGCTGCCCTCGAGCCAGCGCGTGGTGCTGAAGACCAGCTCGGTCTTGCGCGTGTGGGCCAGGCCCGCCACGTTACCGAACATGCTCTCCACACCGCGCAGGGAGGAGGTGTTGGCCAGGGCCCAACCGCTGCTGCGCGCCCAGGGGTTGATCAGCAGCTGGGTGGCACCGGCGCTGCCGGCCCGATCGGGGTTGCCAGCCAGCACGCTACCGCTCACAACGGCCGCCAGGGCCAGGGCCGGGATCCTCTTTCGCATCGCTTTCATGCTCTAAATCCTGTTTCCGCGTCCGCTTAGAAGTTCTGCAGGTCCACCGGACGCATCACACCGAACCACTTGATCACCTTCTCGCCGATGCCCGGGGCATCGATGTGGCAGATGTACACACCACCCGCGATGGGCACGTTCACCTGGTTGCGGAGGTCCCAATCCAGGTAGGTGAGCTCGCTGCCCTTGCGGAACTTCCGCACAAGCGTGCCGCTCACGTTGTAGATGCTGATCGTGCAGTCCTTCGGCAGGTTGATGAACTTCACCCGGTTGTCCAGGCGCGAGGTCTCATAGCCACTGAAGGCGTAGTACGGGTTGGGAACGATGTTGATGTCGTCCAGGGCCGTGGTGGCCACCTCGTTCTGGCTGGTGAGCGTGGCGCTGCCGCTGGTGCTGAAACCGTACAACGGCAGGCCGTTGTTGCGGGTCGGCGTGATGGCGGGCGTGTAGCCACCGTAGGGGTCCACGTAGGTGGTGTAGGGCTTGGCCACACGCAGCACGAAGCGGGTCTCCGTGGGGATCAGGCCGTCCTGCATGCTCAGCAGGCTCGTGCCGGGCACCAGCACCGCCGAACCGATCCAGTTCACCGCGCGGTACACACGGGTGAGCTCGGGGACGGTGTTGGCGTTGTACTTGCCCATCATCCACGCAGCCTCGTCGTACTGCGGCATGGCATTGCTGGTGCCGCGCGTACGCTGCTCGTTCTTGAACACATAGATCCAGTGGCCACCGCCCAGCAGGGGTTCGCCGAGGGGCGTGGTGAACTGATCATCGGGGTTCCAGATCATGTCCCGACCACGGGGGCCGCCCCAGAAGCTGTCCTCGCCGAAGGCCATGTTCAGGCGCTCGCCGGTCTCCAGGTCGATCGCATAGCCGGGGAACCAGCTCATGCCCGTGGCGCTGGTGAGCTGGGCCTCACCCTCGTTACAGCCAGGCTGGCCCGAGGGGATACCGTTCTTGTCCACGCTCGCCTTGGCACGCAGCTCGTTCTTGTCGGCACCGGTCTCGCTCTGGTAAATCTCGGTCTCGCACTGCTCAACGACCGGCACGCGGGTCCACTTGCTCTTGTCAGGCGTGCACACCACGAGGCAACTGCTCACCTGGGCGATCTTGGCCACGTTGGTGGAGCTCTTCAGGGCAGGGCTCACGGGTTGGAACGAGGTATCGCCCACCAGCGGCCATACGCTCCAGGTACCGCCCAGGACCTTCTCGAAGTTCTGGTCGTCATCCTTGCCGGCGTAGTCCGGGTAGAGGGTTCCGTCGTCCGTGGCCAGGCCCGCGCGGATCCAGTTGAACACGTTGTCGCCATCGGCATCGGGGATGCCGGCATACCAGGCCTTGGACGGATCGGCATAGGTCACCTCCGCGTTCAAGGGCAGGGTATAGTCGCCGTTGTCCGCATAGAAGCTCTGGCCGATGCTCACCGAGATCCCCCACTTGGTGATCAGCATCTCATCCGCGACCCGGATGGCCTGGTTGCTGTTGATCACTTCGCCGGTGGTGAGGTTCTTGATGTACCAGAAGGCATCGTTGAACTCATCGTAAGTGCCGAAGTCGACCATGCTCGGCAGGTCCGTGGAGTCCTGGAACCAGATCTCGAACTCGGCGGAGGGGACGTTCAGCGGATCGATCACCTTCACGTTGATGGGCCCTTTGCCCACCTTGTACCTCAGCTCGTCCTGCCTCCAGGGCGAACCCGCGAGGATGGCATCGATCGAGCTCTGCTCCATGTCGAGCTCCAGCGCGCCGTTGCCCTGGCCTTCGAAGCGGGTGATCTGGAACTGCGAACCATAGGCCGCATTGGCCACGGTGCCACCGGATTCCGGGGTGGGATCGTGCGGGATGCCAGCGTAACTGCGGATCGAGCCGGTCGCCGACTTACGGCTGGCGAGGTAGGGGTACGCCTGGCCGGTGAGCGTGACCGGGTTGTAATCCTCGTAGTTGTTGTAGCCGTATGCGATAGCGAGGAAGTAGTAGGTCTTGAAGTTGACCAGGCGGGGATCGCCGCTGCTGAAGGCGTCCTCCGTGATCCGCAGGCTGTGGAAGATGCCCGTGTCGGCTCCGTTCACCATCTCGGTGGGGACAGGCAGACCGATGTTCTGGTCGGGGATGTAGTTCACCAGCTGGCGCACGGTGTCCTGGATGTCGCACTGGGCGATCAGGCGGGCCTTGGTCACGTCATTGATGTCGCTCACGCTCACGTTCGCATCCTTCAGCTGGTAGATCTTGTAGCCCTGGAAGCGGTAGAAGCGATCGGGGGCGGTCTCCGGGATCGTGGGGTCGAGCTCCTCGTAGGTCTCGTTCGGGTTGTTCCCGTTGGGGTTGTTACGGATGTAGAGGATGAGCTCGCGATCCAGCTCCTGCAGGCTCAGGTCCGGAGCGTCGGGGCCATTGAGGATGCGGAAGCAGTTGTCGAAGAGCGACTGGGCCTTGTCGTCCGCGCGGCGCACCTCCTCCACGCTCTCGAAGGGACCACCGCCCGTGGCGCGTGCGTACACCACACCAACGGTGATGTTGTTGTAGTTGCCCGGCTCCAGGGTGAAGGGGCCTGCGCTCTGGATGAAACGGCGGTCGAACGGTGCGTTGTTCGAATTCTCCTCCGTCCAGCTCGTCTGCGGGTTGCACTGCGTGCCCCAGCCCAGTGGGTCGCTGTCACCGGGGAACATGTAGAAGGCGCGCTGGGCACCGGGCGTGGTCGTGTACCCGGTACCACCGTACGTGTTCGGCGTGCCGTCCTTCCAAATGCCCTTGAGGTAGTTGTAGTAGTGGATCGCGATCGAGGGGTCACCCGTCACCGATCCGTTGTTGTTGTGGTAAAGGAAGGCACGCATGCCGTAGCGCTCGTTGTCCGTGACGCCATCACCGTAGCCGATACCGATGCCCTTGTACACGATGCCTTTCTGCGCCACGGCCAGATTGCAGTCCGTGGTCAGCGGGTTGTCAACGCCATCCTCGTCCTGGTAGGGCCCCTCGAAGAAGTCCACGCCCACCGCGGGGGGCTGCTGGCCATACCCCGGAGTGCCGTTGCAGGCCTCGTCGTTGTCGTCACCGTTGTAGGCGTAGCCCAGACCGCGCTGCACATCGCAGCCCACGTAATCGTCGTTGGCGCAGCCAAGGTCCGCGTCCACCCACTGCCCGAAGTAGGTGTTCGTCAAGGTCTGCGTGCCCTGGTTGATGAGCACGTAGTTATAGAAGGTCATGTTGTTCACCTCGTCGTTCGTGCTGAACGCAAAGGCCTGCGCGCGCACCTCCATGCCGATGGGCTGGCCGCCCGTCTCGGTGTGCACGTTGCCCTTGTCGTTGAACACCCAGAACAGGTTCTCATCACCGAAGAGGGGAACGGGGTCCGTGCGGAAGCGGCTCTTGCAATCCACGACGCCGTCCAGGTCGTAACCGGGATAGTCGCCGTCGGAGGGCTGATAATCACCATCGCCGTTGAAGTCGAAGAAGGGGGCGATGTAGAGGTCCTGGCCCTGGGAGACATCACCGATGGCCGGCCACTCGAAGAAGGTGTTCGGGGTGATATAGCCGTCGGGGAACTCCAGCGAAGCGTCGCAATCAGGGTCGGCCAGGCAGTTGTAGTATGCATCGTGCTGCGCTGCCTGCAGGCGCGTGGTACGCCAGAACTTGTCGTAGGCCAGGCACACATCGGAGGTGACGCTGGCATCGCCCGTGTTGGTGAGCGGGCCGGGCCAGAAGTCGTTACCCTCCTGGCGGAAGCGCACCGCCGCGAGCTTCAGCTGGTTGTCCGGGGAGATGCCACCCATCCAGAGCGCACCGGCGAACAGCGCGCTGGGGCCGATGATGCCGGGGTCCGCGCTCTTGGGCACGAAGTAGGCCGGCGTGCCCGAGGCACGGTTCTGCCACATGTTCCCGCCCGTTTCGATACGCGCCCGCACGTTGTTGAGCTCGAGCACCGCGATGGCGGTCGAGGGTTGGCAGCCGGAGGCCTTTGCGCCGCCCAGCCCCGAAGAGGTCCCGCCTCCACCGCCGTTCCCGCCTCCGGGACCAGCGGCCCAAGTGGACTCGCGTGCGAAGGCCGGCACGGCGAGCAGACCGAGCAGCGCCGAGAACATCAGGGGCTTGCTGAAGCGGTCGTTGATCATGCTGTTCATGTTCGTTCGCATTGAACGGTTGGGATCAGAAATCGAAACGGAAGCCGAGACGGATGGTACGAGGCGCACCGAAGTTGTACGGGTTGTTGACCTTCAGTGCGTAGAGGTCGGTGTAGCTCGCGGGGTTCACCTGCGTGTTGATCTCGTTCTGGTACTGCGGGGCGGCCAGGTAGCCGTCGTCCGTGGGAGAACCGGTGGCGCGCCATACGCCCGTGATGTTCTCGGTGTTGAACACGTTGGTCACGAGCAGGTACACGTTCAGGTTCGCGCTCTTGGCCTTGTCCTCGCCCTCGCCCTTGTTGAAGGTGAGGGGGATGTCACGGTCGAGCTGCAGGTCGGTGGTGAACTGCCAGGGGAGTCGCGCGCCGTTCAACGAGCCGGTGAGGGCGTGGGTGCCGATGCCCTGTCCCTCGTTGATGATGCGGCTGCTGGCGCTGTAAGGCGTGCCACTGCCGAGGATGCCCACCACGTTGAGGCCGGTGCGCTGCAGGATCGGCTTGCCGAACAGCATCGGACCATTGTAATCGGTGCCCGAACCATAGCGGAAGTCGAAGGTGGTCTGGATGCGGTGGCGCTGATCGAAATCGAGCGGGCTGATGTTACGCAGGTTGGGCTGACCCGAGTTGATCAGGTTGATGCCCGTGTTCGGGCCCGAGCCGGTGCCATCGGCGAACTGCAGCGTGTAGCTCGCGCGCAGCCACACATTGCCCGTGCGGCGCAGGTCGTAGGCCAGGGTCAGGCCCTTCACCGTACCGAAGTCAAGGTTCGCGTAGGTGCGGTAGGTCACCGGCCATGCATCAAGCACGTTCCGGACCTGGATCATGTCGCGCAGCTCGCGGTAGAAGGCCGAGATCTTCAGCGAGCTCGCCTTGGTCAGCACCTGCTGGAAGCCCAGTTCGTAGTCGATGGTCTTCGTGGGCTTCAGGGCGGGGTTGTTCAGAATGTCGCCCGTGGCCTCGATGTAGCTGTATCCGAACATGTCCAGGCGCGAGGCCGAGGTCGGGCGCTGGGTGAGGATGTCGTAGTGGGCGAAGAACACGGCCTCATCGCTGATGGGGAAGCTGAAGGCGATGCGGGGCATCACGTTCACCACGGGCTTGTAGTCCTCGAAGGCCGCCTTGGTGAGCTTGCTGCCGGGGAGGTCGCCCTCGATGCTGCCGTCGCTGCCGCGGATCAGGTAGGGCGCGATACCCTCCGCGGTGCGCAGCGGGCTGGGATCGTTCAACTGCACGCCATCGGCATTGTACCAGGTGTCACCGTCGCGGTAACCCACCACCGCCGTGGGGTTGTTGATGTTGTCCACGTACACGACGTAGTCCTCACCGATGTTGCTCGGACGGTTGTTCAGGTCGTTCTGAACGCTGGCCACCGGCACCTGGCTGCCCGCCGTGTAGGCCGGACGCCACAGGTACTTGTCCTTCAGCACGCTCTGGTTCGCATCGTAGCGGTCCACGCGAACACCCACGTTGAAGATGATGTCATCGAAGGCGAACTTGTCCATCACATAGCCGGCCATGTAGATCGGCGCGAAGGGGGCCTGGACACGGGTGAAGTTGCCGTCCGCATCGCGCTCATCGAAGAACTTGTCGATGGAACGCTGGCCGGTCACCTTGTTGCCGCGGTGGTCATAGCCCCAGTAGTTCACCAGCGTACCGTTGCCGCTGTTGACGAGCTCGTCGGCGCTGAACATGTCGAGGCTCAACGAGGAGGGGTCGAGGGCATCCACCTGGAGGAAGTCGGTGCCGCGGGGGTCGAGCCCGAGCGACTCGCGCAGCTTGCGGTCGAAGTAGGCCTGGTCGTCACCCACCAGCGACTGGTAGGTGATGTACGGCGTGGTGCCGAGGGGATAGGTGATGGTGGAGTCGCTCTTGTCCAGCTCCTGCAGGTGGAAGTTGGCCAGCTGGCGGGCGCGCGTCCACAGGCCCACCGGGGCCAGGTTGTAGGTGCGGCGGGTCAGTTGCTCATATTCCACACCCACGGACACCGCGTGCTTGCCGATGTCGGCCGAACCGATCGCCGATACGCGCACCTGGTCGCTCTGGGAGTTCAGGTACTGGTTGTTCACCGTACCGATGTTGTTCCACATGTTGTACACCGCCAGCGGCTGTTGGCCGTTCAGGCGGCCGTTGCGGGCCTGGATCTCGTTGAAGTTCTCGTAGTAGCCGACGTAGGTGGGATCGAACGGCTGGCCGGCGCCGTACAGCAGCTCGATCGGGAACACCTCGGGGTCGAACAGGTTGTAGTAGCTGTTCGTGACGGCTGCGGCGTCGGGGTTCAGCGAACCGGGCGCATAAGTGACGAGCGTGTCACGGAAACCGCTCATGGTGTAGCGCGCGTTGGCCGTACCGGCATCGGTGAGCTCGTAGCTCGGAGCGCGCAGGCGCTCGAAGCGGCCCAGGTAGCCGTAGTCGAAGTAGTTGTCCTTGTGGACCTCGTCCTGGATCTGCTGCTTCTGCTGGGAGTAGTCGAACTGCAGTGTGTAGAAGGCGTTGCGGATGCCGCCCTTCTTCGCCGCCTCACCGCTTTCCTCCTCCTCGCGGGCGTTGAACCGCTGCGTGAACTTGATGAAGGAACGCCAGGTCTGGTCCTTGACGTTGGCGTTGTTCTCGGCGTTCAGGAGGGCGTTGTTGCGGTTGTAATCCTGGCGTTGGTTGTTCTCGAAGCTGCCACCGACGGTCAGGTTGATCGTGGGGGTGGTGGCGATGTCGAACTTGCCCGAGGCCAGATAGGTGCGGCTGGCAGCGTTCTGGCGGGTCTTCAGCTCCTCGAGGTCGCTGGCACGCAGGTAGTCGGACTTGTACACCACGGCCTCGGTGCCACCCACGTTGCGCGACGTGAGCGGGTCGGCGAGCAGCGCATCGCGCACATCGCCCTTCACCCGGGGATCGCCGTAGTACAGCGGGGAACCGTCCTTCACATCCGTGAACTGGCCCGACACGAAGAAGCCCAAGAGCGGCTTCACCTTATTGCCGACACTGTCCTTCTTGAAGAAGATGGGGCCGCTGAGGCTGGCCTCCACCTGGTTGAACGCGTACTTGTCCAGGCCAACGATGTCGGTGACATCATCGCCGAGCTGCCAGCCGCTGGTGAGGTATTCGACCCCGCCGAAGAACTGGCGGCTGGGGCCGCGGGTGGTGATGTTGATGAGACCACCGGTCACGTCGCCGTAGTTGGCGGGCACACCACCGGTGATCACCTGCACCTCCTCGATGGCGCTCTTGGGCAGGCCCGTACCGGCACCGGCGGGCACCTTCACACCGTCGATATAGTAGTAGGTGTTCTCCGAACGCGCACCACGGATGCTGATGCCACCGCCCGTACCGGCGTCGCTGGCACCGGCCACCGTGACCGCCAGGCCTGCCGCGCTACGCTGGGGCATCTTGGCGATCTGCTCGCGGGTCACCGTACCACCGGAGGCGCCACCATCCTTGTCGATCAGGGGCACCTGGTACTTCACCACCTCGAACTCCTGCAGCTCCACGCCGCTGCTCAGCTCGATGTCGAGGAAGGTGATCTTGTTGCTATTGACCACCACGCCCGTCTGCTTCATGGGCTGGTAACCCACGTAGCTCACGATCACATCGTAGGTGCCGGGGTCGATCGGTTTGATGGTGTAGTTCCCATCAAAGTCCGTTTGGCCGCCCGCAACGCGGGTGCCCTTGTTCTCGACCACCACGCTCACGAAGGGCAGGGTCTCTCCGGACTTCTTGTCCTTCACGGTACCTTGAAGGGTACCAACGCCCACCTGGGCGATAGCTGCGGCGCTGGAGACAACGAGGGCGACAGCTGAGAGTAGCCTTCTCAACATCAACGGTAGGTTTTACGTTCTTCTGTACTGCGCAACGAGGGGGCGTAAAGATAGAAAAGGATCGGATCGGCCAAATTCGCTGAAACCCGCGCTGGACGGCCCTTTCCGAAGGGGCGGCCGGGAGCGGGCGGGCGGCAGGCGGACGCGTTGAGGTACATGTTCCGATCGCTTTCAGGGCCAAAGTACCGGAAACAACCCTCCATCACACCATCCGACCCCGATCGATCGACACGGCGCTATACAGGTCCAACGGCTACCGCGTGAACCATCGACGGGGCCAGGGATCGCGATGGGCGTTGGTGCCGTTGCGGTCCGCCCGCTTGGTGTTGCGCTTGATGCGCTTGCGCGTGGCCTTGTCCTGGATGTTGTAGTGCCGCTTGCGCCCCTCCTTCTCGGCCCGTTCCTGCGCCTTCTTGTCCTCCTTCTCCTTCTTCACCTGCAGTTTCTCCTGCTTCTTGCGGCTGATGCCCTCCTCCTGTGCGGAAGCGAGCACGGGCAGCAGGAATAGCGCCACAACGGTGAGGCATCGGGTGTACGTGAGGGGCCACATGCCGCGAAGATGCGGCCGTCCGCTGCCCCTACCTTTGCCGATACCCGCAATTCTTCCACCATGGCCTGTCGGTCCCTCTTCGCCCTGCTGCTCGTCGGCCTCGTGCTCCTAACCGGCTGCCGGAAAGAGTCGACCGAGGCGGCCCCGCCCACCCTGGTGGACTTCAGCATCAACATCAACAACCCCGCCTACAACGACCTGGCGGTGCCCGGTGGCTGGCTCTACCTCACCGGTGGCTCCATGGGCATCATCGTGTACCGCAAGACCATCGACGAGTTCGTGGCGATGGACCGCCTGTGCATGTACCAGCCCACGCAGCTCTGCCGGGTGCATGTGGACGACACGGGCATCATCGCGCGCGACACCACCTGCTGCGGTTCAGCCTATGTGATCACCGATGGCAGTGTGACCGAAGGCCCCGCGTCGCTCGGCCTGGTGCGCTACAACACCACCTTCAACGGAAGCACGCTCCGCATCTTCAACTAAGGGGATGGTCCAGCGGTGGAAGGGCCCCTGGCGAGGCCATGGGCCGACCGCTGCCCTGAACGAAAAGCCCCGGCATCCTTGCGGAGCCGGGGCTTCTGCGTTGAACGCGTTGCTCAGTAGCGATAGGCGTCGCTCTTGAAGGGGCCGTTCTTCGGCACGCCGATGTAGCGGGCCTGCTCTTCGGTGAGCTCCTCCAGTTCCACGCCGATCTTCTCCAGGTGCAGGCTGGCCACCATCTCGTCGAGGTGCTTGGGCAGCACGTACACCTTGTTCTCGTAGTTCGCGTGGTTCTTCCACAGCTCGATCTGGGCGAGCGTCTGGTTCGTGAAGCTGTTGCTCATCACGAAGCTCGGGTGGCCCGTGGCGCAGCCCAGGTTCACCAGGCGGCCTTCGGCCAGGATGATCACGTCTTTGCCTTCGATGGTGTACTTGTCCACCTGCGGCTTGATCTCCACCTTGGTGTGGCCGTAAGCCTTGTTCAACCAGGCCATGTCGATCTCGTTGTCGAAGTGGCCGATGTTGCACACGATGGCCTTGTCCTTCATCTTGCGGAAGGCGGCCTCGGTGACGATGTTGAAGTTGCCCGTGGTGGTGATGATGATGTCCGCACG
>JAEUSV010000019.1 GCA_016788485.1 Flavobacteriales bacterium
TTGGTGCCCTGCAGGCGCACGATGATCGGCACCTTGATGTCGCCGATGTTCTTGTAGGCGTCCACCACGCCCTGCGCCACGCGGTCGCAGCGCACGATGCCGCCGAAGATGTTCACCAGGATCGCCTTCACCCGCTCGTCCTTCAGGATGATGCGGAAGGCCTTCTCCACGCGCGCCGCATCGGCCGTTCCGCCCACGTCGAGGAAGTTGGCGGGCTCACCACCGCTGAGCTTGATGATGTCCATGGTGGCCATGGCCAGGCCGGCGCCGTTCACCATGCAGCCCACGTTGCCGTCGAGGCGCACGTAGTTGAGCCCGGCTTCACCGGCCTCCACCTCGATGGGGTCCTCCTCGGTCTTGTCGCGCATGTCGGCATACTCCGGGTGGCGGTACAGGCCGTTGCCGTCCAGGCGCACCTTGGCATCGACCGCGGCGATGCGGTCATCGCTCATCTTGAGCACCGGGTTGATCTCGAACATGGCGGCATCGCAGCCCTCGTAGGCCTTGTAGAGCGCGGCCACGAACTTCACCATCTCCTTCTTCGCCGTGCCGGTGAGGCCCAGGTTGGTGGCGATCTTGTTGCACTGGAAGGGGCGCAGGCCCACGCGGGGATCCACGCTCTCCTTGAAGATCTTGTCGGGGGTGTGCTCGGCCACCTCCTCGATGTCCATGCCGCCCTCGGTGCTGTACATGATGATGTTGCGGCCGCTGGCGCGGTCGAGCAGCACGCTCATGTAGAACTCCTTGGTGGGGCTGGGGCCGGGGGCGTACATATCCTCGGCGATCAACACCTTGTGCACCTTCTTGCCCTGGGGGGGGTCTGGGGCGTCTTCAGCATCATGCCGATGATGGCCTCGGCCTTCTCGCGCACCTCGTCGTAGCTCTTGGCCAGCTTCACGCCGCCGCCCTTGCCGCGGCCGCCCGCGTGGATCTGGGCCTTCACCACCCAGAACTTGGTGCCGGTCTCCTGGCTCAGCCGCTTGGCCGCGTCCACGGCCTCGTCGGCGTTGTAGGCCACGATGCCGCGCTGGACGGTGACGCCGTATTGCTGGAGGATCTGCTTGCCTTGGTACTCGTGCAGGTTCATGGGGGAGCTTTGCGTTAGCGGGGGCGAAAGTAAACCCCGCGGCGGAATGCTTCCTTTGGGGCGATGATCACAGCGACCGGCATCCGGAAGAAGTTCGGCCCCCTGGAGGTGCTCAAGGGCGTGGACCTGCATGTGGCCCAGGGCGAGGTGGTGAGCATCGTGGGCGCCAGCGGCGCGGGCAAGACCACCCTGCTGCAGATCCTGGGCACCCTGGAGCGGCCCGACAGCGGCACCCTGGCCATCAACGGCGAGGAGGTGACCAAGCTGGGCAGCAAGGCCCTGAGCGCGTTCCGCAACAAGCACATCGGCTTCGTGTTCCAGTTCCACCACCTGCTGCCCGAATTCACGGCGCTGGAGAATGTGCTGATGCCGGGGCTGATCGCCGGGCGTGGCATGGCCGACTGCGAGCCGCGCGCCAAGGAACTGCTGGACCGCCTGAACATCGGCGCCCGCGCCCAGCACAAGCCCTCGCAGCTCAGCGGCGGCGAGCAGCAGCGCGTGGCCGTGGCCCGGGCCCTCTTCAACAACCCCGGCGTGGTGCTGGCCGACGAGCCCAGCGGCAACCTCGACAGCGCCCACGCCCGAGAGCTGCACCAGCTCTTCTTCGACCTGCGGAAAGAGCTCGGCCAGACCTTCATCATCGTGACGCACAACGAGGAGCTGGCCAATATGGCCGACCGCAAGCTGGTGATGCGGGACGGGGTGATCTGAATGCATCACCCGATCTTCACCGCATGCGCTGCACCCTCCTGCTCCTGTTATTCCTGCTTGCTCGAAGCGCCAATGCCCAACGCGGCCTGGCGGTGGACCCCAGCACGCTGCCCGGCTGGATGGTGGAACTGGTGAACGGCACGAAGCCTGCGAAGCCCTTCAAGCCCGAAGGCAAGCCGGTCCACACCAACACCTACCTCGGCCAATGGACGGTGGAGCTGACCTCGGGCGAGCGGTATGCATACTGGGGCTCGGCCTCGCGTTTCCTGATCCGGCGCTTCGACGGGCCGTTCACCCTGCAGGAGGCGATCGTGGTGGACCTGCAGGCCAACGTGCGCATGAACCTCCGCTGGGGCGGCCCAAGCGTGCGGGTGAAGGTGGAGGACCTGGTCATCCCCCAGGCGGGCTACTTCCGCGAGCTCTTCAACGATACGGTGATGCCCAGTGGGCGCTCGGCGACCATCCTTGGGAACACCTGCACGGAGCTGGTGGGCGTGAACAGCAACAAGGACACCACCTACTACTGGCGCACGAACGTGCACCCTGCCCTGTTCGCCGACCTGCAGGCCTGGAGCTCCTACCTGTGCCGGGAAGGCGCCTTGGAGTACCTGGGCGCGTTGATGGACCGCAACGCCGGCTCCTCGCTGCGGGTGGATTGGACCGGCCGCACTTACGGTCCTCGGGCAGGCAGCATCCTGTTCACGTCCATCACACCCGGGGCCACGCCGATGCCCTCCCTGCCGATCGACACGGCCGTGGTGGTGGAGGGCCGGTTCAAGTACCTCAACAACACGCAGATCGGGCGGCTGCCGGCCTGGATGCGGAGCTGGATCACCGACCTGGCCCCCGACACGCTCGCCGCTGCGTTCTCCCCCGCACCCGTGGATCGCGGCATCCCGAAGAACCGCTTCATCGGCACGCTCACGGCCGAGACCACGACGCGCGTGATCGGCCAACGGGACCGGAACGGAAAGGCGGACACCACCATGCGCACGGCCCGCTACGCTTACTGGGCCGATGCCCGACGCGCCGTGCTGCAGCTGGACGACCCCGAGGACGAAGGCCAGCTCTTCTACGCGGTCGACCTCGACGCGGATGTGGTGATGGCCATGCGCAACGAAGGCCACAGCTACGTGATCCCCAAGCTCCACATCGCCGACCTGTCGGAAGTGGGGCTGAAGGAGTTCGGGAACGGCCTCGAGCTCGACTTCACGCCCACCGGTCAGTACCAGACCATCCTGGGCCGCAAATGCGAGGTCCACACCACCAGCGAGCGCTATCTCCCCTACTTCGTGTTCCCCCAGCAGGAGGTGCTGAACCCCGTGTTCGACATGCGGCACTGGATGATCCAGCGGATGGGGCAGCGGTTCAAGGACCTGATGGTCTTCGGTGTGGCGGACCGGCCCATGCCCATGCAGGTGAACGCCACCAGGCTCACAAGCTATCAGCTTGGCAAGTCCGCACCGCCGAAGGTGGACCTGCGCTACTGCCAGGTGCGCGATGAACGGTTGCGTGCGGAGCGCCGCAGGCAGGAGGAGGTCGTTGAACGGGCGGTGCGCATGGTGGAACCGGGGAGCCACGCCGAGGGGAGCGTGGACATGGACATGGTGACCGATGCGCCCATGGAGATGGTCGAGGCAATGCCCGTGGAAGAGGCGCCCGGACCTCCCATGCGCCGTCCGACGCTCGTGGACCGCGCGCGCTTCACGCCGCGGAACGCCTTCACCGGCCACGCGCGTTGGAACGTTTCGATACTGGAGCCGGCCCCCCTGCCTTCCAGGACCGAAACGCTCCGGACCTGGCAGGTGAAGTACTGGGCCACGCCCGACACGTCCTTGCTCATCGTGGAACCGCCTAAAGGCAGCGGTGCTTCAGCCACGGCCACGTTGATGATCCGCCGCAGCAGGCGCGTGATGCGGTATTCGCTCCAGGGCGATTCCGTCGCCGTGGCGAAGCTGGCCCACGGCGAACAGTCCTTTCCCGAGCGCTACTGGTGGCCGGACACCGTTCAAGCCGGCAAGGAGAAGGACCTGCTGGGATGTCGTTGCAGCCTGCGTTCGGCCCGGGCGGTCCCGGTCGACGTGCGCGAGGCATGGGTATGCCCGAACATGGCCTCCATTCCCTTCGACATCATCGGTGCCAGTGGATCCCTGGGCATGATCTTCGAGGATGCGTACGGGATGGCCAGCTACGTGGATTCACCGGGCATGCCGTTGGAGGTGACCCGCAAGCTGAACGGCAAGCTGCTGAACCGTGTCAAGGTGGACGAGATCGCGCCCGGCCGCGTCGACCCCGACGTGTTCAAGATCACCAAGGCCAGCCTCAAGCCATAGCAGGGCGTTCACCGCGCGGCCCTGGCGCAGGGGCTTGCACAGGCACGTTCGGCATATAGGCGCTCGATGGTATCTTTCGGTAACAACCCCCTCTCCCATGCGCACCCCTCTCCTTCTCTTCAGCTTCGCTCTTCTCCTTCACGCGGAGGCCCAGATCAACCTCGGCAGCATGATGCCCAAGGGCTCGGGCGCCGGAGTGACCGTGGAGGACGACAACGACCCCTTCGTGCCCAACAGCTTCGTGGGCAGCTTCCGCATGGAAAGCCACATGTACAAGAACGACGTGGAGGAGAAAGGCAGCCCCGTGACCATGCGGTACTGGGCCACGGCTGAGCAGACGTTGATCAAAACCGAGCTTCCCGAGCAGAAAGGCGATGAGATGCGGATGCTCACCGACCTCAAGAGCAAGTGGCAGTACATGCTGCTCACCGACGCCAAGGGGAAGAAGACCGCGATCAAGACACGGAAGAAGAAGATCACCGTGAAGGACGACGCGAAGCGCCCGGAGACGAAGGTGACGGTGACGGACCAGACCAAGGTGATCGACGGTCACAACTGCGTGCAGATGATCGCGGAGAACGAACAGGGCACGTGGATCGGCTGGGTGGCCAAGGACATCCCCGCGCCCTTCGCCGACATGGCCCGCAACGTGAAGACGGGCGACCCCGGGCTCACCAGGCGGATGGCGGAGATCCAGGGCTTCCCGCTGGAGTTCCAGTGGGTGGAGGCCAACGGCAAGGAGCGCATGGTGACCTACGTGCTCGATGTGCAGATGACCCCGCCTGCCGAGAGCCTCTTCAGCCTGGACGGCTATGAGGTGACGGAGATGCCGAGCATGACCATCGGGCAGTGACCCGTCGACCGCAGAACACGGTATTCACCGTAGGCACGGTCGCGGGAAAGGGCCCATTTTCGCACCGTCATGCAGATGGTACCGCGCATCGCAGCGCTGGCCATGGTCGCCACGACCGTGCTGGCGGCACAGGCACAGAGCTTCTTCGGCATCGGGTACAGCGGCACGTGGTACACGAGCTCGTTCCGCAACCTGGATGTTGGGGCCTTCAGCCTGAACGAGCTCCAGCACCCCTATTGGACCGAGAAGCTCGACCCGGGACGCACCGGGCATGGACTGGTGTTCGACCTTCACCTGCAGGTCGATGACAACTGGGGCATGTTCTTCTACTGGAAGAACCACCACAACGTGTACGAGGCCGGTGGCACCGACCCGCTCACGGGCTTCGACGAGCGGATGGAGCTGAAGGTGCGTCTGAACACCTTCGGGCTGCTTGGCTTCGAGGGCTTCAACGACCATTGGCGGGCAGGATTCTCCCTGGACCTTGGAAGCGCCAAGCTCAAGCAGCGCTACGCCACCTTCGAGAACCCCGACCCCGATTGGGAGCTCTACCATGCCAAGAGCAGCGGCCTGCTCAGCGACTACATGGTGGCCGGCAACTCGCTCTTCCTGCACTACAACGTCGGCCGGGTGCGCTGGTCGTTCCAGTGGTTCTACGACTGGTTCGGCATCGACCCGTTCGGCAGGGAGGATGGCTCCGCGACCCAGTACTATTACCGCTTCAGCAACATGAGCCTGGGCATGCACCTGGACCTGGGAGAAAGGGATTGACCCATGAGACCTCTACTGTTCCTGCTCCTCCTCACCGTATGCGTGCACGGACATGCACAGGACCGGTACCTCGCGTTGTGGGGCGGCGGTGTGATCGGCGGCATCAACCTGCCCACGTTCGACGCGTTCCGTGGTTCGTACGACACGGAGAACGCGGGCCAGCTGTCCAGTGGGCTCAGCGGGTTCGGCACCACGCTCGGCTGGCAGGCCGGAGCCACGGTGATGATCTCCCCGCACGTGGGCGTGTCGCTCGGTTACATGGAGAACACCGCCACGGCCAGCGCCACCCTCACCGACGGCAGCTCACGCCATTTCAGGCACAAGCTCTACACCCCGGTGAACGGCGGCTTCCCGATCCTTGCGGGTCCGCTGGAGATCCAACCGCGCCTGGGCTTCTGCCAGGCCGACATGAGCTCCTGGACCGAATATCCCGATGGCACGGTGAGCTATGGCAACGAGCGCCTGTTGAACGGCCAGTACCGCACCTACGGCCTGTTCGCCGGCCTCGACCTGGCCGCGCGCATCAAGCTCGGCGAGAAGCTCCACCTCGCCGTTGGCGCATCGTGGTGCGGCGTGAGCGGATCGGAATACTCCGAGCACAACACGGCGCGCGGCGTCGACACCGAACCGTTCTATCCGTACTACATCCCCACGGACTACGTGCTCTGGCTCGACCTCAACGATGCGAACGACCTCACCAGCTACGACACCGACGCCTACGTGAAGCTGAAGGGCAGCTGGTACCAGGCCTTCGTGAACCTGATCATCGACCTGAAATGAGAAGCCTTGCACTCCTCCTTCCGCTGGTGCTGCTGCTGGCCTCCTGCAACAAGGAGGACGAGATGCGCCGCACCTACAGCGGGCTGTACAAGGTGGCTTCGCAGGAGCGCCACTGGCCCCAGAGCGACTCCACCGTCACCATCAGCGACCTGGGCACGTTGGGGCTGTACGACAATGCCAGCTCGATCTACAACAACGTCGTGTTCACCCTCGTCGACTGGCCCTTGAGCTGGGGCAACAACCGGGTGGGCGGCGATCAGCACGACCAGCTCATCGGCTGGTACTCCGATGATGTGGACGGCAGCACGATCACCTTCTTCAGCAATCCCGAGCCCGCGTTCTTCGATTACGTGATCTACACCGTGAAGCACGAAGGCGGCAAGGACTACACGTGGACCTATGTGGAGATCGACGCGGAGGGCGCCATGACCTACCGCGAAGTGTGGAAGGTGAGCCGGGAATGAGCCCGCCACTGGGTTCCTTTGCGGCATGGGCCGCCGCACTTCCACTTCCCCGAAGGAGCTCACCGAGCTGCTCGACGCCGCCTATGAACGGTTGGCCGCACCGGCATTCATCGCCAACGACCCGATCCAGGTGCCGCGCTCCTTTCCTGTCCGGGAGGATGCCGAGGTGATCGGCCTCCTCACCGCGACCATCGCCTGGGGCCAGCGCAGGACCATCATCGCCAACGCGTGGAAGCTCGTGCACCTGATGGATGGCGCCCCCCACGATTTCGTGCTCCACGCCTCACCGGTGGAGCTCAAGCGGCTCGATGGCTTCGTGCACCGCACGTTCAACGGCATCGACCTGCGGCACTTCGTCAGGGGCCTCAGGCACCTGTACGCCGAGCACGGCGGTATCGAGCCCGCCTTCCTCGAGGACGGGCGCGTCGGTGACATGGGCACGGCCATCGCACGCTTCAAGCATCGCTTCTTCGAGCCGCGGCATCAGCCCCGCACGCGCAAGCACGTGGCCGACCCGTCGAAGGGCAGCAACGCCAAGCGCATCAACATGTACCTGCGGTGGATGGTGCGGCCGGACGACCGCGGCGTGGACCTGGGCCTGTGGAAGCGGATCACACCGGCCGAGCTGATGGTGCCGTTGGATGTGCACACCGGGCGTGTGGCACGTGAGCTGGGGCTGTTGGTGCGCGCCCAGGACGACTGGAAAAGCGTGGTCGAGCTCACGGAGAACCTCCGCAAGCTCGACCCCTTGGATCCGGTGAAGTACGATATCGCGCTCTTCGGCCTGGGCGTTGAGGATCACTCGAACACCAGGCGGGCCGTGCGCTCAAGGCCTGGTGCCGTCGCACGCAGGAAGTAGAGGCCGGCGGGCAGGTCCCCGCGCGGTACATCGGTGCGCGTGCCACCGACCGCGCGCCAGCCCCGCACCTGGCGGCCGGTGACATCGATCAGCGTGAGCTCCACGGTGCCGGGGATCTCGGCGCCCAGCACGACCGCGGCCATGTCGCGCGCCGGGTTCGGGTACACCAGGAGGCCGCCCTCGCCCACGGCGGGCACGGGCTCCACCGAGGTGGCGTAGGTGAGCGTGTTGTACACGGTGTTGGTGATGATCGGCGGATTGAGGTCGAAGTAGATACCGGCCACGTTCTGCACTTCGGTCGCCTCGGGCAGTCCGGCGGCATGCTCGATGGAGAACCGCACATGGCCCTGGCTGCCGAGCGGATCAGTGGCGCTGTCGGGCAGCATGATGTCCTCGAAGCGGAAGCGGACCTCGCCCGTGGAGGACACGGTGGTGCGCACCACGTGGCTCGCGTTGAGCACGCGCAGCGAAGAAGGCACCAGCGATGCATCCAGCTGGTCCACGATCTCCACATCCTCGGCGTAGCTGTTGCCGGTGTTCTGGAAGCGCACGGTGTAGGTGAGGCGCGTGCCCATGGGGGTCCAATGCTCCTCCCCGTCGCCCACCGGCATCACCTGCTTGTCGTTGGGATCGTAGGAGCACGTGAGCTCGGGATCATGCGCTGCCACGCTGGTGGCGAGCACCGAGCCGTTGTGCTCCGCCGTGGCGGTGAGCGTGCTGTGCATGAGCTCGCCCATGTGGGTGAAATCGGGCAACTGCACCACCACAGCGATGCTGCGCTGCTGCGCTGGCTGCACGTTGGTGAAGGACCAGGTCTGCACACCGCCCACGGTCACCGGCTGCTTGTCGGCGTAGACGAAGCCCAGCAGGCTGTCCAGGTCGAGCGCCAGGCGGATGTCGCAGGGGGTGTTGCCCTCGTTGCGCACGTTGAGCCAGTACCAGGTCTGCTCGTTGCAACGCATGAGCCCGTTGGTGACGGAGGGCACGATGGCGGCATGGGTGCCGTTGGCCATGAGGCCGAAGTCCGTATGGGTGCCGGTGTTCGCTCCCATGAGCGACGCCGAGCGCTGGCTGGGCGTGGTGGGCGTCCAGTGCGGGTGTTGGGCGACGGACACGTTGAAGGTCCCGGTGGGCACATCGTACCAGTACATGCCGCTGTGGTTGGTGTAGACCGAACCGAGGCCGGCCACTTCCACGCGGAAGCCACCGAGACCGTGATCGGCGCCATTGAACAGGCCGTCGGCATCGATGTCGTTGAACACGCGGCCGATGATGCGGCCGGTGGCGAAGGCGAGGTTCTCATAGGCCACCACGCGGTTCTGGCTGGGCGATACGGCGAACACCTCGGCATCCCCGTCGCCGTCCACATCAGCGGCCACCACGGAGGCCACGTCCTGCACGTTCACGCCGATCAGCTGGCGCGGGCCGAAGGCGCCCTGCCCATCGATGTTCTCGTGGAAGGCGATCTCGCCCTGTGCCCCGAAGGTGGTGAGCAGGTCGAGGTCCCCGTCGAGGTCCAGGTCCACGAGGTTCACCTCGCTGGGCACGTCAAAGGCGGAAGCGAAGGACTGCGGAGCGGCCAGCACACCGTTGCCGGTGGTGTTGCGGCGCCATTTCATGCCGTTGGGCAGGGCGTTCGCGCTGAGCACGTCGGGGTGGCCATCGCCATCGAGGTCGCCGGCATCACCGTGCCCGTCGGCGGCGAGCACCTGGTCGGGACCGAAAGCCCCGCCGCCGGTGCCGTACACGCAGTGCACCTCACCGGTCCAGGCCGAGGCCCAGACCACATCGGTGACGGCATCGCCGTTCATATCGGCGGTGCGCAGGGCCGTGGCGGCCATGGCGGGAAGGCTGATGGCCGGGCCGAAGGAGCCCTGACCGTCGGTATTGCGGAACCACATGGCCTGGCCGCCCTCGGTGCGCACGAGCAGGTCGTTGTCGCCATCGCCGTCGAGGTCGGCACCGGAGATGCCCGCCACGGCCATGTTGGCCTGAACGGTCTGCTGGGCCGTGCTGAAGGATGCGCCGGTGCCCGCGGACCAGACGAGGCCCATGCCGAAGTCACGTCCGCCGATCAGGTCGGGAAGACCGTCGCCGGTGACATCCACGGCCGAGGCGACCACCAGGTCCATGGCCACCGGTTGCGGGTTGGACCACAGGCCCAGCCCATCGGTGTTGGTCATGATGCTCGTACCCTCACGGGTGCCGATCACCAGGTCCTGGTCGCCATCGGCGTCCAGATCGACCGGGCAGATCGTGCGCGGACCTTGGTATACGAACTGTGTCTCGGCCCCGAACTGCGCCATCAGGGGCGCGTTCGTCAGACCTGCGAACAGCATCACGGAGAGTGGCGGGATGCGCATGAGCGTGGCAATTGGTTGCCGCTCTTACGCACGTTCCGCTCGCCGAGTTTCAGAAAACGATCGACGAACCGCGAAAAGATGCCGCCGAGATCACCGGTGGCTGTAGTTGGGCGCCTCCCGCGTGATGAACACGTCATGGGGGTGGCTCTCCTTCACCCCGGCGGTGGTGATCCGGATGAAACGCGCCTGCTTGAGGGTCTCCATGTCACGCGCACCGCAATACCCCATGCCGGCCCGTAGACCGCCCACCAGCTGGTGCATCACTTCCTCCAGCCGGCCCTTGTAGGGAACCCGGCCGCTGATGCCTTCGGGGACGAGCTTCTTGATGTCGTCCTCCATGTCCTGGAAGTACCGGTCCTTGCTGCCCTGCTGCATGGCCTCAATGCTGCCCATGCCGCGGTAGGCCTTGAAACGGCGGCCTTCGTAGATGATGGTCTCGCCCGGGCTTTCCTCCACGCCGGCGAACATGCTGCCGATCATCACGGTGCCTGCCCCGGCGGCGAGGGCCTTCACCACGTCCCCGGTGTAGCGGATGCCGCCATCGGCGATCACGGGCACACCGGAGCCTTCGATGGCACTGGCGCAATCGGCCACGGCGGTGAGCTGGGGCACGCCCACCCCGGCGATCACGCGGGTGGTGCAGATGCTGCCAGGCCCGATGCCCACCTTCACGGCATCGGCACCGGCCTCCACCAGGGCACGCGCGGCCTCGGCGGTGGCGATGTTGCCCACCACGACCTCCAGGCCCGGGAAAGCCTCCTTCACCCGCTTAAGCATGTCCATCACCCCGCGGGTGTGGCCATGGGCGGTATCGATCACCACGGCGTCCACACCGGCCTCCACCAGGGCACGCGCCCGGTCCATCGTGTCGCTGGTGACGCCGATGGCCGCGGCCACGCGCAGGCGGCCGAGCTTGTCCTTGCAGGCGTGCGGGCGCTGCTTCAGCTTGATGATGTCCTTGTAAGTGATGAGGCCCACGAGCAGCCCCGAGGCATCGACCACCGGGAGCTTCTCGATCTTGTGGTCCTGCAGGATCTCCTCGGCCTGGGCCATGGAGGTGTTGGGCGCTGCGGTGACCAGGTTGTCCTTGGTCATGACCTCGGCCACGGGACGTGCGAACTTCTTCTCGAACCGGAGGTCGCGGTTGGTGACGATGCCCACGAGCTTGTTGGCCGCGTTCACCACCGGGATGCCGCCGATGCGGTTCTCGGCCATGAGCTTGAGCGCATCGCCCACGGTGGCCTGCTCGTTGAGCTTCACCGGGTCCATGATCATGCCGCTCTCGCTGCGCTTCACCCGGCGCACCTCGTTGGCCTGGTCGGCCACCGATTGGTTCTTGTGGATCACGCCGATGCCGCCCTGCTGCGCGATGGCGATGGCGAGCTCCGCGCCGGTCACGGTGTCCATGGCCGCGCTCACGATGGGCACGTTGAGCGTGATGTTGCGCGAGAAGCGGCTGGCGATGCTCACCTCACGGGGGAGCACTTCGCTGTAGGCGGGAACGAGCAGCACGTCATCGTACGTGAGCCCTTCCACGGAGAACCTGTCGTTGAGCGCCGCGCCGTTGCTGCGGGCGGCCGTTGCCTGCACCTTGGCAGGGGATGCGGTAGCGGGACGATCCATGCACAAAAGTACGCATGGACGGCGGACCGATCACTCCCGTCCCCAGATGAAGGTGACGGTGCCCCGTCGTTCCTCGCGCTTGCCGGCGCCGTTGAGGAAGGAACAGTAGTAGCCGTACACCCCCTGGGGCACCGGCTGTCCGTTGTAGGTGCCGTCCCAGGCCTCCTGGGGGTCGTTGGTGGTCCAGAACGCCTGCCCCCAGCGGTTGAAGATGGTGAGCTCGTAGCCTTTCGCGTCGGCGTAGGCGAGCACCGGCTTGAAGCTGTCGTTCACGCCACCGGCGATGAAAGCATTGGGGATCCATACCTGCTCCTCCTGGATGGCGCACACGGTGTTGCTCACCGAGACCGCGTTCACCAAGGCCGGGTTCCCGGCCTC
Organism: Flavobacteriales bacterium; assembly: GCA_016788485.1. Classification (GTDB taxonomy): domain Bacteria; phylum Bacteroidota; class Bacteroidia; order Flavobacteriales_F; family PHOS-HE28; genus PHOS-HE28. Next base: position 12,223 of record JAEUSV010000019.1, read on the forward strand.
GATGGCCTCCACCTGGTAGCAGAAACGGCCGTTGCTGGTGTACAGCTGCTCCACATTGTCGTCGTAGGACCATTGACCAGGCGGGGTCACCGCGATGGCCACGAAGGGGCCGTCGCCCACGGCGCGCAGCACGGTGTACCCGCTCACCACACCGGCCCAGGTGGCGTACCCGTTCCAACGAAGGCGGTTGAAGCCGTCGAGCCCGGCCTCGGCCTGCAGCAGGATCGTGTTCGCCGTGTTGCTCACCAGCACCTCGTTGCCGCAGGAATCGTCCACCAGGATGCGGTAGGTGTAGCTGCGCTCGGCCGTCACCACATCCAGGTCGTTGTACACGAGCACGGGCCCCGGCACCGGCCCCAGGGCGGCCACCTGCTGCCAGGGATCGCCGTTCACCGACCGTTCCACGCGGTAACGTTTCACCTGCGCCGTGGCGTCGATGCTGTCGATCACCTGGATGTGGTCCTCGCCGGCCACCGTGGCCACGCGGATGTAGTTCCAGGCCGGCACGGTGGGATAATCCGTCACCCTGCAGGCCTTGTTGCTAAGCGCCGTGCGTGTGCCCCCCTGTTCGATCGCCTTCACCACATAGCAGTACGGGATGAAGGGGTCCACGTCGTCATGGGGTGCGCTGGAAACGCCGGCGGGATAAGTGCCGAGCAGGTACACCGCCCCCCCATCGCGTTGCGCAAAGACCTGGTAGGCCTGCACAGGGAAGCCCACGTAGGGGCTCCAGTTGACCGAGATGTCGCCGCCGCACTTGTCGTAGGCGATGGTGGTGAACATGGTGGTGTGCGAAGGCACGGGGGCCGCGCTGGTGTTGGGGCTTGGCGGTGTGCCGGAGTAGCATGTATCGAAGGCCGCCACCGTGTACGATTCCGCACCACCGCCGGCATCACTGCCCGCCCAGACGTACTGGGTGTTGTTCTGCCCCCACACCGTGTCGATCACGATGTTGCCCCCGCTGGTGATGAGCACCACGATGTAGCCGTCCGTATCGCCCTGGGGACTGGCGGCCCAGTCGATCACGGTCTGGTTGGTGGCCGTGTCCACGCTCTGGGTGAGCATCACCGGCGGCGAGGGAGGGGTCACGTCCTGGAAGGTCCCTCCTGCCAGGTTGCTGGTGCTCACGCAGCCGATCGCATCGGTCACCGCCACCCGGAAGGTGAGCGAGTCGTCGCATACGCTGACCACATGCTCGTATACCGATTGCGGCGCGAGAACGGTAGCCACCTGCGACCAGATGCCGAGGGGGTGCTCCATGGCCACGGACTGGTCCGGATCGGCCGTTGGCGGCAGGGGTGAACTGAGCAGGGTCCAGTCCACCACCGCATTGCCCAGGGGTGTGCTCTGGTTGACGGTGAGGAACATGGACGCCATCACGGGCCCGGGCACCGACGCGTTGGGCGGCGGGGAGCTGCTGAGGGTGACCATGTAGTAGTACTGGGGGCCGGCGTTGGCGCCCGCCGCAGGATGGAACCAGGAGCTCTGGCCATAGACCGGGATGGTCGCCAGCATGTTGAAGGGCCCGCCTGCCGCGGTGGAATGGTAGATCTCGTAGGCGCTGAAGATGCCGTTGGGGTCGGGCGGGGCCACCCAGGTGAGGGTGACGTCGCCCGCAGGGCTCACGTTGATGCAGCGCAGCGAAGGCGGGTCCAGCACCTGGCCCCGGGCCATGAGGGTGCCGCCGAGGAGCGACAGGAAGAGGAGGACGCGCACGTTCATGGAACGCAGGAACTGGCCGATCCGTTCATGCAGGGAAGACGTGCGCACGGCACGGGATGTTGCCGGGGGCGTGCTCATTCGGGGCGCTGGAGGCTAAGGGCGTTCACCCGTCGGCGGGCCTCCTCGAACTCGGCCAGCATCCGATGCACCACTTCCGCGGCGGGGGGGATGTCGCGGATGGACCCGCTCACCTGGCCGATCTCCAGCTCGCCCTCGTCCAGGTCGCCCTCGAACATGCCCTTCTTGGCCCGGGCGCGGCCCAGCACCTGCTTGAGCTCCTCCACCGTGGCGCAGCGCGCGTAGGCCTGTTGCAGGTCGGCGAAGAACTTGTTACGGATCAGGCGCACGGGCGCCAGCTCCTTCAGCGTGAGCACGGTCTCCCCTTCCTGGGCGGCCAGGATGCGCTGCTTGAAGTTGGGGTGGGCGCTGCTCTCCTGGGTGCACACGAAGCGACTGCCCACCTGCACCCCGTCGGCCCCCAAGGCCATCGCGGCGAGCATGGCCCTGCCGTCGGCGATGCCACCGGCGGCGATCAGCGGCACATCGACCGCGTCGCGCACCATGGGGATGAGGACGATCGTGGTGGTCTCCTCGCGCCCGTTATGGCCGCCGGCCTCGAACCCCTCGGCCACCACGGCGTCGCAACCGGCCTCCACGGCCTTGCGGGCGAACCTCACGCTGCTCACCACATGGACCACGGTGAGGCCCTTGTCCTTCAACCGCCCTGTCCAGGTGGCCGGGTTGCCCGCCGAGGTGAAGACGATGGGCACGCCTTCCTCCACGATGGTGGCCATGTGCTGCTCGATGTCGGGGTAGAGCATGGGCACGTTCACCGCGAAGGGCTTGTCGGTGGCAGCCTTGCACTTGCGGATGTGCTCGCGGAGCACCTCGGGGTACATGGAGCCGGCACCGATGATGCCAAGGCCGCCGGCGTTGCTCACGGCCGAGGCCAGCCGCCATCCGCTGCACCAGATCATACCGGCCTGCACGATGGGGTGGTCGATCCCGAACAGGTGGCTCAAGCGGTCGCTCATGGGCCGCGAAAATAGGCTGGTCGAGCCCCACGCCGGATCCGGCGTGGATCGTTGATATCCAGCGAAAAAAGCTATCCGACAGGCCCCGGAAATGGCTATGTTTGCCCATCGCCCCGACATGGGCGGTATAAGCGCATGCGTTCACTCGTAACCAAGAGTATCCTGTTCCTGGCGGTCGCTGCCGGAGCCACGGCGGAGCTCCGCGCCCAGTACAACTGGGACGTGGGCCTGCACCTGGGCGGCGCGAACTACCTGGGTGAGATGGGCGGCAAGGAGCAGACCCGCCGCGATTTCATCTGGGACATGAAGCTGAGCCAGACCCGCTGGGCCGTCGGGCCGTTCGCGCGGTACAAGATCAACCGCCAGCTCTCGGTGAACACCGGCCTGCTCTACATGCGCATCCAGGGTGCCGACGCCCTGAGCACCAACCCGCAGCGCGTAGGCCGCAACCTGAACTTCCGGAACGACATGTTCGAGCTGTACCTGCGGCCGGAGTTCACCATCTTCCAGGACAACGACATCGGCGGCCGCGGCCGTTACCGCACGGATTTCCGCCTCTTCGTGTACGCGGGTGCCGCGGTGTACTACCACAACCCCAAGGGCCAGATCAACCGGGTGGGCGATTTCTACGACCTGCGTCCGCTCACCACCGAATTGGTGGAATACAGCCAGTGGGGCTTCGCCGTGCCGGCCGGCATGGGCTTCCACATCACCAAGAAGCGCCGCCACCGTTTCGGTTTCGACTTCGGATGGCGCACCACCTTCACCGATTACCTGGACGATGTGAGCACCGAGTACCAGGACCCGGCCCTGATGCCCGACGGCGTGGGCGGTCTCGCCGACCAGCTCGCGGACCAGAGCCTGTACGTGCTCGACCTCGACCTGAACACGCCCGGCGTGCAGCAGAACCCCGACCTGCCGAGCCACTACCAGTACGGCTGGGAGCCGAACGACAGCGACGGCAAGCTGAACAAGCGCGGCGACCCCTCGCACAACGACAGCTACCTCACCATGACGTTCACCTACAGCTATGTGCTGCGTGGACAGTCGAACTTCTACCGCCAGCGGTACAGCTGGGTGCGCGGCAAGAAGCGCATCGGCCGTAAGAGCCGCGCCAAGTTCTGATCGTTCCCGAACGATCCGGCAAGGGGACCTTCGGGTCCCCTTCGCTTTTCAGGGCTCAGCCTTCAATGGCATTGCGGCGCATCCAGTCGGCGAGCACCACCAGGTGCCACAGCCGGCCCCAGGGCGTGGCCTTGTCTCCGCGCAGGAAGCGCTGCCACAGGGCCTCCACGGCCTTCGCGTTCCACACCTCCCCCATCCGCGGATCGCGCAGGCGCTCCTCGCAGAAGGCGCGGAGGTCGGCGCGCATCCAATCGGCCCAGGGCAGGGTGAAGCCCATCTTGGGGCGGTCCACGATCTCGCGGGGCAGCAGGTCGCCGAGGCTGTCCACGAGGAGGCGCTTCGGCGTGGTGGGATACTTCAGGGCATCGGGCACGCCCAGCACGAACTCCACCAGGTCGTGGTCCAGGAAGGGCACCCGCACCTCCAGGGCATGGGCCATGCTCATCTGGTCGGCATCGCGCAGCAGCACGTTCTGCATGTACGCGGCGGATTCGAGCAGCGACACCTGGGAAAGCGCAGGCAACGCCGAACCACCATCGGCATGGAGCAGTTGATGGGCGAGGCGCGCCACGGCGTTCGGCGGCAGGGCACCGCCCGGCAGCAACCAGGCCAGTTCGGCATCGTCGAACACGAGGCGCGAGAGCGGGTAGGTGTGTGCGGGCGAGAACCCGGGCAGGCGGGCGAGCGCGGCCAGCTTGCGTGCGGGCAGGTCGCCGCGCAGGGCGGCCACCAGATCGCCGGCGAGCCCGCGCAGGGCGGCGGGCACGAGCGCCGCGGCCTGCAGGCGCTGGAGGCGCAGGGTGCGCGTGAACACCGGATAACCGGCGAAGACCTCGTCGCCCCCTAGCCCGCTGAGCGCCATGGTGATGCCCGCCTCCTTGGTGACCTTGGACACCACGTAGGTGTTGGGGCCGTCGCCGCTGGGATGGTCCATGGCCGCGAGGGCACCGGGCAGCTCGCGCAGCATGTCGGCCGGTGTGAGGCGGATGGCGGTATGCTTCGTACCGAAGCGCTGGGCCACCAAGCGCGCGTAGCGCTCCTCGCTGAACCGCTCCTCATCGAACACCACGCTGAAGGTGTGCACCGGGGTGCTGCTGGCCTGGGCCATGAGGCCCACCACGGCACTGCTGTCGATGCCGCCGCTCAGGAAGGCCCCGAAGGGCACATCGCTCACCAACCGCTTGGCCACGGCGGCGCCCAACAGCTCCCGCACCTGGCGCTGCACCGTCGGCAGGTCCATGGTGGCCGCATCGCGCCGCGCGGCCTTCACCGGGTCCCACCAGCGCACCTCCTCCACTGCACCGGCCTTCCACACCAAGCGATGGCCCGGCATCAGCATCCGCACATCCTTCACCAAGGTGGATGGTGCGTGCACCGTCTGGTAGCGGAGGTGGTCGGCCAGGGCCACGCGGTCCAGGCGGCGCGGCACCAGCCCGGTGGCGAGCAGTGCGCGCAGTTCGCTGGCGAAGGCCAGGCGGCCCTCCTTGCGCCAGAGGTACACCGGCTTCACACCGAGGCGGTCGCGCACCACGTGCAGCTCGCTCGTGCGGTGGTCCCAGAGGGCGAAGCCGAACATGCCCTGCAGCCGGTCGAGGCAGGCGATGCCCCATTCGGCGTAGGCCGCGAGCAGCACCTCGGTATCGGAGCCCGTGCGGAAATGATGGGCACCGAGCTCGGCGCGCAGCTCGCGGTAGTTGTAGATCTCGCCGTTGAAGACGATGGTGAGCATGCCGTCCGCGCTGTGGAAGGGCTGGTCGCCCGCGGGGCTGAGGTCGATGATGGAAAGGCGGCGATGGCCGAGCACCACGTCCGGACCACGCCACCAGCCGCGCGCGTTGGGCCCCCGGTGGGCCATGGCCTCGGTCATGGCGTGCACCAGGGTCTCCGGCGCGTCAAGCCCGGTTAGTCCTGCGATGCCTGCGATGCCGCACATGGCCCTGGCTCAGGATCGGGGAGCGCGCTTCACCCGAGGATGAAGCGCGTGTCGGCGAGGATGCGTTCCAACCCGGCCTTCAGCGGCAGCGGGTCGCGGCCGAGCAGCTGGCGCATGCGGCTCACGTCGGGCATACGGCGGGTCATGTCGCCCTCCTCCAGGGGTGGCAGGTGCACCACCTTGCTTCGGCTGCCAGTGAGGTCGATGATCAGCTTCGCGAGGTCGAGGATGGTGATCTCCACATCGCTGCCGATGTTCACCACATCGTTGAGCACCTCGCCGCGGTGGAAGGCGTTGAGGCAGGCGTCGATGTTGTCGTCGATGTAGCAGAAGGTGCGCGTCTGGCTGCCGTCGCCGTACACGGTGATGTCGCTGCCCTGGAGCGCGGCGCGGATGAACTTGCTCACCACGAAGTCGCGGCTCTGCTTGGGGCCGTAGGTGTTGAAGAAGCGGAACACGGTGTACTCCAGGCCGTACTCCTTGTGGTAGCTGCGCAGGAAGGCCTCGCCGAGGTTCTTGACGATGGCGTAGGGCAGCTTGCTGTTGAGCGGGGTGGTGCGCTCGTTCTGCGGGATCTCCACCGGCTCGCCGTACACCTCGCTGCTGCTGCTGAAGAACACGCGCTTCACGCCGGTGTTCTTGCTCAGGTCGAGCACGTTGCGGATGCCATCGATGTCGCGCAGCACCATCACGGGGTTGTCGGTGGTGCGCTTCACGCCCACCACGGCGGCGTAGTGGAACACGAACTCGGGGCGGTAGGCGTAGAACACGCTGCCGATGTCCTCGAAGCGGTTCACGTCGCACTTGATGAAGTGCAGGCGCGGGTGCTGGTCGAGGGCGAGCTTGCGCAGGTCGCCGGTGAGGAGGTTGTCCACCGCCACCACCTCGTTGGCGGGGTCCTGGGCGAGGCGGATGGCGAGCTCGCTGGGGATGAAACCGGCGCCGCCGGTGACAAGGATACGGGCCATGATGGGTGACGAAGCTACGGGTACGGCTTTGAAGGACGCGGATCAACGCCGCAGGAGGCGCCGCACGAGCAGCACCAGCAGCAGCATGAGGCCGGCGCCCCACCAGAAGGCCCGGTGCAGCACCGTGGTCTTCACCATGTAGGGCAGCAGGCGCCAATTGAAGCCTTCCTCCTTCCCCACCCGCTCCCGCCACCACGCGGCGTTGTAGGCCTCGGGCGCGAGCAGCGTCTGCCCGGTCAACGACAAGGCGCTCCACCGTACCGAGTCCGGGTACACATCGGCGACCAGCAACGCATCGCGCGGCTCATCGCGGATGGCGCACTGGATGAAGGTGATGTTGGGCGCATGCTCCTGGAAGAAGATGCTGCTGGGCGCCATGCCCCCCACGCTCCCGCTGATCCAGTACACATGGGCGTGCTGCGCGATCTTCTCGAGCAAAGGGTACACGTCCTTGCGGAAGTTGGTGCCGAAGGTGGAACGCGTGTTCTCCTTGAAGAGGTCGCTGTACTGCGGATCATCCTCGGCCCAGATGGGGCGGTGAGAGATGATGAACAGCCGGTTCCCTATCAACTCGGCTGCTTCAGGATCAGACAACGAATTCGCCCAGAAATCCAGCTCTTGGATATGCTTCGACGTCAGTTTCCCTGCACTTGATTCAAGATCGAACATGACGCATGCACCAAGTCCTAGCGACAGGCTATCCTTATCAAAGGCGTGCGCTTCATCAAACAACCGCCGGACCGCCGCTTGGAACGCCGTATCCCGCACATCCCCGTTCAATTGGGAAAAGCCATTTCGAAGATGATCAAGCCCCTCACTGGAAAGAGCTGGGAAATAGCTAAGTGCGATGGAATAAGCATCCGGAGTTCTCTGAGAAGCCCCTCCTCCCACATCATGATTCCCCGGCGCATTGAAGAAGGGCATCTTCAACTTGCTGAAGAACGCACGCTCATACCGTGGCCGATCCTTCACCGGGTCCATGAACAGGTCGCCGGTGCTGAGGAAAAGGTGTGCGCCGAGCTTGTTGATCGTGTCCAGGTTCGCAAGCAGGGTGGCCGCGGGGTAGCCGCTGCGATTGGTGCTCTCCCCGTGGAAATGCCCCCCGATGAGGATGCGGTAGTGGCCGGTGCTGTCGGTGGGAAGAACGTCGAGCCCATTGAAGGGAGAGCGCTGCGCGCACAGGCCGAAGGGGATCGCCAGCGCCAACGTGAGGCACAGGCTGGTGGCCGTACGCCACTGGCTTCTCGCCACTGGCTGCTGGCCGCTCGCCCAGCGCAGCAGCTTGATGATCGCGTTCCGGCTCATGTCCCCTTCGCGGCTTTGCCCTGCCCCACCGCCTTCCCATCCAAGGTGATGGTGCTGCCCTGCCCTGCCTTGTGCACGGCGTCGGGCTTCACGGCCACTTCCATCAGTTCGATGCGGGTGGGTCCGTAGCGCATCTCGTCCTTGCCGGCGTGCGTGGCGGTGCTGCCTTCAAGCAGGCCCTGCGCCATCCGGATGGTAGCGCCTTCGCGGGTCTCGAGCCCCGTGCCAGTGCCGCGCACCTCGCAGCCCGTGAGCTCGGTGCTGGCGTGGACAGCGGCCTTCACCCCGATGCCCCGTGCGCCCACGATCACGCTGGTGGCGAGCGAAAGGCCGCCACCCTCCAGGCTCACGGCGTCATCGCCGGCGGCCTCGAAGCGTGTGCCCGAGACCTGCGCGCGGCAGAAATGCAGTTCCAGCTGGTCCGAGCCGCCGGTGAAGGTGCAGGCCCGCAGCTGCACATCGCTCAGCGCGATGTCGAGCAGGGTGGCGCCCGTGCCGCTGAAGCGGCCATGCGCGATGGACACCGGCGAGGAATGGAAGCTCACATCGGCGGGGCGCGGCTGGTCATAGGCATAGCGCATGAGCCCGGTGAAGTGCACGTTGTCGAGGGTGCTCATGCCCCCGGCGGCGATCACGTGCACGCCCATGGAGCTGCTGTCGGGGCTGGTGATGAGCACGGGCTGCTCGTCGGTGCCGATCCATTTCACCGGCGAACGGCTCACGAGCTCGGCGCCATTGACCAGTTCCAGCTTGAGCGGCGCATAGGCCTCGAAGGTGTAGCCGGGAGGCACCACCAGGTCGCGGTCGATGGTCCAGGCGCCGGGACGGATGCGGATGCGGCGCGCGGCCTCGTCGACCTCCACGAAGGGGAAGGTGGTGTGCGTGGCGGCCTTGTGCGCGGGCATGGCGAGGCCTTCCACAGTGCGCAGGCCGAAGGGCTGCACGGGCACGCGACGGCCCTGCGCGCTGCCCAACAGGCGGCAGGTGAGCGTTGCATCGGTGCGGGCGAGGCTGTCGGTGACACCGGGCGCAGCGAAGCGCACGTCCACGGCCATGCCCACGCCGCCGCGGGGGCGCGATGGAATGATCACAGGCCTCACCGGGCGCAGCACGTGGCCGTCCTTCAGCACCACGCTGTCCACCTGTAAGGGCAGCATGTCGGTGGGCACCACGCGGAGCACGAGCGTGTCGTTGCGCACACCCTGCAGGTAGGCATGCACCGGGCGCGGGGCGGCGAGCAGGCGTGCGATCGCCTTCTGGTTCGCGCGGTAGATGGACCGGTCGAGCTCCTTGTAGGGGAACTCGCGGTACAAGGTGGCCGAGGCGGTGTCCAGCGGGCCCTTCAGCGCGTTAAAGGCACTGTCGAGGTAGGCGGGCACGGCCATGCGCTCCAGGTGATGCACATAGGCCGCGGCGATCACGGGGTCGTTGAAGAGCTGGGTGTGCAGCTCGTCGCTCTCCTTGAAGCGGCCGAAGTAGCGGTAGGCGCCCGCCAGCTCCTTGATGCGTGAGGCGCTGAAGCTCTCGTAGCTCACGGGTTCCAGACGCTGCGTGCCGGGGTCGTAGTGGAACTTCACGTCGCTCCAGTCCATGCTGTGGTGCCCGCCGATGAGGTCGAGCAATGCCAGGCGGCGGGCGGTGCGGTCGGCGTCGAACACCGCCGATGCCGGCCGTTGGCCGCGTCGGAAGGCGTCGACCAGCGCCAGCGCCTCCTCGAAGGTGCGTGCATCGGCGGGGTCCTTGGCGAGGTCGGAGGTGCCGTAGGCATCGAGCGCGGCGGCCTGGTAGGCCCCGTAGGCATCGGCCACGGAGGCGCCCTCGAGGCCGTTGAGGCGGTGCTGCCAGAAGAGCCCGGGATCGAAGCGCAGCAGCGGTCCGTTCAGGCGCTCGTTGTGCTCGAGCAGCTCGGGCCCGAAATGCTCCTCGTACGCATAGATGCCGAGGTCCTCGCCGTTGAGCTCCACGCGGCAGAAGCCGTAGCGCAGGGCCACGATGCCTTCGCCGTGGGCGAGCTGATGGAAAAACCAGTCGCAGAGGTAGTTGCGCGTGCCGGGGTGCTGCAGGCTGAAGCGCTTCATCCCCAGGAAGCCCCCTTCCTTCTTGGCGATCACGCGGAAGCTCCACTTGCGGCCCTCCACGTGGTCGGTCATCTTGCCCTTGATGCGCACCCGGGCCTTGAAGTCGCCATGGCCCGCATCAATGCGGGCATCGACCGGCTCGTTCCCCTCCTGCTCGATCACGCCGCGTTCCAGGGCGCGGTCCACCACCTCCTGCAGCCGGTCCATTTCGCCCTCATCGATGGTGATGCGCACCACGGGCGGCTCCACGGCGAAGCTGGCGGGGTAGTTGGTGGCCCACTGCTTCACGAATCGGGCGATGCCGGGATGGCCGCGCTCCTTGAGCATGGCATCACCGGCCCAGGTGCCCGCAGCGAGCAGGGCCACCAGGGCGACCAAGAACAACAGGCGTTTCTTCCGGCGGGGGGCCATGGAGCGGGAGCGGCGAAAGTAGTTCCTCTACACCGTGACGGTCGCCGGAGCACCATCTTCGGCGGCCTCCGGTCCCACCTCATCCTCATCGACCTCTCCCCCGCGATAGCCTCCGCCGCCCTTCATGATATCGGGTTCGGTGAGCAGGGTCATGCTGATCACCAGGATGATGGTGAAGGGATTGAGCGAGCCCGTGAGCCACGACTCGTACATCACCGAGAAGAGGGAGGAGAACATGACGGCGAAGGCGATGGGCACCTGCTTGTTGGCCTTGAGGAAGAGCAGGAAGTAGCTGCGGAAGTAGATCAGCAGGCCCACGATGCCGGTGTTGAACCACATGGTGAGGTAGGAGTTGTGCACCCCGCCGTGGTGGCCCATGGAGCGCAGGTAGGGGTAGTTGTGGCGCATCACCCACTCGTCATTGCCGAAGCCCCCGCCGAAGATCAGGAAGCCCCCCTTGTTGATCTGCTCCCAGGCGAAATTCCAGGCGAAATAGCGGCCCGAACCGTCCTCGAGCGTTTCCACGCGGAAGTACTTCTCCAGGCCCAGGCTGATCACGATGCTCGCCAGGTTGGAGGAGATCAGCTCGACGATGCCGAGGAAGGCGATGAACGAGATGAAGCCCAGGAAGGGCGAGAGGCTGAAGAAGCGACCGAAGAGGAGGAACATGCTCGTGGCCACCACCGAGGTGCGCGAACCGCTCTTGATGAGGATGAAGCCGATGACCCCGAACAGGAACACCCGCTCGATGCGCGTGAAGAGCGAGGGATTGAGGTAGTTGATGAGGTACACCAGCATGAACGATACGTAGCAGAAGATGCCCAGTCCGTTCGGGTTGCCGAACAGCCCCCGGAACCGTCCGGCCACATACACCCACTCCGGGTTCACCCATTGCAGGACGTAGCCGGCGAGCATGATGGTGATGATGAAGAACGAGAGGTCACGGAAGAACGACCAGCCCTGCCTTCGGAAATTGTAGAGGATGTAGTTCGGCACGAGCAGGTACAACAGGCTGTACGAGATGGTCTTCGACATGCCGTTGAGCAGGTCGCTCCCCAGCAGCAGCGGGAAGAAGGCGTAGACGAAGAAGGGCAGGAAGAGCAGGAAGATGGCGCTGAGGGGCTGGAAGCGGTTGGTCTCGATCAGGAAGATGAGGCCGAGCGCGACCATCACCGCGTACTTGGCGCTCTTGATCTTCCGCATGTCCTGGTAAACGGGCGAGATGTCGGAGAACACCAGGATGATCAGGAAGCCCAGGATCAGCTCCGGCCACATCTCGCGGCTGCGGAACACGAACATGGTGAGGGGCAGCACCGCATAGATCAGCGGACCCAGATAGAGGGCGGTGAACACCCACATCAGGATGATCGCGATCAGGTGGAGGTATTGCCGCAGGAAGGTGAGCATGCGGTCAGCGGGTGGCGACGGTGGACGCGTTGAGGTGATCGGCCACGTGGCGGGGACGGACGCGAAGGAACGCACGCAGGGCCTCCACTTGCTCCTGCCAGCGGTCAACGGAGAGCGGACGTCGCCAGCGGGCCACGTGATGGGGCACCTCGCCGGCGATCTCGCCGGCCATCGAATCCACCACCGCGATGGCACGGTCCGGCGCGAAGGGCCCGGCGAGAAGCGTGCCCACCCGTGCCTCGAAGCGGGACCTGTACGCCGGTACCGCCATGCACGCCTTGAACAACCGCGCCACCGGGCTGGTGTGGGTGGCGATGTGCGCGATGGCATCGTACGAGGCGGGCATGGGGTAGCCCAGGCTCAGGTCACTATCGCCCATCATGAACCGCCAGCGTCCATCGTGCCAGGCCTCCTCCCCTTTCCCATCACCCACGTACCGCCAGTACTTCACGTTCTGGTCCGGCCAGTCGGAGTTGCCGATGATCACCTGCACCGCGACATAGGTCAGGAATCCCTCCACATCGATCAACGCCTCCAACGCCGGCACGGGATCGCTTCCCTGCATCACCGCCTCATCGATCGCGGCAAGCGCGCGCATGAACGCATGGAGCTCCTGCTCCCTGCCATGCTCCAGGATCCCCCGGTCGGCGAGCAAAGCGATGTCCTTCCTGGGGACGCCGCATCGCCGGGCCACCTCATGCTCGTCCATGCGCTCCCGTGCCTGGTGCAGGCCCCAGTAAGCACCGTTCAGGTGTACCACGCAGCTGCGTGAAGCCGAGGTGTGGAAGCCCAGGCCCGAAGCGAGGCGGTGGGCGATGGCATCGCGCAACAGGGTCCGGTCCTGGTCGTTACCACCGGCCCGGAGCACCAGTGCGCGGTGCCCGGCGCCCAGGATCCCGGGGTCGTCGTGGGGGCCATCGCCCAGCAGGACACGCAGCGCATGCTGGGGGAAACCGCGTGTGTTGTTGCCGTTGATGCGCAGGCCCACCGTGCCTTCCCAGACCTCCTCGTCATCCTCCCATACCACGGTGGCCTGGCGCTCCCATCGCTTGCCACGGTGATGGTAGTTCCCGGGGTACTTCCACCATCGCTGGTCATCCCGGTAGCGCCGCACGAAGGTCTCTCCGGTGCGGAACACGGCCATCCCCGGCACGTACAGCCCGGTGTCCGGGTCGAACATGGATGCCGGATCGAGCAGCACCGACAGCGAGGGCAGCGCATTGGGCCATTGGTCCACGATCCAGTTCTCCACCGGACCGGTTCGGCCATCCGGGGCGAAGGCCCGGATCCTCACCACCGTTCGACCGCGGAACGTGGTGAGCAAGGGGGCACGCCATTGTGGCGATGTGGGGGTGCGCAAAAGCCGTTCCGCCGTGCGACGGGCCTTGTCGATGTCAATGGCCGCAGCCCCGCTCCATACCGGTGAGCCACTGTCGGGGACACGACCATCGAGGGTATACCGGAGCACGGTCCCGGGAGGTCCGTGGAACTCCGGTCCACGTGGGGCGTCCACCCGTTCCACCACCAGCTCGGGATCGAAGCGATCCGTCGTGCGCGCGGGCCTCAACGCGGCCGCCAGCAGCACCAGCGCGGCCAGGGCCACGAGGAGCGGGATGGCCACCGGGCGGGTGCGCACCATGTCCGGCATCTCAGGGGTTCAGCTTCGGCAGGGCCCAGCGCAGCAGGAGCAGCAAGGGGATGGCACAGGCCACGGTGATGATGCCCGCACCCGTGCCGCAACCGGCACCAAACACCAAGGCCACAGCGCGCATGGCCTGTGCGCGTGGGTCGGCCTCCGGGCCGGGAGCACGCAACAGCAGCGCCACGCCCACCAGGGCGATGGCCATGGGCACCGAGGCCCGCACCACCACCACGGCGAAGGCGGCAAGAGCGGCCCACACCACCAGGGACCGGTCGCCACCCAACACACGCGCTGTGACCAGCCCGAGCAGCGCGGCGATCACCACGCTGATGAGCGCCCCGAGGATGTCGTACGGGGTGAACAGGCCCATCTGGTCCGCGATCAGTCCGGTGATGTCCATGCGTGGCAGTGCTTTCCGCAAAGGTAACCGGGCCGTGCGCCGCCCCGCGCTCCGCTATATTCGCACCATGCCGTACCGCCTGCGTTCGCGGGTCACCACCCTGGCCCTTGCCTGCCTGTCCGCGGTCCTTGCCGTGGCACAGTCGGTGGTGCAGCCGGGTACCACGCTCACCATCGCATCCGGCACCACGCTCACGCTTCCCGACGGCGCGGAGCTGGCCACCAGCGCAGGCTCGACGGTGGTGAACGACGGGGTGTTGCTGCTCGCACCCCAGGCCACCTTGGACGAGGCTCCAGGTGCCCCCTTCACCGGTCTCGGCCGTGAGCGGATCACGCGCACCTACGCTTCGGGCCTGAACAACACTGAACCGGGCGGTCTTCGCCTGGTGGTCAACACCTCACAGGCCCCGGGCACCGTGGTGCTGGAACGCGGCCATGTTCCGGTGCTCGAGCCCGGTGGTGCGTCGAGCATCGCGCGCTGGTACGACTGGAGCTCCACCGTGAACAGCGGGCTTGACGCTTCCGTCGCCTTCGGCTACGACCCGGTGCAGCTCAACGGGATCACCGAGATCGACCAGGTGCTCCATGTACTTCAGGCCAACTCGTTCTGGCAGGCCATCCCTTCCGGCGTGGATGTGGGGAACAAGCAGGTGACCGCGGTCGGGCTCGACAGCCTGGGCACGCTCACCACCTTCAGCGGTGCGCTCACCACCGCGATCGCGGACGGTCATCCGACCGACACCCCCTACCTCTTCCCCACCATCAGCGCGAGCGAAGTGCAGGTGAGCATGCCTGCCGGGATGCGCGCCGAGCGTTGGGCGCTGGTGGACGGCACCGGTCGCCTCATCGCCGCCCGTATTCTGCAGCGCGGTGAGCGCTGGTACACACTGGATGCCTCCGCGCTCGCCGCAGGCACCTACATCCTCCTCCTCAATGAGCGGCCTGCAGGCCGCTTCATCAGGCCATGAGCGCACCGCGGATCCTCCTACCCCTGCTGGTGCTGATGATCGCGGCACCGCTGCGCGCGCAGTGGAACGTGCCTTACCGCATCGCGCTGAACGGCCCGGACACGGCGGACCGGCAGGTGCTCGGCCTCGATGTGCCGCTTGAACCCAGCGCCGGTGTCTCCCTCGAGGCCGCGCGCACCCAGGCCACGCATCGCGGCCAGGCCAGTGGCATCAACGCGCTCACGGTGGACCTGGTGCCCCCACCGGCGGGGTACACGCCCGGCCTGCGCGTGGTGCTTGTGCCCGCCAACGTGAACACCTCGGGGGTCACGCTCGATGTGAACGGGCTCGGCCCGGTGCAGGTGCGCAAGCACGTGGACGTCGCGTTGGACAGCGCGGACCTGCGTCCGGGCATCCCGGTGGTCCTTGTGCATGACGGCAACGTGTTCCAGGTCACCAGCCAGCTGCCGCGCCCCTGCCCGAAGGGCTCCTACCCCTTCACGGCCGATGCGTGCATCGACACCGCGGCACAGACCAGTACATGGTTCCAGGCGAACGTGACCTGCGCGAACCGCAACGGGCGGCTCTGCACCATGTTGGAGTGGACCGCGGCGTGCCTCACGCGCCCGGCGATGCTGGGTTCCGTGAACGCCTTCGAATGGGTGGACAGCGCCGCGAACAATGCCGGGGACGCCAAGATGATCGGCTATGACAGCGTGGGCCAGACGCCGAACTGCTCGCTCGGGGCATGGGCCTCGCCACAGGACAACCGCCCGTACCGTTGCTGCTACGACCGATGAAACGCGCCTTCACCCTTCCGATCGCGGTGCTGCTGGCCTTCCTGGTCCAGGGCCAGGTCAGCGTGGACCGGCCCGTGGTGCTCACCGCGGCGGCCGACAGCGCGAGACGGATCACGGGGCTGGTGCAGGCGCAGCAGGGCGATGCGCTCATCACTGCGGGCGAGGCGCAGGTGGCGGCCTTCTGTTGGGCCACCACCAGCGGCACCACGAACACCCTGCTCATGACCACCGAACCTCCGGTGGATGCCTACCGGAACGGCCTGTTGATCCGCTGGTCGCCGCACCGCATCAACAGTGGGGCCGTGCGTGCCAACGTGAACGGTCTGGGGTCGCGCCGGATCTACCGGGCCGATGGCCTTCCCTTGGAGCAGGGCGCTCTCGACCCCGGCAGCGTGGCCGAGATCGTTTACTGGGACACGGCCTTTTTCCTCACGAAGCGCACGCGGACGAACTGTCCTGGCGGCTACGTGCAGCTCACCTCCGATGTGTGCATCCAGCGCAACGACTCCACCGTCACCGACGCGTTCACCGCCACCATCCAGTGCAGGCAGGGCGGCGCACGGCTCTGCAGCTGGGCGGAGTACGTGGCCGCGTGCAACGTGCTCGGAACGCAGCTCAACGGGCGCTTCGACGACTGGGAGTGGATCGATGACACCTCGGACCATACGCACACCGGCAACCAGGTTGGCCGGTTCACCTGCCGGAGCCAGCGGGCCATCGGCATGACCACCACCACGAGCAACTACGGAGCGGTGCGCTGCTGCTACAGGATACCATGAAGCCCGGTAGCGCCATATCCCTTCTGGGGACCTTCCTCCTGGCATTGCTGGCCCCGCAGGGCGTGGCCGCACAGGTGGGTATCGACCGCCCGTTGATCCTGACCGGAGCGGCTCCTGCGGACAGGCAGGTCACCGGCCTCACGGCACCCGTCGACCCGGAGGATGCCATGCAGGCCGGCACGCTGCAGAACGGCAGCCACCTCTTCGCGGCGGTGACCGGCCAGGCCTGGAACGTTAACCTGGAGCCCGCTCCCACGACCGTGCAGCGTGGCACCCGGCTCACGCTCCTGAGCCAGGACAGCATCACGGGCCCCGTCACCGTGCAGGTGAACGGTCAGGGCCCCTTCGATGTGGTGAAGGACGGTGCGGTGCCGCTGAACGCGGGGGATGTGCGCGCCGGCGCCATGGTGGAACTGCTTTTCGATGGCACCGCGTTCCATCTCATCTCGGGCCGGGCGTCGGTGGTGCGCGACTGCCCCACGGGCTTCGTGCCCGTGAACCAACGTTACTGCATCGGCCAGGTGCAGCACGACACCCTGGCCTTCGACCAGGCCGCGGCCCACTGCGCCTCGCTCGACGCCACGCTCTGCACCTGGGGCGAATGGTACAACGCCTGCACCAAGGCCGCGCAGCTAGGCATCACCGACCTGACCGGTGATTGGGAATGGACCAACGACGCGGCCAGCGCCGACGGCTACGTGCGCCAGGTGGGCAACCTGTCCTGCTCCCACACCTCGGTGAAACTGGCCTTCGGTCCGCCCGGTCTCCGCTTCCGCTGCTGCATGCGCAGGTAGGCCCCTCCGTCCCCGCGCCGACCGCCCATGCTGTTCAACAGCTTCGCCTTCGCCCTGTTCCTGCCGGTGGTCTTCGCCCTGTACTGGGGCGTGTTCCGCGGGCTTCGTGCACGCAACCTGCTGCTGATCGCCGCCGGATTCCTGTTCTACGGCTGGTGGGACTGGCGCTTCCTGCTGCTGCTGCTGGCCACGAGCCTGACGGACTACTTCGTGGCACTGGCCATGGGGCGCACGAGCGATCCGGCAAGGCGCAAGGTGCTGCTCGGGATCAGCCTGGCGGGAAACCTGGGTACCCTCGGCGTGTTCAAGTACTTCGACTTCTTCTCGCGCTCCCTCGCCGACGCCCTGCACGGCCTGGGCTTCGCGCACGACCCGCTCCTGCTGCACGTGGTGCTTCCGGTGGGCATCAGCTTCTACACCTTCCAGGCCCTCAGCTACACGATCGATGTTCACCGCGGCCGTATCGCTCCCGTGCGCGAGGCCGACACCTTCCTGGCCTTCGTGAGCTTCTTCCCGCAGCTCTGCGCGGGCCCCATCGAGCGTGCCAGCCACATGCTTCCGCAGTTCCAGACGCCGCGCCTGTTCAGCGCGCAACAGGCCACCGACGGGCTGCGCCAGATGCTCTGGGGCTTCTTCAAGAAGATCGTGATCGCCGACAACTGCAGCCGCGTGGTGGACGAGGTGTTCGACGCGTCGGGCAGCCTGCCTGCGCCCGTGCTCGTGCTGGGCGCGGTGCTGTTCGCCTTCCAGATCTACTGCGACTTCGGTGGCTACAGCGACATCGCCATCGGCTGCGCACGCCTGTTCGGCTTCGAGCTCATGCGCAACTTCGCCTTCCCCTACTTCTCGCGCGACATC
This sequence comes from Flavobacteriales bacterium, assembly GCA_016788485.1. GTDB lineage: Bacteria > Bacteroidota > Bacteroidia > Flavobacteriales_F > PHOS-HE28 > PHOS-HE28. The sequence goes on from JAEUSV010000019.1 coordinate 30,425, forward strand.
GGCGAGTTCTGGCGGCGCTGGCACATCAGCCTCAGCAGCTGGTTCCGCGACTATCTCTATATCCCGCTCGGCGGCAGCCGTGGCGGTCGGGGCATGGCCGTGCGCAACACCTTCATCATCTTCCTCGTGAGCGGGTTCTGGCACGGCGCCAACTGGACCTTCCTGGCCTGGGGCCTGCTGAACGCCCTCTATTTCCTGCCCCTGCTGCTCACCGGCCGCAACCGCGCCAACCTCGACGTGGTAGCGGAAGGGCGGTACTGGCCTACAGTCTCCGAGCTCGCGCGCATGCTCATCACCTTCGCGCTGGCCTGCATCGCCTGGGTCTTCTTCCGCGCGGCCGACATCGGGCAGGCCTTCGCCTACCTGGGCCGCATGGCCGGGGGGCTGTGGCACGCGGAGGGTCGTGCCGGCACGCTCGACTTCCTGCGCGACCACCTGGGCTTCATGCCCGCCGCCGCCTGCCTGGCGCTGCTGGTGCTGGCGGAGTGGTGGCAGCGCACCCGGCAGCACGCCCTGCAGGACCTTGCCTTCGCCCGGCCCCTGCGCTGGGCGCTCTACATCGGCCTGGTGCTGCTGATCGTGTTCGTGGGCGACCATGCGGAACAACAGTTCATCTACTTCCAGTTCTGAGATGAAGCCGTTCCTGCGCCGCCTGTTCCTCTTCCTCGCCGTGTTCACGCTGGTGGCGGTGGGCCTGGACGCGCTGCTGAAGACCGGCCTGCGGCAGCGGCGCACCTTCACGCTCGGTGTATGGAACCGGCTGATGGACGGCGAGATCGCCGCGGACGTGCTGTTCACGGGGAGCAGCCGCGCCCTTATGCACTTCGACGCAGCCGCGGTGCAGCGCCTGACAGGTATGCGGTGCTACAACATCGGCATGGACGGCAACCAGTTGAACCACCAGCTGCCCTGGCTCACCACCTACCTCAAGTACAACCGGGCGCCGCGCCTGGTGGTGCAGAACGTGGACCTGATCTCGCTGGTGCCCGACTCGGACATCTACTTCCCGAGCCAGTACCCGCCCTACCTGCACGAAGCGCCGATACTGGCCGACCTCGTGCACATCGATCCCTCGTGGTGGAAGGACCGGTGGATCCCGTTGTACAGCTTCACCCGATTCGGCTACGCCTACGCCGGCCTGGCCGTGGAAGGGCTGCTGGGCCTCGAGGACACGCTGCGCGACCCGCTCGTGCTCGGCTTCCAGCGCAAGGACAAGGCATGGGACGGCACCTTCGACCGGTTCAAGGCGCGTAACCCCCATGGGGTCCGCCGCCGGAACACCCCGGAGGCCCAGGCCTTCCTTCGCGCGATCGTGCGCACTGCGAAGGCCGCGGGTTCACAGGTGGTGCTCGTGTACACGCCCGAGCACGTCGACATGCAACGCATCACCCTGGACCGCGACCAGCTGATGGGGACCTTCCGCCGGATCGCGCACGAGGAGGGTGTGCCGTTCTGGGACTTCAGCGCGCTGCCCTTGTGCAGCGACCGGACCTGGTTCTACAATTCGCAGCACCTCAACGGCAGCGGAGTCGACCTGTTCACGCCCGTGCTGGCGGACAGCATCAACGCACTGCTCAGCCGCCCAACGCCCGGTCGTACAGTTCCTTGATCCGGCGGTTGCGCACCTCGATGTCGAACTTCTCGCGCACCACCTGGAAGCTCTGTTCGCCCATGTGGCGCAGCAGGGCCTGATCGTCCATCAGGCGGCGGAGCTTCTCCGCGAGCTCGTCGGCGATGGCGTCGCTCGCGCGGCCGGTCACGTCCAGCAGCCAGCCATTGCGCCCGTCCTCCACGATCTCGGGGATGCTGCTCACCTGCGAGGAGATCACGGGCAGGCGCGCGCCCATGGCCTCGAGCACCGTGTTGTTGAAGGGGTCGGCGAACGTGGTGCTCGCGAACACGTGGGCCTTGCGCATCAACTGCAGCACCCCGTCATGCGGAAGGCCGCGGTGCAGCTCGATGCGGGGGTCCTCCTGGATGGTGCGTTCGGCCCACGCCACGGTGGCCGCATCGGGCTCCACGCCCCAGTCGACCTCCAGGGTGCTCACGATCACCAGGCGCGCATCGGGCCGCTCAAGGCGCTGGAAGGCCTTCAACAGCTCCACACCACCCTTGCGGTAGAAGCCGTTGCCGGCGAAGAGGATGGTGAAGCGCGATGCGTCCTTCACGCCCGGGAGGTATTGCTCCACCGCGCGGTACACCACCACCATCTTCGCCGGGTCCACGCCCGCCGCCACGAGCTTGTCACGGTTCATGCGGAAGGTGTTCTCGCTGGTGAAGACGAGCCACTTGCAGTCATCACCGGCCAGGCGCCGCTGCCCCCACTTGAACAAGGGGTGCGATTCGCGCATGGGCTTGTACCGTGGCAGGTAGCTCTCCACCTCGATCACCCAGGGGCGATGGTTCGCGACCACGCTGTTGTAGGTGTGGTAGAGGTCCACGTGCTTCAGCGGCAGGAAGCACTTGGTGTGCAGCAGGAACTGCTGGCGCGTGCGCAGCATGTGCCATGGCATGTCGAGGCCACGGGTGTAGCGGTAGCCTTCAGGCGGATTGCTGAAGACGTAATGCTGCCAGTACCGTGTCTTGTTGCTGATGCCGACGACCCGCATGGTGCCTTGGATGGCCGGCCGAAGATAGGCGGCCCGCCATGCCCGATCAGGAACGCTGTTGGGCGGCCAGCCAGGCGTGGAAATGGCGCAGGCCTTCGGCGAGCGGCGTGGCCGGCTTGAAGCCCAGGTCGCGGCCCGCCTTGGTCACATCGGCGAAGGTGCGCGGCACATCGCCCGGCTGTTCGGGCCGCACCTCGATCACGGCCTTGCGCCCCGCTTCGTGCTCCACGGCGGCGATCAGTTCGGCCAGCGACACCGTGCCCGAGTTGCCGAGGTTGTACACCTCGTAGCCGCTGCCCGCCGTGCGTTCCATGGCCGCGCGCACGCCGGCGATGATGTCGCCGATGTAGGTGTAGTCGCGCCGGGTGCTGCCATCACCGAACTGCTGGATCGGCGTGCCGGCGAGCACCTTGCGGAAGAACTGGTGGATCGCCAGGTCGGGCCGCTGGCGGGGGCCGTACACGGTGAAGAACCGCAGCACCGTGGTGTGCAGGCCATGGAGCCGTGCATGCACCTGTGCGAACTGCTCCGCGGCGAGCTTGGAGGCGGCATAGGGGCTGATGGGCACCAGGGCGGTCTCGGTCTCCTTCCAGGGCACGTTCGGGTTCTCGCCGTACACGCTGCTCGAGCTGGCGAGGATGAACCGCTTCACGCCGGTGCGGCGCGCGAGCTCGAGCAGCCGCAAGGTGCCGGTGACGTTCACGCGGTGGTAGCCGACCGGATCGGCGATGCTGGGACGCACGCCGGCCTTCGCAGCGATGTGCACGATCAGGTCGAAGGGGTCGTTGCCGAGCCGCTCCTCCAGGTCCGCATCGAGCAGGTCTGCCTCCACCAGGCGGAAGCGGGGATCTGCGCGGTGCGCTGCGATGTTCGCCTCCTTCACCGCCCGGTCGTAGTACCCATCGAAGTTGTCGAGCACGGTGACGCGCCACCCCTGCTCGCCGAGCAGGCGGTCGACCAAGTGGCTGCCGATGAAGCCCGCGCCACCCGTGATGAGCACATGTCCGGCCATGGTACCGAAGGGCGGCAAAGCTAACCGGATCGGCCCAAGCGCTGCCGACCCTCCGCCTACCTTTGGCCGCCCATGGCCGAACGCCCGCCGATCCTGCTCATCTGCGCCACCTTCCCGCCCTGCAAAGGGATCGGAGGACGGCGCTGGGCGAAGTACGCCAAGGCCCTAGCGGCACGCGGGCATACGGTGCACGTAGTGCACGCCGCCTGTGGCCCCGACCAGCTCGGTTCGCTGTGGACCAGCGATGTGGAGCACCCGCGCATCGTGCGGCATGCACTGCCTCCGCGTTACCCGGCCGTGCTGGCGAAGCGCCCGCTGCGGACCTTGGGCGAGAAACTGGCCTACCGGTTCTGGCGCGCCGTGCTTCCCCGCCTGGTGAAGGGCAACTGGCTCGACCGTGCAGTGCGGTGGCGCGGCACGCTGGTACCGGCCTGTGCGCGGCTCATCGAGCAGCACGGCATCCGGCACGTGATCGCATCGGGCGCCCCGTTCCACCTGCTGGCGCATGCGCTCACGCTCAAGGAGCGCTTCCCCGGGCTGCGGCTCACAGCCGACCTGCGCGATCCGTGGACCTGGGGCGACACCTACGGCATCCAGCGGCTTCCGGCCGATCGCCTGGCCCATGAGCGTGCGCTCGAGCGCCGCGTGGTGCTGGGCGCCGACCTCGTGATCGCGCCAGGCGAAGCCATGACCAGCCACCTGCGCAAGGCCTATCCCGAAGCGGCGCAGCGGATCGCGCTGGTCCCCCATCCGGTGGACCCGGACGACCTGCGGATCGATGCACCGCTGCCCAAGGACGGCCTGTTCCGGATGCTGTATGCGGGCGGCCTATACGACACCGGCCGGTTCCGCGCACAGCTCGACCGGGTGATCGCCGTGTTCAAGCGGCTGCGCACCGAAGATCCCGCATGCGCCGCCCGCTGCCGCTACGATGTGTACGTGCTCGGCGACGACGCGGCCCCGTGGAACCAGCGCATCGCCGAGGCCGGCCTGGCCGACCTCATCCGCTTCCACCCGCCCCTGCCTTCCCGGGCGCTGCATGCCGAAGTGCAACGCGCCGACGTGGTGCTGTTGATGCCGCCTCCGGAGAAGAAGGAGTTCATATCCACCAAGTTCAGCGAGCTCTTCCACCTGCGTGCGCCCCTGCTGTACATCGGCGAGCACGGCGCGCTGGCGAAAGCCATCACCACCGGCGGCCATGGCCTGTGCATCGGGTCGGACGAGCTTGAACCCGTGCTGCTCGCGGTGCTGCGGGGCGAACGCGTGGTGCGCAGCACGGCCACCGGCGACAGCGATGCCAACCTGCTGGCACCCTCGTGCGAGCAGCTCTGCGCCTTGCTCTTCCCGCCCAACCCATGAGCACCGTGGCGGACCTGTGGACGCTCTTCGCACGCAGCGCTGACGCCGCGCCGCACCAGGCCGCGTTGGAGGTGGATGGCCGGGTGTGGAGCTATGCCGAACTGAACGCCCTGGCCCGCAGGACGGCATACGCCCTCACCGGTGCCGGCGCGAAGCCCGGAAGCCCGGTCGGCCTCTGGGCCACGCGCGATGCCTCCACCTATGCAGCGTTGCTGGGCATCCTGCACGCGGGATGCGCCTATGTGCCAATGCACCCCGGCTGGCCCGCCGAACGGCTGCGGCACATCGCGCGCTGCACCGGGTTCGCCCAGGTGGTGGTGCCCCCACATCTTGACCCGTCCCGTGATGCCTTGCTGGAGGCCGCTGCTCCGAACACCAAGCGTATCCCCGTGCCCTTCGATGCGACCGGGTCGATCCCGGATACCGCTCCGCACCGCGGCGATCCGGCCTACATCCTCTTCACCTCGGGGAGCACCGGTGTGCCCAAGGGCGTGGCGGTCTCCCATGCCAACGTGCTCGCCTATGTGGCGCATGCGGCATCATTGATCGACGCGCGCAGCACCGACCGCTTCTCGCAGACCTTCGAGCTCACCTTCGACCTCAGCGTGCACGACCTCTTCGTATGCTGGGCGGCAGGGGCCACGCTCGTGGTGCCCACGCGGGATGACCTGCTCCGTCCTGCGCAGTACATCCGTGCGCAGCGCATCACGCAATGGTTCGCCGTGCCGAGCCTGGCCGTGCTCATACATCGTCAGCGCAGCTTGAAGGACGGCGCCTTCCCCAGCCTGCGGTGCAGCGCCTTCTGTGGCGAGCCGCTGGCCGAGACCATCGCGCGCAGCTGGAGCGCGTCCTGCGCAGGTGGCCGGGTCATCAACCTCTACGGTCCCACCGAGACCACCATCGCCATCACGGCCTACGAACTGCCGCAGGGCGATGCCCGCAGCCACCATGGCGTGCTGGCGATCGGCCGTCCCTTCCCGCATGCGACGATCGCGGTGGTCGACGCGGAGGACCATGAAGCGGAGGAGGGCGAGCTGCTGTTGCGCGGGCCGCAGGTGGCCATGGGCTATTGGAACGACCCTGAGCGGACCGCGGCCTCTTTCGTGCAACGCGCAGGCGATGGTCCGTGGTACCGCACCGGCGACCGGGTGCGGCGCGGGGCCGATGGCGACCTGCTGTTCCTGGGGCGGATGGACCAGCAGGTGAAGGTGCGCGGCTACCGCATCGAGCTCGAGGAGGTGGACCAGGCGTTGCGCACCACCAGCGGTGCCGCGTTCGCGCACACCATCGCGCACCCCGTGGTGGACGGTGTGGCCACCGGGCTGGTCGCCTTCCTGCCCGCCCCGGCGACGATCCCGGCAGAAGATCTGCGCGCCCGGCTTGGCCGGCTGCTGCCCGATCACATGGTGCCTGCGCGCTTCCTCTTCATCGACAAGGTTCCCACCACCACCAGCGGCAAGGTGGACCTGCAGGCGCTTGCCATGCGCGCGGCACAAGGGCCATCGGACGGGGCGCGGTAACTTGGCCCGCCATGAGCGGCCCTACCATCCACCAATGCATCCGCCGGCTCCTCGACGAGCGGCTTGCGGCCATGGGCCTTGCTCCCGGGGATGTGGGCGACAGCATGAGCCTGACGCAGAGCGGCGTGCTCGATTCGTTCGCGCTCATGGAGCTCCTCGCACGGATCGAGGGGGAACTGGGGGTGCAGCTCGACCTCGATGCGCTTTCCGTGGAGGAGTTCACCACCGTACGCGGCCTGGCCCGCGCCTTCGAAAAGGCCGGAGCATCATGATCACCGTGAGGCCATACGCCCCCGGTGACCAGGCCGATCATGCGCTGGAAGGGCTCTTCACAGCCTTATACGCGCACCTGGACAAGCTCGGGCTCGGCACACCGCTCGTGCATGACGGCGCACGCCTCTGGCTCCGGGCCATCACACCCATGCTCGGCAAGCTCACCTTCGTGCATCTCGCATGGGAGGGCACGCACGCCTGCGGGTTCGTGGCCGGCACCTTGCGCACGCTTCCGGCGCACCTGGGCGGCCGTCGGGTGGGCGCGCTCACGCACATCCACGTCACCGAGGCCCTGCGCGGGCGCGGCGTGGGCAGGCAGCTGCACGATGCCCTGCAGGAGAGCTTCCGGGCGAAGGGCGTGGACCTGATGGAGACCGATGCCTTGGTGCATAACGCGGCCAGCCGGGCCTTCTTCGCCGGCCTCGGGTTCAGGGAGGACCATGTGATCCTGCG
>JAEUSV010000026.1 GCA_016788485.1 Flavobacteriales bacterium
GTCTGCTTGCGGTCGATGGTCTCGCTCATGGTGAATGGTCGGTGGTCCGCCGGGCGGAGCGGGCGCGAAGTTAGCCGGGCCGGGCGCCGGGGCGGGTCCGCGTCCGCAGGTTGTGCATCTTCGCAGGCCATGGCCGTCCGCCTGCGCCCCTTCCTGCTGATCCTGGCCCGTCTCGGTGCCGTGGCGCTGGTCTATTCCCTGGTGCGCGTGGCCTTCTGGCTGCTCAACCGCGACCAGTTCCCCAGCCCGCCCCTGCTGGCCTTCGTGGGTGGCGTGCGCTTCGACCTGAGCGCCATCGCCTGGACCAACCTGCCCTGGCTGCTGCTCGCGCTCGTCCACCCTTCCCCCGGCCCCCGCTTCAGGCGCGTGCAGGCCCTCACCTTCCTCGCGGTGAACGCGTTCGCCCTCTTCTTCAACTGCGTGGATGTCGCCTACTACCGCTTCACCCTCAAGCGCAGCACGGCCGACCTATTCGGCATCATGGGCGCCGGCAACGACCTCGCCAACCTGGTGCCGGTCTTCCTCAAGGACTACTGGTACATCGTGCTGCTCTTCGGCGGGGTGCTGGGCCTGCTGTGGTGGGGCTACCACCGGGTGGAAGCGTCGCTGGCCGGGCAAGGTCCGGCGCGTCCCTGGTGGCTCTGGCGGCTGCTCACCATCGCCACGGCCGTGCTGCTCACCCGCGGGGGTGTGCAGCTGATCCCCATCGGCGTGCTGCACGCCAGCAACTACGCCGAGCCCGCGTACATGCCCGTGGTGCTCAACACGCCCTTCACCATGCTGCGCAGCATCGGCCGGCCCGTGGTGGAGGAGCGCGTGTTCATGTCCGACGGTGAGGCCGACCGGCTGTGGCCCGTGCGGCACGCCTACACCACGCCCCTGGTGCTCGCGGGCGACACCCTTCCCCCCGCCGCACGCCCGAACGTGGTGGTGATCGTGCTGGAGAGCTTCAGCGCCGCCTACAGCAGCCGGCTCAACGGCGGCGGCCCCGGCCACATGCCCTTCCTCGACTCGCTCATGGGCCAGGGGCTCTGCTTCACCCGGGCCTATGCCAACGGCCGCCGCAGCATCGACGGTGTGCCCGCCGTGCTCGCCTCCATCCCCAAGCTCACCGAGGAGGCCTTCATCACCTCGCCCTATGCCGCCATGCCCTTCACCTCCTTCGCCTCGGTGCTGAAGGCGCAGGGCTACACCACCAGCTTCTTCCACGGCGGCCGCAACGGCACCATGGGCTTCGACACCTTCACGCGCTCGGCCGGTTACGACCGGTACGTGGGCCGCGACGAGTACCCGCACACCGGCGACGACGATGGCAGCTGGGGCATCCGCGACAGGCCCTTCCTGCGCCACTTCGCCGAGGAGCTGGGGCGCATGCCGCAACCCTTCCACAGCGTGGTCTTCACCCTGAGCTCGCACCACCCGTACAAGCTGGCCGAGGCGGATGCCGCGCGCTATGCTGGCGGCACCATGCCCATCCACCCCACCCTGCGCTACACCGACGATGCGCTGCGCCACTTCTTCGCCCTCGTGCGGCAGGAACCGTGGTTCGCCAATACCCTGTTCGTGATCACCGCCGACCACACCGCCGACCTCGAACGCAACGGTGAGCTCAGCGGCTCGGCCTATGACCACTGGATCCCGCTGGTGTTCTACATGCCTGAGCGCGTGGAACCCATGCAGGTGCACCGCGTGACCCAGCAGATCGACATCCTGCCCACCGCGCTGGACCTCATCGGCCACCAGCCCCCCTTCTTCGCCTTTGGCGCCAGCGCCCTGCGGAACGAGCGCCTGCCCGCCGCCGTGAGCGAGGCCAACGCCACGTGGATGATCATCACCGACCAGGTGCAGCTGCGCACCGATGGCGACCAGGTGCTGTGGTCGGCGCGCATGGTCGAAGGGCCGTTGAGCCTCGTTCCACCCGACAGCACCATGCTGATGCTGCCCCACCGCACCCTGAAGGCCTCCGTTCAACAGTATCACGCACATTTGCTCGACCGCGACATGGTCGTGAAGTGAACATGAAGGCCGTTGTGCTCCTGAACCCCAAGGCCGGCAAGAAGCGCGCGCTCAGCGTGGAAGGCACCGCACAGGCCATCGCGCAAGAGCTCGGCGTCACCATCGACATCCAGGTGATCCGCGGCCCCGGTGAAGGCACCTCGATGGCCCGCGAGGCCGTGGCCGCCGGCGCCGACCGCGTCCTCAGCGTTGGGGGCGACGGCACCTTGAACGCCATTGCGGCCGGTCTCGTGGGTACGAACACCGCCCTGGGCGTGGTGGCCATGGGCAGCGGCAACGGCTACGCCCGGTCGCTGAAGCTGCCGTTGAAGCCCGAGGACGCCGTGCGGCGCGCCCTCACCGGCACGCCTGCCGCCATGGACGTGTGCTACCTCAACGAACGGCTCTTCCTGGGCACTGCGGGCATCGGCTTCGACGCGCGCGTGGCCCACACCTTCGACAAGAGCAAAGGGCGTGGCATGTGGAACTACATGCGCATCATCCTGCAGGACATCCTGAGCGCGGAGCCCATGCGCGTGGTGGTGAAGGCCAACCATGAGACCAGCGAGCACCGTGTGCTGATGATGGTGTTCTGCAACACCCGCGAGTTCGGCAACGGCGCGATCATCAGCCCCGGCTCCGCGCCCGACGACGGGCTGGCCGAGCTGCAGCTCGTAAGCAAGCCTTCGTTCCTGCCCCTGCTGAAGGCCTTCTACGACGTGTACACCAACCGCGCGGATAAGAGCCGCCACGTGCGCACCATCGTGGGGCGCGAGGCGCAGGTGCACCAGGAAGGCACGCTCGCCCACCTCGATGGGGAGCCCGTGGAGATCGGGCACGAGGTGCGCTTCCGGCTGGAACCGAAGCGTCTGTGGGTGGTCCGGTGATCGGACCTTCGAGCGCCGGACGAATAATCCGGATCCAGTACATTTCTGAACATGAGGGCCAGGTGCTTCCCTTCCGCTTGCGAATGAGGATGAAGGTCAACGATCGGTGGGCGTTGATAACCGGGGCGAATTCCGGTCTTGGGCTAGCTAGTGCGCGGCTCCTGGCGGCCCATGGCCTGAACATCATCATGGCCTGCCGTTCGCAACGGGATGGCGAGATCGCCGTCGCTCGATCGCCTCGCTCCATCCAGGCTCAGCTACATGTCCGTGAACTAGACCTGGCCGACCTGGCGACTGTCCGACCGTTCATGCAAAAGGTGTCGGCACTGACGGACAAGCTTCATGTGCTCGTGAACAACGCAGGGGTCATGGAACCGCCCTGGTCCGTCACCGCGCAAGGGCATGAGTTGCAGTTCGGGGTGAACCACCTTGGACATTTCCTCCTGACCATGACCAGCATGCCCTTGTTCGACAGGACCCAAGGGGCGCGTATCCTCACGGTGAGCAGCCTGGCCGCAGAGCACGGACAACTGGATGTTCCGTACCGGGTCGCTGCGCACAGCTATGACCGTGCGGCGTGCTATCGCGCGAGCAAGTTGGCCAACCTGCTGTTCGCCCTTGAACTTGATCGGCGGTTACGTCGAACCGACCCGAGCATACGATCCCTGGCCATGCACCCCGGCTATGTGCGGACCCGGCTGCAGCGCCATGTGAGGGGGCCTCTTCGTCAGGTCCATTCCTGGCTCACCCGCTCACTGAAGGCCCAACCCGCGACGAACGCGGCCACGATCGTCCTCGAAGCAGCCACGGACCCATCCCTTCAGGGTGGGGCCTATCTGGCACCAAGTGGACCGGGCGAGCTATCCGGTGCACCTGTGGTGCGGCCGATGCCGAAGGTGGCCCTGGATGAAGCCAAGGCCATGGAGCTCTGGGCTTACAGCGAGGAGATAACGATACCGTTCATGCGCTCATGAATGTCGGACTTGTCTACCCGAACGAGGGGCGAAAGGAGAAGGCACTTCACGTGGGTCTCGCCTCGGTGGCGGCGTTCGCACGCCGGACGCATCCGGACGTGCGCATCACCGTGCTGGATACCCGCATCGCTGGTCCGAAACGCGTCGAACGCTTCCTGAGCGCCGGACATCGCCTTGTGGGGATCACGGCCATGGCCGGGATCTTCAAGCAGGTGCTTTCCGTCGCCCGCAGGATCAAGGAGAGGGACCCTTCAACGGTGGTATGCGTCGGTGGCCCTTACGCGACCACGCTGGGGCGTGACATGTTGGAGCATGAGGACATCGACATCGTTGTTCTGGGAGAGGGTGAGGAGACCTTCAGTGAGGTCATCGGGCGTATGAAACAAGGAGCGGATCTCCGCGGGGTGGCCGGCCTCGTGCACAGGGGTCCCGATGGTACGATCATCGAGGGGCCCGCCAGATCACCCATTCGTTCGATCGACGATCTGCCCATGCCGGCATACGACCTGTTCGACATGGACGCCTATCCCGTCCACCGCATCGTTACCAGCCGTGGATGCCCTTACAAATGCACCTTCTGCAGTTCTGCCGTGGTGTGGGAGCACCGCTGGAAGAAGCGCTCACCCGAGAGCTTGGTGGACGAGATGGAATACCTGGTGAAGGAGCACGGGAGGAAGACCTTCTTCTTCAACGATGATTCGTTCAATATGAGCATGGACCGCGCGGAGCAGATCTGCGACCAGCTCATCGCCCGCAAGCTCAACGTTCTATGGTCAACACCGCTTCGCGCCGACCGCATCACTGACGCGCTCGCTGCGAAAATGAAACAGGCCGGATGCTACAACGTTGGGATCGGTATCGAATCAGCCAACAACGCGCTGCTCGCACGAATGAAGAAGGATACGACCATCGAGCAGATCACCCAGGGTATCCGGACCTTCCGCCGACATGGGATCGAAGTGCTTGGTCAATTCCTCATCGGGAACATCGGTGAGACCTGGCAGACCTTCCGCGAGACCCTGGACTACGCATTGTCATCCGAACTGGACTTTGTTCTCTTCTATTCGGTGGTGCCTTACCGTGGCACGGAACAATGGGACCACATCCGTGCCAACGGTCGGTTCCTGCACCATGTGATGCACGAGTTCCAGGACGTGGAACCGAGGATCCTGTTCGAAACGCCCGAATTCACCCATGCCGAACGACTGGAGGCCATCCGCCTTACCAAGGCCCATGGCTTTTATGTGGATGACAACCGCATGAGCCTTGTCTTTGACTACGGTCGGTCCATGGCCAAGCATTTCCAGCGAGCACTGCCACCCAAGGCAGGAAACGCCCTTTACCTGGCCATGAAGCGCGTGTATCGGGAGCACCTTCGGAACACCTTGATCAAGCATTGAGGCGCCTTACCCTGATGAACCGGCACCATGCCTGGATCTCAAATGGGTCAACGACCACCTTATGGCAGTGCAGCGGCAAGTCGGCGGATCATCCAATGCACAGACCTCGGTGGCGCGTCCACGATAATCGGGCACGAGGTGCGCTTCCGGCTGGAACCGAAGCGTCTGTGGGTGGTCCGGTGATCGAACCTTTGCGCTCCGTGCGTGTATCAAGGGCCATGCGAAGCGCGTTCACCGCCAGTCTCCTCCTGCGCACCTTGCTGGCAGCTGCCCAACCCGGCGCGATGGAACAGCCGCTCCACGTGGTGGTGACGCTGGACCATGAGCTGGTGCGCGACGGCAAGGCACAGTACATGGTCATCACCCCGGGCAACGATACGTTGAGGGCGGACGACCTGCGCCCCGCGATCGGGGACAGTGTGCTCTCCTTCAGGGTGAACGCATCCAGCGCCGAATGGCCATGGAGCGTGAAGTACCTGTCCGGCGGGGCGATGATGGACCTTCACCTGCGCTACGAACCGACGCTCTTCGGCTACACGCTTCGGCTGCCCTTCACCCAAGGCGCCTTCGAGCTCGATGGCCGCAGGATCATGAAATGCCTTGCCGACCAGGCCGAGGACCTGCAGGTGCGCGATGCCCAGCGCCCCGGTTGGAACCTGGAGCATCCCTTCGGTGCGGTGGACACCCTGGCCTGC
>JAEUSV010000033.1 GCA_016788485.1 Flavobacteriales bacterium
ATGAAGATCGGCAACGACATCCGCATGCTCAGCAGCGGTCCGCGCAGCGGCATCGGCGAGATCGTGATCCCCGACAACGAGCCCGGCTCCAGCATCATGCCCGGCAAGGTGAACCCCACGCAGCCCGAGGCGCTCACCATGGTGGCCGCCCAGGTGATGGGCAATGACGTGGCCGTGGGCATCGGTGCCAGCAACGGTCACTTCGAGCTCAACGTGTTCAAGCCGCTCATCGCCGCGAACGTGCTGCAGAGCGCCCGCCTGATCGGGGACGCCTGCGTGAGCTTCAACGACAAGTGCGCCGAGGGCATCGAGCCGAACCGCCCGGTGATCAAGCGCCACCTGGAGAACTCGCTCATGCTGGTGACCAGTCTCAATCCGCACATCGGCTACTACAAGGCGGCCGAGATCGCGAAGAAGGCGCACAAGGAGGGCACCACGCTGAAGGAGGCCGCGATCGCGCTCGGCCACGTGAGCGCCGACGACTTCGACAAGTGGGTGGATCCCGCCAAGATGTGCGCGGAGGGCTGAGGCCTTGCGATCGATCGTAACGAAGAAGCCCGGAGCATGCTCCGGGCTTCTTCATTTCAGATGGGCCGTTCAGTGCGCCGAGGCCATGCCTTCCGCACCGCAACCGGTGAACTTCGCACGCAGGACCGCCCTGTCGGCGAGGTCCGCCTTGGAAAGGTCAACGGTGCCGTTGTCCGTGTGCACGCGGACCTGTTCGGCCTGGTCGTCGAGGAAGGTGATGACCGGCCGGTCGCAGACCTTGCTATCCGTGTAGGACCAGGTGCGCGTGGCGTGGTCGAACTTCAGGATGCGCACCTCCCCGGCCTTCTCTCCCGTGAGCTGCGTGGTGGTGAAGGTGTCCTTGGTGGCCTCGATGCGGAACTGCTCCCCGTGAACGGTGGCAAGCTGCATTTCATGCTCACCCTCCTTCATCGAGAGCGGATTGCTGCCGCTCCAGAACTCGATGAGGTTCAGGATGAAGAAGTCTACCGCCGTGGTGATGGGGTATCCGATGCTCGTGAGCCAGAACACCAGGGTGCGCACGAACTTGTTGTTGCTGACCCCTTCATGCCAGCCATAGAACTTGCGGGTCAATTGGAACTCGCCGAAACAACCGGTCTGGGTCACGAGCAAGGTGCCCAGTGCGAGCATGAGGGCGGAGGTGCGAACGGTCTTCATGGGTGGGTATGGATTTGGTCCGTACCCAAGCTACGGCATGCGGACGTTCACCCCATGAGCGCGGTCATTCCGTGGGCAGACCGGCCTGCTGCCAGGCCCGGATACCGCCGGCGAGGTCTTTCACGTCCGTGAAGCCCGCCGCCACCATGGCCTCGCGCGCTGCGGCGCTGCGCCTTCCCGATGCACAGTACAGCAGCACGGGCGCACCCTTGTCCAGCCCGCCCCAGGCGGCTTCCAAGGCCCCGGAGCTCCAGTCCAGGTTGCGTGCGCCGGCCAGGTGGCCATCGGCGAACTCCGCTGCGGTACGCACATCGATGAGCTGCGTGCCGGCCTGCGGGATGGCCTGTTGGAACGTGTGCGGGTCGAGCGCGTTGGGCGCGTTGGGCGTGCTGCAGGCGGCGAATAGCAGCGAAAGCAGGAGGGGGAGCAGGGTACGCATCAGAAGATGTAGTTGATGATGAGCTCGCCGTGCAGCATGTCCACCTTGTTGTACGCCTGCTTCGCGGTGAGCGGATCGTCGTTCAAGGGAACCTTTGCCAGCACCAGCACCTGGGCGGCCAGCCCTTTCCAGGCACCCTGGAACTGGTATTGCGCGTTGAGGTCGAACTGGTGGTAGGAGGGCATGGCGTATTTGTTCAGGCGGGCGTCGGTGATCGCCGGCAGAAGGTACACGCCTGCGTCCGCCTGCAGTCGTAGGCCCGGCACAAGGTCCTTCCAGATGAGGTTGAGCGAGGCGGCGTGCACGTCGCCTAGGCCTTCGTTTCGTTCGCGCGGAAGAAAGGTGTAGAGCGGTTCGCGTCCCCATTCACGCGGCATCAGGAAACGCCCTTCCGCCGCGATGCGGGTGTAGTTCAGTTGCCAGCGGAACGGTCCGTGGTCCATGCGGAAACGGCCGCCGAGGACCCATGTCCCGGCGCAGGCAGGCATGTACGCGAGGCTGTCGGCCAGGTCGTTCGCGAGCGCGTCCTGCCGGATCCCTTGCAGGCCCACACCCCAGCGCCTGCCTTTGCGCGCCACCTCCGCTTGCACGAGCGCGGTGTTGAAGATGGCGGGCACGGCCTGCTCCCATGCGCTCACCTTGACAAGGTCCCGGAACGTATGCTCCACACCGGCGATGAAGATCCCCGGGCTTCGCAGGTGTGTGGCGTAGGCGCTGGGCTTTCCGTTCACGCCGATCCCGGACGGGTAGAGGCTCATGCTGCGTTCGATGCCGTACCAACCGGCCGTGCTGCGCGGTGCCGCCCGGTAGAGCCATCCTCCTTCGATGCGTGTGCCTCCCTTCAGGCGGTGGACCGTCCACACCCCCTCGAACAGGGTGGGATGCATGCGCCCGTCCTGCGGGTTCAGGAACGGCGTGTTCAGCTCCTGCCTGCCGAACACCACCGATGTGCGCGGCGACATGTAGTTCAGCTGGAAGAGCTGGAGGTAGGCGACGTCGTTGCGCACCCGTGGGTCTGTGACGTCGTAGAGGCCGAGCTCGTAGCGGCTCAACTGCCCGGTGCTCGGGTCGGGCTCGTTGAGCCCGCTGTTGGTGAGGTCGAAGGTGTAACCGCCGCTGAGCTTGAACTGCAGGCGGTGCCAGCGCGCCGAGGCGTACCCGAGCGTGCCCCCGAAGGCCACCGCCCATGGATCGCTGGGTGTGCCATCGTTCACGGTGACCATGTTGAACTGGCGGAAGCGCCCCTCCACCTGGCCTTTGCGCATCACCTCTGCGAGCGCTGTGCCCTTGGCCGCACTGTCCGCTGCGGGCAGGTCGAACTCACGCTGCTGCGCTTGGACGAGCAAAGGACCGCACGTCGACAGCAGGGCCACAAGGATGCGGACCGATGCGGGGCGCATGCCGTCAGAAACCGGCCTTGATGTAGCTCCAGCCCTGCTCCTGCCGCTCCACGATGTGGATGATGCCCGCCTTGACCATGCCTGCTTCGGGCATCACCTTCGATCGGTCGAGCTTGCGTTCCAGGATGGTGTTCTCGCATGCGAGGAACACGATGCCCTTGGAGGCGAACTCACGCACCTTCTCCTGCACGACGCTGCGGTCGGTCATGAGCATGTCCATGCCGGGACCGTGGCACACCACCTCGAGCTGCATGGTGGGGGCCGCTTCCTTCATGTTGCGCAGCTGCTTCATCAGGTTCTTGTGCACGAGGGTGTCGCCGCTGGTGAGCTGCATCACGATGCGGTGCTGCGGGCCGGCCTCCTGCGCGTTGACAGTTATCCCCACGATGAAAGCGAGGATCAGGAACAGGATCTTCTTCATGGTCGCAAAGGTCCGACGATGGCCACCGGCCCTTCCGTGACCTTGCTCACGCAGCCCTCACCGGAATGTGTAGTCGTAGCCCTCCAGCTGGCTCAGCAGGGTGGGCGGCGCGTCTGTCGCGGTGATGCGCCCCTCCACCTTGGGCGCAACGGGACTGTGCACGGCGAAGAAGTCCCGCAGGATGCTGTGCATGGTGATGTTCGCGCGGCGCGGGTTCTTCACCTTCTCCAGGCGGCACAGCGTGTCGTCCGGGTCGCCTTCGCGCTCGCACGCGGCGATCAGGTAGCTCTTCTGCAGGTCGATGGGCTTCCTGCCCACCTTGATCCAGTTCACCCGCTTGCCCTTCTCGTTGTGCATGGTGAAGTTGGCCGTCATGCCCTTGAAGCGCACGACCCAGCCACCGAAGCGCTTCGAGGGGTCCTTGGCGAACACGTTGTGGAGCTCCTGCTCCAGCCAGTCCCACAGCTGCTGACCGGTCGCCTCGCCGTACTTGGCGTCGCTGTCCACCGGGATCATGCTCCACAGGTGGTCGTTGGTGATGGGGGTGGGCGTCATGCCGTCGGCCACGATCGGTGGGCAGAAGCGGAAGCCGTTGCTGATCGCGATGTCGGGCTTGAGCTTCCACATCAGCGCGTCCGTGATCAGGTTGTCCATCGGGTTCTCGATCACGTAGTAGCGCACCAGGGTGTGCTTCGTACTGCCCACCACCTTGCTCAGCTGCTCCTTGTAGGGTGCGCTCACCTCGTCCACCAGCTCCAACATCTCCTTGTCCGCCGGGTACTTCTCCGGATCCACGTCGAGCAGTTCGTAGTGGCTGTCCTTCACTTTTCCATCCTCCACCACCACGTCCAGGCGCGCCACGAACGAGCCGAAGGCACCGGGTTCCACCACCTTGCTGTACTTCGCCTGGATCGGTGTGCGCACGCGCTCGTGCGTGTCAGCCCCGAGGATCAGGTCCACACCCTCCACTTCGGGCTTGTTGGCGAGGTCCACCTGCTGGGCGAGGCCCATGTGGGTGACCAGGAAGACCATGGCACACTGCTCGTAATCGCGCAGGATGCGCACGTACTTGGCCACGTTCAGCTCCGGCTTCGTGAACTTGATGCCGCAGCTGTATGCAGGCGACTGGCGTTTGGGCGTGAGCGGGTCGTTGTAACCGATGAAGCCGATCTTGATGCCGCCGATGATGCGCGTCCAGTAGGGCTGGAAGATCATCTCGCCCGCGAGATCGGCGTTGGGGTCCTTCCTATCGCCGCAATAGTCGGCGAGCTTCTCGTGCCACATGTTCGCGCAGATCTTTGCCGCGCGGTAACCGCCGAGGTCCTTCAGCATGTTCTCCTTGCCGTACACCACCTCCCAGTTGCCGGGCAGGATGAGGTCGTAGCCGATGCGGTTCATGAGCGGCACGATGGCTCGGCCCTCGCTCAACGCGGCCACGCCGCCACCCTGGAAGCAGTCGCCGCCATCGATCACCAACGTGTTTGCTGGATCCTCCGCGCGCAACGTGTCGATCATGGTCTTCAGCACGCCATAACCGCCGCGCTTTCGGTACACGGGCTTCCCGTTCTCCAGGAAGAACTCGTCGTGCGTGTGGAGCTGCGCGTGGATGTCACTGGTGAAGAGCAGGGTGAACTTCTCCGCCTTGCCCGCAGCGATGGCACGCGCTCCAAGGAGCTCCTTGCGGTCGGCGGGATCGCGCAGTGCGCCCATGGCCAGCGTGGGGCCCAGCGTGAGGCCCGCGCCCAGGGCGCCGAGCGAACGGAGCATCCTGCGGCGGCCCTCATCGAGCGGTGCGTCATCATGGGCGCCGCAACTGCAGCCCGGAGGATGGAGGTTATCGCTCATGGTCACTTCTTCTTGCGGGCCTCGGCGATCGGGCCGAAGGGGCCGAACTTGTGCTGTGCCTCCGGAAAGGTATCGGCGTAGGGACCGAACGGATGGTCCACCGGCTTGCCGGCCAGGCGCGGCCAGTCCTTGGAAAGGTCGCGTTGCGGGCGCTGGCGTGAGTTGATGTAGGCGGCCACGTCCCAGGCCTCGGCCTCGGTGAGCTGGGGGGACTCCCAGGTGGCGCCGAGCGGCATGTTGTTCCGCACGTAGCCGGCGAAACGGCTCAGGCGGTACAGGCCCGCGCCGATGTTGTAGCTGTTCGGTCCCCAGAGCGGTGGATACTGGTAGCTGCGTCCGCCCGCCGCGAGGATGCCCTGCCCGTCCTGCAGGTGGCAGCTCGCACATTTCGCCGTGTAGATCGCGGCCCCGTTGGTGGTGTCGGCGGCGCGGTCGAGGAAGGCGAGCTCGGCAAGCCCGCTGCCCTTGGGCTTCGTACCGCGTTCCATTCCGGAGCCGAGCCATTCGATGTAGGCGAGGATGGCCTGCATCTCACGGCCGGTGCTATCGGGCGCGGTGCCGTTCAGGCTGCGCTCGAAGCAGTCGTTCACGCGCTTCACCACGGTCTCGTTCGTGCCGCTGCGCTCGCGGAACTTGGGATAGGTGGACCATACCGCGCCGTAGTTGTTGCCCCATGGCCGGGTGCCCGCATCGAGGTGGCAGTTCTCGCAGTCCATGCCGTTCGTGAGCTGCGCCACGGTGCCCTTGGGGCCGAGGTAGTAGGCTGTGTTGTGGATGAGCTCGCGGCCATAGCGCACCAGCGCCTCCTGTTCATCGTCGAGGCGGTCGAGCTGCATGGTATCAGGCCCGAGCCACAGGCTGTCCGCGGTCCAGCCCGCCACCACGGGCGGCGGTGCCTCGAACAGGTCCCTGGGCGTGATCATCAGGGTCACGATCCCCGCCATCACCACCAGCACGAGCGCGCGTGTGGTGCGTGATCGCTTCGGGTCGTAAGGGATGCCGGCGCGCCGGCTCAGCACCTCGGCGGCCTCATCGACCACGGCGAGGTACACCCACACCACCAGGGCGGCGAACAGGACGATCAGCGGAGCGGTCATCGCCTGGGGTCAGTGGGGCAGCTTCTCGCGGATGACGCCGTACACGTACGTGCCGGCCCATGCGCTCAGAAAGGTGACGATCACCGCGCCGAAGCCAGCGCCGACCTGCGCGAAGAGGGGGCCCGGACAAGCGCCGGTGATCGCCCAGCCCAGCCCGAACATCAGGCCGCCGAAGAGCTGGCCACGGTTGAACTCCTTGGTCGGGATGTGGATCTCCTCGCCGTAGATGGTACGTGCCTTGGTGCGGCGGATCAGGAACACGCTGAGCATGCCGACCATGACGGCCGTTCCGATCACACCGTACATGTGGAAGCTCTCGAAGCGGAACATCTCCTGGATGCGGAACCAGCTGATGATCTCGGCCTTCACGAACACGATGCCGAAGAGCACACCCCAGGCGCTGTACTTCAGGTTGTACCACCACGGGTGCTTCAGAGCGCTCTCGTTCACGCAGAGCGCGTCGAGCTCACGGACCTGTAGGTCCTGCGCTTCAGCGGGAGTGGGGGCATGTGGGATCTCGTGCTGCATGACGTTCAGAGGGTGAGCAGGTGGGGAAGAATGAACCAGGTCATGAGGATGCCGCCGACCATGAACATGACGGTGGCGACGAGGCTCGGCCATTGCAGGCTGCTGAGGCCCATGATCGCATGGCCGCTGGTGCAGCCTCCGGCATAGCGGGTGCCGAAGCCCACGAGGAATCCACCGAGCACGAAGAACACGAGCCCCTTCAGGGAGAACAGCGTGCTCCACGAGAACAATTCGGACGGCAACATGCGGCTCGTGTCGGTGATGCCCTTTTCGGCGAGGTAGGCCTTGGTGGGCTCGGCCAGTACCACCGGGTTCGGGTCGGCCAGCAGGGTGGCACCGATGAAGGCACCGAGCGCGATACCTCCCACGAAGAACAGGTTCCATACCTCCTTCTTCCAGTCGTAATGGAAGAAGGGCACCTTGCCCGGCATGCAGGCGGCGCAGAGGTGCCGCAGCGAACTGCTGATGCCGAAGGTCTTGTTCCCCACCAGGAGAAGGTAGGGTACCGTGAGGCCGATGAGGGCGCCGGCCACGTACCAGGGCCAGGGGTGTTTCAGGGTTTCGAGCATGTCGGGGCGTGTTCAGGTTGACATTCGTCAGGTGTTCCGGGAAGGGCCGGAAAAAGCCCGGACCCACTGGCCCGGGCCTTTTCTCAGTATCCTTACTTGATGATCGTGCTCGGGCACACGTAGTCGGTCACCTTTACATCGGTCTTCTTGATGGCATTGAAGCCGCCGCGAACCTCCACGAGGTTGTGGTAGCCGCGTGCCTTGAGCAGGCTGGCCGCGATCATGCTGCGGTAGCCACCGGCGCAGTGCACGTAGTTCGTCTCGTCCTTGCTGAAGGCGGCGAGGTTCTGGTTGATGTACTGCAGGGAGGCGTGCCAGGCACCATCCACATGCTCGGCGGTGTACTCGCCGTCCTTGCGCACGTCGATCACGCGGAGCTTGCCGGCGTTGAAGCGCTTGGCGAACTCCTCAGCATCGATCCGCTCGATGGTGTCCACTTCCTTGCCGTCGGCCTTCCACGCGGCGATGCCGCCCTTGAGGATGCCCATGACGTTGTCGTAGCCCACGCGGGCCAGGCGCGTCACCACCTCATCCTCCATGCCGGCATCGGTCACCAGCAGCAGCGGGTGCTTCACATCGGGGATCATGCTGCCCACCCAGGGCGCGAAATCGCCCTTGATGCCGATGTTGATGCTGCGCGGAATGAAGCCGTCCTTGAAGTCCTCGGCGTTGCGGGTGTCGAGCACCAGCGCGCCCTCGGTCTCGGCCACGAGCTCGAACTGGTCGGGGGTGAGGGCTCGCAGTCCCTTCTCCTTCACGGTGTCCACGCTGGGGATCACACCCTTGTTCATGGCCACGTTCTGCGGGAAGTAGGCGGGGGGCGGCAGTAGACCGTCGGTCACCTCCTTGATGAACTGTTCCTTGCTGGCGGCCTTCAGCGCGTAGTTGTTCCGCTTCTGGTTGCCGAGCGTGTCGAAGGTCTCCTTGCTCATGTTCTTGCCGCACGCGCTGCCGGCCCCGTGGGCAGGGTACACGATCACGTCATCGGGCAGGGGCATGATCTTGTTGTGAAGGCTCTCGTAGAGGAAACCGGCGAGGTCCTCCTGGGTGAGCGAACCGGCCTTCTGGGCCAGGTCGGGGCGGCCCACGTCGCCGATGAACAGGGTGTCGCCGGTGAAGATGCAGTGGGGCTTCCCGTTCTCGTCGTTGAGCAGGTAGGTGGTGCTCTCCATGGTGTGCCCGGGCGTGTGCAGCACCTTGATGGTGAGCTTGCCGACCTTGAGCTCCTCACCATCGGTGGCGATGTGCGCATCGAAGCTGGGCTTGGCGTTGGGGCCGTACACGATGGCGGCGCCCGTCTTGCGCGAAAGGTCGAGGTGGCCGCTCACGAAATCGGCATGGAAGTGCGTCTCGAGCACGTACTTGATGTGGGCGCCGCTCTTTTCAGCGCGCTCCAGGTAGGGCTGGGTCTCGCGCAGCGGATCGATGATGACCGCCTCGCCGTCGCTCTCGATGTAATAGGCGCCCTGTGCCAGGCAGCCGGTGTAGATCTGTTCGACTTTCATGGGTTGTGGAGTTGCTTGTTGTGGGCCCTTGGGGGCCGTTGGGGGTTCAGGATAGCTTCGACAGTTCCTTGGTGATGATGTAGACGCCCATCACCAGCACGAACCAGCCGAACGCGGGTTTCAGCTTCTCGTTGGGGATGCGTTTGCTCAACAGGCTGCCCGCCACGATGCCGGCGATGGCGATGCCGGAGAAGAGCAACAGGAAGTTCCAGTCGATGGGCTCATCGCCTTTCAGGTCGCCGGTGAAGCCGATGAGGCTCTTGGCGGCGATGATCATGAGCGAGGTGCCCACGGCCTGCTTCATGGGCAGCCTGGCGAGGAGCACCAGGGCCGGGATGATCAGGAAGCCTCCGCCGGCGCCGACAAGGCCGGTCACCACGCCCACCACGGTGCCCTCCGCAAGGATGAGGGGATAGTTGAAGGCGACCTGGCCGTCCGTGCCCTCGGAGGAACCCTTGGGCTTGCGGATCATGCTGTAGGCGGCGGCCACCATCAGCAGCGCGAAGAGGATGAGCATCCCCAAGGCCTTGCTCACCGGGGTGCTCCCCACGTTGAACAGCGGATCGGGCAATGCGGGCACCAGCCAGGCACGCGTGGCGTACACGGCGAGGATGCTGGGAATGCCGAACACCACCGCCGTGCGCCAGTGGATGTTGTCCATGCGCATGTGGCTGAACGAGCCGATCAGGCTGGTGAGACCGACGATGAAGAGCGAATAGGCCGTCGCCAGCACCGCATCGATGCTGAAGAGGTACACGAGGATCGGAACCGTAAGGATGGAGCCGCCACCGCCGATCAGGCCGAGCGACAGGCCCATGAGCACCGCACCGATGTAGCCGAGGATCTCCATGGTCATAGGTGCTCGCAGCAATGCTCGATGTTGCGGATGATCTTCATGAAATCGGGCTGGGCCAGGAAGTAGAAGCTGTACTTGCCCTCCTTCTCATAGTCCAGCAGGCCCTTGTCGCGCATCAGGGTCAGGTGCTGGCTCAGGATGGCCTGTTCCATGCCCAGCAGGTCGGACAGGTCCATCACGCAGAGCCGCTTGTTGCGGCCCAGCAGGTCGAGGATGGCCAGCCGCTGCGGATGGGCGGCCACCTTCAGCAGTTCGCTCGCGCGCACCAGCTTGTCGGTGCCTACCCGTTGGTCCAGGGTGTTCGTGCTCATGTTCGCCGTTGACGATGCAAATGTATAGCTATGTCACTATGTGACTTTCGTGACCGATGTCACACAGGCAAGGGAAGCGGATCAGAGCGCGGCGATGAGGCTGGGGCCGAACAGCTCCACCTGCCAGCGGCGCATGCCCGGCAGGGCGGCCAGTTCGTCGCTGGTGCGGGGCATCAGCCGGGCGATCTCGGTGAGCACGTGGTTGGGGCTCACGATGCCCGGACGCAGGTCGTGCTCGACCATGAGGCGCTCACGCACCTGCTTCAGCCGCTTCAGGCGCTCCTCGTAGTCGTCGTCGCGGTCCCAGCGCTTGGGGCGCTCCACGCGCGGCCACTGGTCCTTGGGAAGGGCCATGGCCCGCTCGATGGCCTTCATGATCGCGGGCCCGCTGCGTTGCAGCGTGCTCTCGCCGATGCCCTTGCGCTGGCCCAGCGCGGCGAGGTCCGCCGGTGGGTTGCGGCTCAGGTCGAGCATGGTCTCGTTGCCGAGCACCATGAAGGGCGCGCGGTCCAGCCGTTCGGCGAGCGCTTCACGCCAGCCGTGCAGCTCGCGCAGCACCGCCAGCTGCCGTGGCTTCAGGGCCTTGGCGCCCTTGATGCGCAGGAAGCCGGGCTCTTCCGTTCCGGTGTTCGCGAAGGGGATGTGCACCAGGTGCTCGAACTCTTCACGGGCCCAGGACCAGCGTCCCTTCTCCTCGAGCCGGGCCTTGAGGATGTCCCGCAGGGCGATGAGGTGCGCGGTGTCTGTGGCCGCGTAGGCGAGCATGTCGGGGGTGAGCGGCCGCTTGCTCCAATCGGCTTTCTGGAAACGCTTGTCGAGCGTGATGCCGAAGTGCTTGGCCAGGTTGGCCGCGAGACCGAGCTCTGGCTCGTTGAGCAGTTCGGCCGCGACGAGCGTGTCGAAGACGTTGGTCACCCGCAGGCCCCCGGCCCGCTTGAGCATGCGCAGGTCGTAATCGGCATCGTGGATCACCCATTCGATCGCCGGGTCGGTGAGGATCCGGTCCATCGCCGCGATGTCGGGCAGTGCCAGGGGGTCCACCAGCCAGGTGTCCGTGCGGGTGCTCAGCTGGATCAGGCACACACGCTCGGTGTAGCGGTGGAAGCTGCTGGCCTCGGTGTCGAGCGCCACCACGGGTTCGTGCGCGAGCCGGTCGACGAGCACGGCCAGCCCATCGCTGGTGGTGATCAGGGGGTGGTGCGCGGACACGGGACGGGAAAGGGGTTCCAAAGGCGCACGAACCTAACGAAAGGCATTGAGCAGGCGGTCAACCCAGCTGGAAACAGCGCATGCTGATGCTGCCCATCTCCATGCCGGTGTAGAGCACCTGGAGCGAGGCCTTCGGGTCGGCGGCGCCCACGGTGTAGAGCAGGGGCAGGTAGTGGTCGTTCGTGGGATGCGCCATGCGCGCCACGCTGCCGAGCCGCTCGTAGTCAACCAAGGCTGCGTGGTCACCGGTGGCCAGCCGGTCGGCCACGAAGGCATCGAACTGTTCGGCCCAATCGAAGGCGGGGCCCGCCGGGTCGTTCCAGTTCAACCGGCCCAGGTTGTGCACCACGTTGCCACTGCCGAGCACCAGGATCCCATCGTTGCGCAAGGCCGCGATCTCGCGGGCGAGGGCGTGATGCTGGGCCGGGCTCAGGCCCCAGTTGATGCTGAGCTGGAACACGGGCACGTCCGCGGCCGGCCACATGTGCCTGAGGATGGTCCATGCACCATGGTCCAGCCCCATGTCATGGTCCTCATGGACCTTCAGGCTCGTGATGGCAGCGGCGGCCTTGTGTGCAGCCTCCGGGGCCCCGGGCGCAGGGTACTCCACGCGGAACAGCTCGTCGGGGAACCCGCCGAAATCGTGGATGGTGGCCGGTCGGGGGCTTACGGCGACCATCGTTGCTCCGGGGGTGAGCCAATGCGCGCTCACCACGAGCACCGCCTTCGGACGCTCCAAGGTGCGGCCCAGCTCGCCCAGGCGGCGGGTGAAAGCGTTGTCGTACAACGCGTTCATGGGGTTGCCGTGGCCGATGAACAGGCTCGGCATGCGCGGGCCGCTGCCGGCATCGCGGGCCTGTTGGGCGAGGTCCTTCAATTGCATGGCGCTCACGCCACCGACGGCAAGCGCGGAAAGCCCGAGAAAGTGTCGGCGGTCCATGGACCAAAGATAGTTTCCATGGAAAATAGATGCAGCCCGATCCGGACCGACGGTTGGAAGGCCGAGGGGCCGCTTACACGTAGGTCTCGCCCCACTCGGCGGTGGCGTCGTTCACGAACTGCTTGATCTTCTGCTCATCGTGCTTGCGCACCACGAGCAGCGCATCCTTCGTGCTCACCACGATGTAGTCCTCCAGGCCTTGGAGCACCACCAGCCGCTTGTCGTGGGCATGCACCACGTTCCGGGCGCAGTCGTAGAGCCGCACGAGCTCGCCCACCGAGGCGTTGCCACGGTCGTCGTGGGGCAGGTGGGTGTAGAGGCTGCCCCAGGTGCCCAGGTCGCTCCAGCCGAAGTCGCTGGTGACCACGAACACGTTGGCGGCCTTCTCCATCACGCCGTAGTCGATGCTGATGTTCGCGCAATCGGCGTACACGCCCTCGATGAAGGCGCGCTCGCCAGCGGTGCCATAAGCGTCGTGGCCGGCCTCGAAGGCCTTCTCCATCTCGGGCAGGTGCTCGCGGAAGGCCTTGCGGATGCTCTTCACGGTCCAGATGAAGATGCCGCTGTTCCACAGGAAATCGCCGCTTTCAATGAAGCGCAGCGCGGTGTCGTGGTCGGGCTTCTCGGTGAAGGTGCGCACGCGCTTCACCCGCGGGTGCGCGGTACCGGCCTCCTCGGCGAACTGGATGTAGCCGTAGCCGGTATCGGGGCGGCTGGGCATGATGCCCAGGGTCACCAGGCATTCGTGCTTCGTGGCCTGCTGGAGGGCGAGGCGGACGGTATCGTGGAAATCGGCCTCCTTCATCACCAGGTGGTCGCTGGGTGCCACGATGATGCGGGCCTCGGGATCGCGCTTGGCGATCACGTGGTTGGCGTAGGCGATGCAGGGGGCCGTGTTGCGGCGGCTGGGCTCGAGCAGGATCTGGTCGTCCTTGAGCATGGGCAGCTGCTGCTTCACGATGGGGGCGTACTGGGCGTTGGTCACCACCAGGATGTTCTCCGGCGGGCACAGGGCCAGGAAGCGGTCGAAGGTCTGCTGGATGAGGGTGCGGCCCAGGCCCAGGAAGTCGAGGAACTGCTTGGGGTAGGCGGTGCGGCTCATGGGCCAGAAGCGGCTTCCGATGCCGCCGGCCATGATCACGCAATAGGTGTTACGGTCGCTCATGGTGTCTTCTTGGTCTCGGCCGTGGCGCTAGGCCAGGCGTGTGGGGATGGGGTGTTCCACATGCACCTCGGCCATGCGGTCGATGAGGTAGGTGCGCCGGTCGTTGAGGCAGCGGCAGCGGTAGCGGGTGCGGAGCCCAGGTCCCTTCACGAACAGTTTGCGGTTGAACAGGAAAATGGTGCTTTCACGCAATTCCTCCAGGAAAGGTTTCGGATCGGGGTCGTACCGGCGCAGCGCGCGCACGAGCCGGTGGTCGGTGCAGCTGCTGCTGGGCGCGTCCTCCAGGTGCTGCTGCAGCGTATTGAGCACGTCCTGAGGGAACACCAGCGGGCTCAGGTAGGGCCGCATGGCCTGGCGGTACTCGGCCTTCCATTCGGGGCCGTGGGGCTGGTGCCGGGGATGCTTCGCGAAGGTGTGGTAGTGCGCCATCTCGTGCACGAGCGTCACCAGGAAGGCGTAGGGGTTGAGCTCCCGGTTCACGCTGATGCGGTGCGGGCGGCCGCCATGGGCCGTGCGGAAGTCGCCGAGCTTGCTGGCGCGCGTGCGCGACACCTTCACCCGCACCGGATGCCGACGCAGCCAGTCCTCCACCATGGGCACGGCCGCCGGGGGCAGGTGGCCCCGCAGCACCTCGAGGTCATTGACGCGGATCATCCGGGGGCGGGTCGATCGCCGCATGCAGGGCACCCTGGCCGGGCGGACGGGGCGCGGTGCGCTGGTTCCAATGCGGGCAGTCGCAGCTCTTCTTCTTGCGGCGCGCCGCGCCGTATTTCGGGCCCGACGCACAGCCCACGGCCAGCAAAGCGGCGAGCGCACCCATGAGGATGGTGCGCACGGACGGGTGGAGGCGGCTGCGGGTCGGGTTCGGCATGGTACGCTCCAAAGGTATCCCCACCGGGCACCCAGCTGCCGGTCGTGGGGCCCAACCATTCAACAGCCCGGTGGGAAAGGCCGCGGCCACCGGCTGCACCGGGGGGCGGACGAAGGCCTATTTTCGGCCGGTCATCGCCCATGGGCATCCTCTTTCACATCGGCCGGTATTTCCTGCTCCTGGGCGAAACGTTCAGCAAGCCCGAACGCCTTTCGCTCTACTGGCAACGCACCATCGAGGAGGTGGACCAGCTGGGGGTGCGCAGCCTCGGCATCGTGGCACTGCTGTCGGTGTTCATGGGGGCCGTGATCACCATCCAGACCAAGACCAACATCGACAGCCCGCTGATCCAGGCCTGGGTGGTGGGCTTCGCCGCCCGCCAGAGCACCATCCTGGAGTTCAGCCCCACCATCATCAGCCTCATCCTCGCCGGCAAGGTGGGCAGCAACATCGCGGCCGAGATCGGGTCCATGCGCGTGAAGGAGCAGATCGACGCCCTCGACATCATGGGCGTGAACAGCGCCGGCTACCTGATCCTGCCCAAGGTGGTGGCCTCCGTCGTCATCAACCCCTTCCTGGTCATCATCAGCATGTTCCTCAGCATCTTCGGTGGCTGGGCCGCCGGGGTGGGCACCGGCATCGTGAGCGGCGCGGATTACATCCAGGGGATCCAGATGTCGTTCGATCCCTACCACGTCACCTATGCCCTCATCAAGACGGTGGTCTTCGCTGTGGTGATCACCACCGTGAGCGCCTACCAGGGCTACTACACACAGGGCGGCACCCGCGAGGTGGGCATCAGCAGCACCAAGGCGGTGGTGTACAGCGATGTGGTGATCCTCATCCTCAATTACATGCTCACCCAACTCCTGCTCATATGATCGAGGTGCAGGGGGTGAGCAAGCGGTTCGGCGCCACCCAGGTGCTCACGGACATCAACGCCGTGTTCCACAAGGGCAAGGTGAACATGATCATCGGCAAGAGCGGGAGCGGCAAGAGCGTGCTGGCCAAGTGCATCGTGGGCCTGCATGTGCCCGATGAGGGTCGTGTGCTCTACGACGGCCGGTCGTTCCACGAACTGGACAAGGAGCAGAAACGCCAGGTGCGCCAGGAGATCGGCATGCTGTTCCAGAGCAGCGCGCTCTTCGACTCGCTCAATGTGATGGAGAACGTGATGTTCCCGTTGAAGATGTTCGCCACCATGAGCGAGAGCGAGATGCGCGACCGCGCCGCCCTCTGCCTCAAGCGCGTCAACATCGTCGACAAGGACCACCTCTTCCCCAGTGAGCTCAGCGGCGGCATGCAGAAGCGCGTGGGCATCGCCCGCGCCATCGCCATGACGCCCAAGTACCTCTTCGTGGACGAGCCCAACAGCGGCCTCGACCCGCAGACGAGCATCGTGATCGACGACCTGATCAAGGAGCTCACGGAGGAGTACGGCACCACCACCATCGTCATCACGCACGACATGAACAGCGTGATGGAGACCGGCGAGAACATCGTGTTCATCCACCAGGGCCGCAAGTGGTGGCAGGGCGACAAGGACCAGCTGCTCGACAGCGAGAACAAGGAGCTCAACGACTTCATCTTCGCCAGCGGCCTCATGCGCCAGGTGCGCAAGGCCATCAAGGGCCGCTGAGAGGGAGCCCGGAACGAAGAGGCCCCGCTGCGTGAGCAGCGGGGCCTCTTCACATCGTCGAGGATGCTCAGTGCACCACCGTCATCCGCTTGGCGATGCGCACATCACCGGCGGTGAGGGTGTAGAAGTACACGCCGTCGTTGAGGTCGCGCACGTTCACGTCCAGGCGCTGCACGCCGGCGGCACGGTTGCCCTCCTCGAGCACGCGCACCAGCTTGCCGCTCACGTCACGCAGTTCCATGCGCACGCGCGCACCGGTCCGCAGTTCGTAGGGGATGGTGACCATGTCCTTGGCCGGGTTGGGGAAGCTCTGGCCCAGGCCCACACCGTTCTGGAAGTCGGCCTCGTCGATGCCCACGGAGGGGTCGAAGAGCAGGCGCACCATGGGGCGGCCCTGCACCAGGAACAGGGGCGGGTTCTCGGCGGGGTCGAGCAGCAGACCGCCGGCCGTGGCGCTGAGGCCGCTGGTGGCCGCGTACACCGGGGCGGTGCCGCCGAAGTACTGCATCGACACGAAGTACTCCTCACCCGCGTTCATCTGCAGGGGCTGCAGGAAGGGCAGGGTCACGAACTTGTTCTGGCCGTTGTTGTTCAGGTTGCCGTTGGTGATCACGTGCAGATCGGTCTCGGCCACGGGGTCGAGGTTGCCATCGTAGACCGTGCCCTGCACCTGCTCGCCCACGGGAGAGGCCTGGCCGGCGGTGTTGGCCGCGATCGCGATCTTCACCCCGTAGGAGGTGGCGTCGTTCTCGATGAAGAAGATGTTGCCCACCGAGAACTCCAGCGGGTTGCCCTGCGCATCGGTGTTGCCTGCGCGACCGTTGCGCGAGCCCAGGTCGTAGGCGTATTCGAACTCGTTCACCTTGAAGCTCAGGCCACGGGTGTTGTCAGCAGGGCGGGCATCGGTGGAGTCGCTGCTAAGCGTGTAGGTCACCGTGTAGGTGTCCGTGGTCCCGGCAGCGGGCGTGAACCCGTCGATCTGCAGGCTGTCCAGCACGCCGGGAGCGATGGTCGGCAGCGTGCCGTTCCCGGTGAACACCGAGGTGCCGCCGCCGTTCACCACGTCGACCGCCAGCTGCACGTTGGGCTGTGCGGCGACGCCGTCGTTGAGGATCTTGCTCTTGAGCGTGAGCTCGCGGAGCTGGCTGTAGGGGTAGATGCTGTACTCCAGGTTCGCGGCGGCGCCACCGAACACGTTGCCATCGTTGAAGTAGTCGTCGAACTGCGTGTTGCGCAGGGCGAGGTCGTTCACAGGCGACTCGGTCACGGCCACATCATCGATCTGCCAGAAGTAGTGGCTGAGGTTGTTGTCGGCGCTGCTGGCCTCCCAGGCGAAGCGGAAGCGCACGTTCGAGGGGTTGCCTGCGATGGCCTGCGCCAGGTTGATGTGCACCGCGTAGGTGCCCGAGTCCGCGTTGGTCACGTGACCCTCCTTGCGGGGGTTGAAGCGGTTCGGCCAGGTGGTGCCGCCGTCGGTGCTCACGTCCACGAAGTGGCCGGGCGTGCCGCTGCAGCACCAACGCAGGCGCATCTGGAAGTCGAGGTGCGCGTTGGGCGTGGCGCTCAGGTCAAGAACCGGCGACACCAGGTAACCATCCCACTGGCTGAATGTGGCCAGCGGCGTGGGCGGGTTGGTGCCCAGGTTGCTGTTCGCGCTGTCGCCATCGAAGATCATGAAGCCGTTGGCGACGGTGGTGCTGTTGATGCGCTGGCTCGTCTGGCTGTAGGCACCGAGCGGGCCATCGACATCGCGGCGCCAGATGCTGCCGTTCGCGCCGGCCGTGGTCCAGGCGCCCACACCGTTGTTGCCGGCGAGTCCATTGGCGAAGTCCTCGTCGAAGATGGTGTCGCCGGCGGCCTTGGCGGAGCCCATCAGGTGCTCCTTGCCGATCGGGTTCTCGTCAAGCGCGGGCCGCACGGGTTGGGCCGGGCGGGGATTCACCCACTGGCCTTGTGCAGCGCCGGCCACCAACAGGGCCAGGAATGCGGAGTAATGCAGGTTCATTGTTGGGTTGTGTTTCTCGGGTAGGGTGCCCGAAGTTAGGGGGTGAAGGGTTCCGGACGCGGCACAGGCGTTCATTCCAGCACGGACCGCGCCATTGGTCACTTCAAGGACCATCCGCCGAACGCCGAAGCTGCCTGGCACGGACGCGATCCCAGTGCCCTGATATACAGGTCAGACGGCCTAGTGGACCACCAGCACGCGCAGCACCTGGCGAACACCATCGCGCTCGGTCACCACCGTGTAGGGCCCGGTGGGGAGGTCGGCTGTCGGGATGCGCTCCCGGTCGGTGCGGGCCACGCCGCTGCGCACGGTGCGTCCCATCAGGTCCACCAGGGACCACACGACCGGGGATGTGGAAGGGCCATCGCACCAAAGCCAGGTCTCCTGGTCACATGGTACAGGGGCCACCGTAAGGCCGGTGCCGTTCACCTGCTCGTTCAACCCCACTTCCGGGCCACCGAGGTAGAGCCGGACGATGGGCACGTTGAGCAGGTTGTTCCACTGGATGCCGGGACCATCGTAGAACAGGGCCGAACCGCGCACCGCGCCGTTGGCCAGGGCCACGGTCACCGCGCCACTGTCGCTCTCGTGCTCGATCACCGCGTACACATCGGCGTTGCCATCGAGGGCCAGGGGCGTGCTGAAGGGCAGGTACACCATGCGGCCCTGGGTCAGGGCATCGTCGATCTCCACTTGGGTCAGCACGTGCTCGGCCGAGGTCGCGAGCAGCGAGAACTGATCGTCGAGCACCTTGGCCACCAACCGGCCATTGGCCACGCTGCCCGAGCCCGGCAGGAAGCCCACCGCGTGTGCCGCACTGCCAGAGCGTGTGATCTCGTACCGTACGGCCACGGCGAAGTCGTTGCCGCCGTTCGCGATCGCCCCGGTGACCACGCTGTCGTCGAGCGCCATGGCGTTGTTGCCCAGGTCGACGCCGTTGCCGGTGATCCACAGGCCGAGCGTGGTGTCGTTGTCTGCGGGCACATCGTCCGTGCTGAGCGCGGCGACGCTGATGGCGGCCTCAATGCGCCCGGTAGTGCCCGGGAGCCAAGCGGTGTGGATCAGCACGGTGTCCGTCTCGCCCGCACCCAGCACCGTCCTGTTCTCGGTGAAGCTGCCCTGCGCGTTGCCGTCCACGCTGATCGCCGCGGTATAGGCGGGCGAGATGGCCGCGAGCGTACCCGCGTTCAACACCACCAACTTCACCAGCAAGGTGTCCGCCTGTTCAAGCGGGAGCTGTGTGTAGGGGAGGGTGCGCAGCGCCGCATTGTAGGCATCGGCCTCCGCGTCGGACAGGAACGCATCGAGCACCACCAGATCGTGCGGTTGCCGCGGGGCCACGCAGATGTCGTCGATGGCAAGGCCGCCCGCCCAATTGCCGTTGTCGCTCCACCGGAAGCGGACGCGCACCACGGGTTCACCGTCGAAGTCGGAGAGGTCGATCATCAGGCGCTGCCACCTGTGCGGCACCGGGACGATGGTGCCCACGTTGGTCCAGGTGGTGCCATCGGTGGTGGCCTCCACCAGGCCGCTGCCGCCCCAGAAGATGCCATCGGTGAAGGCCCGGAAGCGGAGGGCGGTGTTCTGCGAAGCGCTCAGGTCGAACGCCGGCGAGGTGAGCGCCACGTCGGCCATGGCGCAGTTGCATGGCGCCGCGTCGTCGTTGGCCATGGCGAACAGGTTGCCGGTGGGCGCATCGGGCACGGGGAACCAGCCGTTGGTGTTGGCCTCCGATGAGGTGCCGGTACGCCAGGCGTCCACGAAGGTGCCCAGGCCGTTGCCCAGCCCATCCTGCTGTTCCACCTGCGCGCCGAGGTCCCAACCCGCGGGCATGCCGCCCTCGAAGTCGGCGGACAGGACACAGGTGCCCTGCGCGATCGTCGCGGAAGGGGCCAGCAGCCCGAGCAACAGGGCGAAGGGGAGGAGGGTGTGACGCAGCATGCGGTGGGCGGGCGCCAAAGGTAGCCCCCCTCCGGTGGAATGAGCGAGGGGGACCCCTGCGGGCCCCCCTGCTCCTGAACCGCGGTGGTGCGTTCCTTAGTGCACACCCGTACGGACGAGCCGCACCACCGCCTGTTGCGATCCATTCGAGAGCGTGGCCAGGTAGGTGCCCGGTGCGAGGCCCTGCCCGTCCACGGTGATCCGGTTCTCCCCGGTGGGAAGCCGGCCCAACGAACGCTCCTGCATCACGCGCCCGGTGGCGTCCGTCACGGTGAGCCGGAAGGGGGAGGCTTCCTGCACGGTGAAGCGGAGCACCGATGCGTCGTCGAAGACGCTGGGAAGCGCCGCGAGCCCCCAGGCGGTCGCCTGCTCCAGCGGGGCCAGCCCGGCCGTGGGGTCGAAGGTCATGCGCACCATGGGCGTGCTGCGCGTGTAGAACCACTGGCCCTGGCCGCCATCGTAGATGAGCGATGTCTGCTCGGGGCTGATGCCGCTGGTGCCCGTCCACACCTCGAGCGAGCCGCCGTAGTGATGCACCGCCACGAGGTAGGCGTGGTTGTGCGCCAGGTTCACCGGGCTGCTGAGCGGTATGGTGATGAACTCGCCTTCGCCATCACCATTGAGCTCCGCGGCCGTCACCAGGTGTTCCTCGCTCTCGTCGAGCTGGTTGAGGTTCTCGTCGTACACGGCCACGGTGATCAGGGCGCCGGGATCGCTGCGGTCGCTCAGGGCCACCTGCACGCCGGTGAGCACGTTGCCCGCGCCATCGTTGTGGAACCAGTTGCCGAGGATGTACTCCTCGTTGCCCTTCGCGGTCTCGCCGTCCAACGCGCCGAGGTCGCGTGCGAACACGAAGGGGTCGATCGCAAAGGCATGGCCGGCCGTGTTGTCGCTGCTGTCCTGCTCCACCTCGTCCTGCAGCACGGTGAAGGTGAGCGTGAAGGTGCCGGCCACCGCGGGCGGCTCGTACGTGGTGATGAAGAGGCTGTCGGTGGCCATCGGTGCCAGCGTGATGGCGTTGCTCGTGAGCGTGGCATCGTTGCTTCCGGGTCCGTCGACGCTGACCTGCAGCCGCACATTGTGCTGCGTGGTGCTTCCGTTGTTGGCGATGATGCCGCGCAGGTTCAACGGCCGCAGTTGGTTCTGCGGGTAGACGGTGTAGGGCAGGTCGCGGTAGTCGGGCTGGCCGAGGTACCAGGCGGACCAGGTGGTGCGTGAGAGGGCGAGGTCGTTCTGCTTGGCGGCCACGAGCACCACGTCATCGACCTGCCAGCTGTAGGTGTAGCCTTCGCTGCTGTACCACCGGAAGCGGATGCGGATGTCGGCGGAGCCGTTGGTGAGCGCGCTGCTCACATTGAGCGTGACGGCTTGGGCGGCCGGAGCGCCGGGTGTGCTCTGGTTGCCGGGGATGTCGGTGTTCACCGGATAGACCGTCCAATTCGCTCCGCCGTCGCCGCTCACCTCCACCGTGGTCTCGTCGTCGTTGAGCTGGCGAAAGCTCTGTTGGAAGCGCAGCAGCATGAAGGCGGTGCCGTCGAGCCCCGTTATCGGGGGGGAGGTGATGGAGGTGTTCTCCACCACGCCGGGCGCTCCCTGCTGGTCGCTGTCGGCCACGATCCAGCTGCCGCCGGGATGGCCGGTGGTGCTCTGCAAGGGCCCCGGCGTGTAGCCGCCCGTGTTGCCCGTGCTGGTGAGCTGCCAGCTCACACCGCCCGCCATCGTGCTCACCGTCCAGCCGTTCATGCCGCTCTCGAAGTCCTCCGACCACAGCACCACGTCCGCATCGCGTGGATCATCGTGCACCTCGTGCGTGCCGATGTTGGTGAAGGGCAGCCGTTCGTTGCGCAGCACCGGACCCTGGTCCTGTGCGTTGATCGCGCCTGCCAGCAGCAGGGCGATGGGGGAGAGGAGGTGTTTCATGGCCCGCGTTCCGTGTTGATGCGGAGCCGAAGTAATCCTCGCCGGAACCCTTGCTGCTAGCGGAATGTGACGCTTCGGGGCGAAGCGCGCGAACGGTTGGCGCCACCGTATCAGGGACCAAGTTCGGTCGCCCTATAAAGCGAACGCACCGCCGGGTGAGCAGCGGTGCGTTCCGTGATGGATGCGGTGTTCCTCAGGCCTCCGCCGTGGCGTACTCCTCGATCGGCGGGCAGGTGCACACCAGGTTGCGGTCGCCGTAGGCGTTGTCCACGCGGCTCACCGTGGGCCAGTACTTCCAGTCGCGGTTCACGCTCGCGGGGAAGGCGGCCTTCTCGCGGCCATAGGCATGGCTCCAGGCATCGGCGCAGACCTCGTCGCTGGTGTGCGGCGCCATCTTCAGCACGTTGTCCGCCTTGTCGGCCTTGCCGCTCTCGATCTCGGCGATCTCGTGGCGGATGCCGATCATGGCCTCGATGAAGCGGTCCAGCTCGGGCTTGGCCTCGCTCTCGGTGGGCTCCACCATCAGGGTGCCCGCCACCGGGAAGCTCACCGTGGGCGCGTGGAAGCCGTAGTCCATGAGGCGCTTCGCGATGTCCTCCACCTCCACACCGGCGGTGCGCTTGAACTCGCGGCAATCGAGGATCATCTCGTGCGCCACCATGCCATCGTCGCCCACGTAGAGGATCGGGTAGTGCTTCTCCAGCTTCGCCTTGATGTAGTTGGCGTTGAGGATGGCGTAGCGCGTGGCGTCGGTGAGGCCGCTGCCGCCGAGCATCCTGCTGTAGCCGTAGCTGATCAGCAGGATCAGCGCGCTGCCCCAGGGTGCGGCGCTCACGGCGGGGATGGCCTGCTCACCACCGGTCCGGATCAGCGGGTGGCCGGGCAGGAAGGGCTTCAGCTTGTCGTTCACGCAGATGGGGCCCATGCCGGGGCCGCCGCCGCCGTGCGGGATGGCGAAGGTCTTGTGCAGGTTCAGGTGGCACACGTCGGCGCCGATCTCGCCGGGGCTGGTGAGGCCGACCTGCGCGTTCATGTTGGCGCCGTCCATGTACACCAGGCCGCCATTGGCGTGGATGATGCCGGTGATCTCCTTGATGGCGGCCTCGTACACACCGTGCGTGCTGGGGTAGGTCACCATCAGGCAGCTCAGCGTGTCCTTGTACTGCTCGGCCTTGGCCTTCAGGTCGGCCACGTCCACCTGGCCGTCATCGGTGGCCTTCACCACCACGATGCGCATGCCCACCATGGCGGCGCTGGCGGGGTTGGTGCCGTGCGCGCTGCTGGGGATCAGGGCCACATTGCGCTGGTGGTCGCCGCGGGCCTCGTGGTAGGCGCGGATCACCATCAGGCCGGCATACTCACCCTGCGCGCCGCTGTTGGGCTGAAGGCTCACCGCGGTGAAGCCCGTGGCCTTGGCGAGGATGTCGCTGAGCTCGCGGAAGAGCTGCTGGTAGCCCTCGGTCTGCTCGACGGGTGCGAAGGGATGGATGGCGTTCCACTCGGGCCAGCTCAGGGGCATCAGCGTGCTGGCGGCGTTCAGCTTCATGGTGCATGAGCCCAGCGGGATCATGCCGTGCATCAGGCTGAAGTCCTTGTTCTCGAGCTTCTTGATGTAGCGCTGCAGCTCCAGTTCGGTGTGGTGGGTGTTGAACACCGGGTGCGTGAGGATGGGGCTGGTGCGCTGCAGGTTCGCCGGCACGGCCATGCTGGCCCCGTTGCCGCTCAGCGCGGGAGCGGGCTTGCCCATGGCCTCTGCCAGGGCGGCCACCACGTCGGCCGCATCGTTCGTGCGCACGGTCTCGTCGAAGGCGATGCTCACGTCCTTACCGTCGTAGCGGAAGTTGATCTGCCGCTTCTCCGCGGCGGCACGCACCTTGGCCATGTCGCCCCCGCTGAGGGTGATGGTGTCGAAGAAGCTGCCGTTGCTCACGGTGTAGCCCAGGGCCTTGGCGGCCTCGGCCACGCTGCGGGTGTGGGCGTGCACGTTGCGGGCGATGCGCTTCAGCCCGTCGGGGCCGTGGTACACGCCGTACATGCCGGCCATCACGGCGAGCAGGGCCTGCGCGGTGCAGATGTTGCTGGTGGCCTTGTCGCGGCGGATGTGCTGCTCGCGCGTCTGCAGCGCCATGCGCAGCCCGCGGCGCCCGCGGCGGTCCTGGCTCACCCCGATGATGCGGCCGGGGATCAGGCGCTTGTACTCGTCGGTGGTGCAGAAGAAGGCGGCGTGCGGACCACCGTAGCCCATGGGCACACCGAAGCGCTGGCTGTTGCCCACGCACACATCGGCGCCCCACTCGCCCGGAGGCGTCAGGAGCACCAGGGAAAGCAGGTCGGCGCACACGGCGGTCTTCACGCCGGCCGCCCTGGCCTTCGCCACCACGGCCGCGTGGTCGTTCACGCTGCCATCGATCGCCGGGTACTGCAGCGCGATGCCGAAGTAGCCGTCGGTGGGGTCGAGGTCCTTCACGTCGCCCACCACCAGCTCCACACCGATGGGCGCGCAGCGCGTGCGCAGCACGTCGATGTTCTGCGGGTAGAGGCCCTTGTCGGCGAAGAACCTGTTCGCGTTGGCGAGCTCCTTCGGGCGCGCGCCGTGCAGCATGTGCATGGCCTCGGCGATGGCGGTGGCCTCGTCGAGCAGGCTGGCGTTGGCGATGGGCAGGCCCGTGAGCTCGCTCACCATCGTCTGGAAGTTCAGCAGCGCCTCGAGGCGCCCCTGCGAGATCTCGGCCTGGTAGGGCGTGTAGGCCGTGTACCAACCCGGGTTCTCGAAGATGTTGCGCTGGATGGGCGGCGGGGTCACCGTGCCGCTGTAGCCCAGGCCGATGTAGCTGCGGAACACCTTGTTCTTGGCGCCGAGGGCCTTCATCGCGTCCAGGTGCTGCCGCTCGGTGAGCGCCTCCCCCGTGCCGAGCGCCTGCGGCGACCGGATGCCCTTGGGCACCGTGCGGTCGATCAGTTGGTCCAGCGAAGCAACGCCGATGGCCTTCAGCATGGCCTGGGTGTCCGCGGTGTTGGGTCCGATGTGGCGCTCGTGGTAGGTGACGGATTCCATGGATGGATGGGAAAGGGTTCGGGGAAAGGCGGCCAAATATAGGAGGGGCTCAGGGCGGGCTTCCTGACCGTTGTTCCCTGAACACCTGTGATCCTTCCCTGTTCGCCCGGGTGGCTACCTTGGCCCGCCGATGCGCCGCCTGCTCCTCCTGTCCATGTTCCTGCTGGGGACCGGCCTGGCCGCCCAGGACCGCATACTGCTCATGAACGGCCAGGAGATCCAGGGCCGCGTGCTGGGCCAGAGCACCCTCGAGATCCGCTTCATGCTGGACGTGAAGGGGAAACAGCGCCTGGAGAAGGAGCCCACCGAGAGCGTGTTCAGCGTCACCGACAGCACCGGCAAGGAAACGGTGTGGTATTTCCACGATCCCGCCTTCGGCAACGAGCTCACGGTGGACCAGATGCGCTGGTACATCAAGGGGGAACAGGATGCGCGGATTGGCTACAAGCCCACCCTGCCCAAGCTCGGCGGCTTCCTGCTGGGCGCCGGCCTGGTGATCGGCCTAGACCTGGAGACCAATTCGCTGTTGATCCCGCCAGCCTACGCTGGCCTCATGGCCTGGCCGCGGGTGCACGTCACCCCCGGTTCCGTGCGCGATCCGCTCATGGAGGGCGACAACCACTACGCCATGGGCTACTCCGCCGTAGGCAGGCCCAAGCGGGTGGTGCACAGCCTGTGGAGCACCGCCGCCGGCGTGGCCGTGGGCCTGCTCGTGCGGCAGCTCATCATCAACCCGGCCCAGGAGCCCTGAAGGCCATGGACCAGGGCATCCGGAACCCCGCCCTGCACCTGCTGGTCCACGGTCATGTGTGGCTCGCCTTCGGTGCCGCGGCACAGACCTGGCTCCTGCAGGACCTGATGGACCTCGGTGGTTGGCAGGCCCCGGTGGTCGCGGCGCTGGTCACCTTCGCAGGCTACACCGCCATGCGAATGGCACGCGCCATGGACCCCGCGGTCCAGCAGGCCCCTATCATGGAATGGACATGGGCGCATCGCAGGGCGCTGATCACGGCGGCCGTCATCGCGGTGATCGTGGTGTGCGCTGTTGCCTTGCACCGCCTGTTTCCCTTGTTGCGTGCGTTCTGGCCGGTGGCGCTCGCGGTGGTGCTCTACGCGGTGCCGGTGCGCAGGGCCGCCGGTGATGCGCCCGGCTTGCGTCGGGCGCCGTTACTGAAGGCCTTCCTCATCGCCGGCAGCTGGGCCTGGGTCACCGTGGGCCTGCCCGTGGTGTTCAAGGATGGCGATGCGGAACAGCAGGGCCTCGGCTGGCTCTTCGCCATGCAGGCGGCCTTCTTCCTCGCCATCACCCTTGTGTTCGACCTGCGCGACCGTGAGCATGACCGGGGCAAGGTGCTCACCTGGCCCCATGTCCTCGGTGACCGGCTCACGCGTGTGCTGGCCGTACTTCTGATGTTGTATCCGGCCACGGTCTTCGGGCTCCTGGCCTACATCGGTCATGCGATGAGCGCGATGGAGGGCGCGTCGGCATGGCCGCTGGACAGGGTGCTGGCCGCATTGGGCTACCTCACTGCCGCAGTGGTGGTGGCGAGCAGCAAGGCGCAGCGCCCGGCGCTCCACTATGCCCTTGTCGTTGATGGGCTGCTCCTGCTCGTGCCGCTGCTGTACGCGATCGGCCGTTGCGTGTGATCACATCACCGCATCGAGCGCCTCGCACATGGCCTGGGCCACGCGCTGTACCTGCGCATCGGTGTGGGCGGCGCTGAGGAAGCCCACTTCGTAGCCGCTTGGGGCCGCGTACACGCCACGCTCCAAAAGCGCCGCATGAAGCTTCGCATAGGTGCGCATGCTCGCCCCGTCGATCGCGTCGGCGCGGCGGATGTGCTCGGTATCGGCGAAGAAACCCCAGAAGATGGACCCGATGTGGTCGAGGTGGTAGGTGTAGCCCTTCGCCTTCGCATGGGCGTTCACCGTGGTGCAGAGCGATGCGGTCCTGGCCTCGAGCGCCTCGTAGAACCCTGGCCGCAGGCATTCGGTGAGCTGGGCGAGGCCTGCGGCCATAGCCACCGGGTTGCCGCTCAGCGTACCGGCCTGGTACACGGGGCCTTCCGGTGCGATGTGCTTCATGAGGTCGAGCCTGCCACCATAGGCGCCCACGGGCATGCCGCCGCCGATGATCTTGCCGTAGGTGACCAGGTCGGGCACGATACCGTTCACACAGAACGAGCCTGCGAAGCCCACCCGGAAGCCACTGATCACCTCGTCGAAGATCAGGAGCGTACCGTGCGCGGTGCACAGTTCGCGCAGCCGCTCCAGGAAGCTCCGCTCCTGCAGCAGCAGGCCGTTGTTGGCGGGGATCGGCTCGATGATGGCGCCCGCGAGCCGTGGCCCATGCGTGCGGAAGACCTGCTCCAACGCGTCGTGGTCGTTGAGGGGCACCACCACGGTGAGCTTCGCGAGGTCCTCGGGCACGCCCGCGCTGCTGGAGGTGCCGAAGGTGACGAGCCCGCTTCCCGCGTTCACCAGCAGACTGTCCACGTGACCGTGGTAGCAGCCGTCGAACTTGAGGATGAGGTCGCGCTTGGTGGCGCCGCGCGCCAGGCGCACCGCGCTCTGCACGGCCTCGGTGCCGCTGCTCACGAAGCGCACGCGGTCCACGAAGGGGATGTGGTCCACGATCATGCGGCCCAGGCGGTTCTCCTCCTCGGTGGGCGCCCCGAACGAGGTGCCCATCGCCACGCGCCGCGTGATGGCCTCCACCACCGCCGGATGCGCATGGCCGAGGATCAGCGGACCCCAGCTCAGGCACAGGTCGATGAAGGTGTTGCCGTCCACATCGTGCAGCAGCGCTCCTTCACCGCGGGTGAAGAAGAGCGGTGTGCCGCCCACCGAGCGGAAGGCGCGCACGGGGCTGTTCACCCCGCCGGGGAACAGGTCCAACGCCTCCTTGTACAGCTGCTCCGATCGTTCGCGCTTCATGTGATGTTCCTCAGGAATGACGGGTGCGAAGCTGCTACTTTCGCGGACATTCCACGGTCATATGCCGGTCACGTTCGAGAACACCCTCGCCTTCGCCCAGGCCCGCGACGCCGCCGATCCGCTGCGCGCATTCCGCGCCGAGTTCCTCTTTCCGAAGCACAACGGACACGATGTGCTCTACTTCACCGGCAACTCGCTCGGGCTGCAGCCCAGGGGCGCGGCCGATGCGCTGAAGCAGGAGCTCGACGACTGGGCGCGCTTCGGGGTGGAGGGGCATTTCCAGGCGAAGCATCCGTGGTACAGCTACCACGAGGAGATCACGCCCTCTTTGGCCCGCTTGGTGGGCGCCCTGCCGGAAGAGGTGGTGGCCATGAACCAGCTCACGAGCAACCTGCATTTCCTGATGGTGTCGTTCTACCGGCCGGATGGAAAGCGCCGAAAGATCCTGACGGAGACACGTCCGTTCCCGAGCGATACCTATGCCTTCGCGTCGCAGATCGCCTTCCACGGCGGCGATCCCGAGGCCGACCTCGTCGAAGTGCAGCCGCGCGCCGGGGAGCACACGCTGCGCACCGAGGACATCGTGGCGAAGATCAATGAGCTGGGCGATGCGCTCGCGCTCGTGTGCTTCGGCGGGGTGAACTTCTACACCGGCCAGGCCTTCGACATGGCGGCGATCACCAAGGCCGCGCACGCCGTGGGCGCCATCGCCGGCTTCGACCTCGCGCATGCGGCCGGCAACCTGCACCTGAAGCTGCACGACTGGGACGTGGACTTCGCCTGCTGGTGCAGCTACAAGTACCTCAACAGCGGTCCGGGCAGCGTGGCAGGCGCCTTCGTGCACCAGCGCCACCTCGGGAAGCAGCTTCCGCTCTTCGCCGGCTGGTGGGGCCACGACAAGAGCGAGCGCTTCAAGATGGAGCGCACCTTCAAGCCCATGCCCACGGCCGAGGCCTGGCAGGTGAGCAACGCACCCGTGTTCAGCATGGCCGTGCACCGCGTGGCCTTGGAGCTCTTCGACCGCGCCGGCATCGCACAGCTGCGGGCCAAGAGCGAACAATTGACGGCCTACCTCGCTTTCATCATCGCTGAAGTGGAGAAGGCCACCGGCACGCGCCTCGAAGTGATCACCCCGAACGACCCCGCCCAGCGCGGCTGCCAGCTGAGCATCCTGGCGCACGGCCACGGCAAGGCGCTCTTCAACCGCATCACCGAACGTGGTGTGATCGCCGACTGGCGCGAGCCCAACGTGATCCGCGTGGCGCCGGTGCCGCTCTACAACAGCTTCGAGGATGTGTACCGGTTCGGCGGTATCCTGAAGGACGTGCTGTCCAACCCCTGACATGAGCAAGAAGAACATCACCGTTGTCGGCGGCGGCCTTGTGGGCAGCCTGCTCACCGTGTTCCTCGCCAAGCGCGGTCACACCGTGAACCTGTTCGAGCGTCGGCCCGACCCGCGGCGCACCAACGTCTACGCCGGGCGCAGCATCAACCTGGTGGTGAGCCATCGCGGGTGGACCGCGCTGAAGGCCGCGGGTGTGCACGAGGCCGTGGAGCGGATCGTGGTTCCGGTGTACGCGCGCATGACGCACGACCGCGACGGCAAGCTCACGCGCCTGCCCTACAGCATCGACGGACGCGCGATCCACAGCGTGAGCCGCGGCGAGCTGAACAAGGTGATGCTGAGCGAGGCCGAGAAGCTGCCCAACGTGAAGCTCCACTTCGAGCACCGCTGCACCGGCGTGAACCTCGACACCGCCACCTGCACCTTCCACAACGAGGCCACCGGCGAGCATGCCGCCGTGCAGGCCGACCTGGTGTTCGGCAGCGACGGGGCCCCCAGCGCCGTGCGCCAGGAGATGATGAAGGGCCGCTTCAACTTCAGCCAGACCTACATCGAGCACGACTACAAGGAGATCGCCTTCGCGCCGAACCCCGACGGCACGCCGAAGATGGACCCGCAATGCCTGCACATCTGGCCGCGCCGCTACTTCATGATGATGGGCCTGGCCAACCAGGACGGCGGCTTCACCGGCACGCTCTTCATGCCGCACAGCGGGGAGTTCTCCTTCGACAACATCAAGGACGAGAAGGACCTGATGCGGTTCTTCGGTGAGCACTTCGCCGACGCCATCCCCCTGCTGCCTGACCTCGCTGAGCAGTACTTCCGCAACCCGCAGAGCAACCTGGCCATCATCCGCTGCGGCCCTTGGACGCACAAGGACAAGGTGGCGCTGATCGGCGATGCCGCGCACGCCATCGTGCCCTTCTATGGCGAGGGCATGAACGCCGGCTACGAGGACTGCAAGGTGCTCAACGACCTGCTCAACGCGCACGGCGACGACAACTGGGCCACTGTGCTCGACGCGTACGGCAAGGCCCGCAAGCCCAACGGCGACGCCATCGCCGACCTGAGCCTGCGCAACTTCATCGAGATGCGCGACCTGGTGGCCGACCCTAAGTTCATCCTGCGCAAGAAGATCGAGGGTCGCCTGCAGGCGAAGCACCCGGACAAGTGGCTGCCGCTGTACAGCCAGGTGAAGTTCAGCGACATCGGCTACAAGACCGCGTGGGACGAGGGGCTGCGCCACGACCGCATCATGGAACAGGTGCTGGCCATGCCCGGCATCGAGGAGCAGTGGGAGAGCGAGGCGGTGGAGCGGAAGGCGCTGGAGCTGCTGGAGGTGGTGCGGTAAGGCTCCACACACCCTCCCGTTGATACGTTCGGCCCTGCCACGGCGTTGAAGCCCTGGCCCCGGGGCCAACTTGCACGCATGCTGCGGTGGTCGCTCGTTCTGCTGGTGCTCGCATCCGGTCTTCACGCCGATGCGCAAAGCCTCTATGGCCGGAAACGCAAGGACATCATTCCCCTCGACGGCCAGGCCAAGCGCATCGGCTGGTTCGTGGGGCCGGGTGTCACCTGGACGCATACGCGCTTCAAGAACGAGGAGGAGGAGGTGTTACGCAGCGGCGATACGGTCTACACCGCCACCTACGATCCCGCGGGGCGCATCGGTCTCTACCTCGAGGGCGGCCTCACCTGGTACACGCGCGACCCGGTGATCGTGGACTACCTGGACCTCGGTCTCGCTTACAAGAACCTTCGCGGTGCGGAGGCGTACACCGGCACCCTGCTGCGCGGCGACACGGCCTCCACGCAGGAGGCCGAGGGCAGCTTCGCCGAGCGCATGCTCACCCTCAGCTTCAACGCCAACAAGTTCATCCCCACCCGGCCCTACCAGTTCGTGCAGCTGAGCCTCGGGGCCAACGCCGACTACCGCCTCAGCAGCGCGTACGAGCACACCGGCGACTCCCTGCTCAACGGCCATGCCTTCCCGCCCGACCTGTGGGCGCAG
This sequence comes from Flavobacteriales bacterium, assembly GCA_016788485.1. Classification (GTDB taxonomy): domain Bacteria; phylum Bacteroidota; class Bacteroidia; order Flavobacteriales_F; family PHOS-HE28; genus PHOS-HE28. The sequence goes on from JAEUSV010000033.1 coordinate 31,195, forward strand.
CTGCACTTCAAGGTGGGCTACGGCTTCAAGCTCACGGGCAACCTGATCCTCATCCCTGCGCTGGAGACCCCGGTGTTCAGCTTCGTGCCGGAGGACGAGGGGTTCGGGCAGATGCAGTGGTTCACCAGCCGGTATCGCCCGATCATCCTCAGCGTGCGCTTCCTCTTCCTGCGTGCCCGTGACGGCTTCGATTGCCCGCCACCGATCAAGCACAACGATTGGGAGCGCAACAAGACGCTCAACCCCAAGCCGCCCAACGACTAGGACCGGCGGGCGAAGGTCTTCAGGAAGGGGTTGTGGCGGCGCTCGTCGCCAATGGTGGTGGTGGGCCCGTGTCCGCTGTGCACCACCACCTCCTCCGGCAGCGGGAACAGCTTCGTGGTGATGCTCGTGAGCAGCGTGTCGAGGTCGCCGCCGGGCAGGTCGGTGCGGCCGATGCTGCGGTGGAAGAGCACGTCGCCAGCGATCACGGCCTGCTCTTCGGGCAGGTACAGTGCGATGTGGCCCGGCGCGTGGCCCGGCACGAAAAGCACCTCCATCCGGGCATTCCCAAGCAGCACCACATCGCCGTCGCCCAGGTGGCCTGCCGGGGGGGGCGCGGGCTCGCAGTGCAGTCCGTAGATCGCGGCCTGCGCGGGGGCGCGCTTCAAGAGCTCCTCCCCGTCGCGGTGCATCCAGGGGCGCAGGCCGTACCGCTTCTCCGCCCACGCGCAGCCCATCACGTGGTCGATGTGGGCATGGGTGAGCACAAGTTTCACCGGCGTGAGGCCGTTCTCCGCCAGGTAGGTCTCCAGCTCATGCTCCTCCCCTGTGTTCCAGCACCCCGGGTCCACCAGCACCGCCTCGCGGCCGTCGTGCAGCACGTAGGTGTTCTCCTGGAAGGGGTTGAAGGTGAACGGAACGATGCGCAGCACGGTGGTAATTGGCAGATCTTCGCGGGGCGATGGGCCCCGGGAGGGCCCCGAAAGTAGCTAACTTTCATCCGGTGTTTTCCAGCTCCAAGGCCCTGTTGAACCGCCTGTTCGCCCTGCTGCTGCTCCTTGCGGCGGGGCAGGGTCTGCACGCCCAGTTCTACAACGGGTCGTTCCAGGAGTACGGCAAGAACCGGGTGCAGTACCAGGAGTTCCTGTGGCAGTACTACCGCTTCGAGGAGATCGAGACCTACTTCTACAAGGGCGGCCGCGACCTGGCGCAGTTCGTGGCCCTGAGCGCGCACCGCAACAAGAAGGAGCTCGAGTCGTACTTCGACCATAGCATCGATGAGCGCCTGCAGTTCATCGTGTACAACTCGCTCACCGATTTCCGCCAGAGCAACATCGGTGTCACCCTCGACGAGAGCTACAACATCGGCGGGGTCACGCGCATCGTGGGCACCAAGATCTTCGTGTACAACGAGGGCGACCATGTGCTGCTCGACAGGCAGGTGCGCGCCGGCATCGCCCAGGTGATCCTGGACCAGATGATGTACGGGGGCAACTGGCGCGAGGCCCTGCGCAACAGCACGCTGCTCAACCTGCCCGAGTGGTACACCAAGGGCCTGGTGGCGCATGCGGCCGGTCCGCTCGATGCCGCCGAAACGGGCCGCCTGCGCGATGCGGTGCTGAGCGGCCGCTACGACAAGCTCGGTCGGCTCACGGGTGAGGATGCGCGGCTGGCCGGACACGCCATCTGGACCTATGTGGCCGACGTGTACGGGGCGAGCGTGATCCCCAACATCCTGTACATGACCCGCGTGAGCCGCAACCCCGAGGGCGGCTTCCTTTACGTACTGGGCGTCGGCCTCAAGACCCTCGCGCAGGAGAGCATGAACCACTACAAGGAGCGCTTCGCCGCCGAGGACCGCTCCCGGGAGGACACGAAGCTCGAGGCCCTTCCCATCAAGACACGGCGCACGCGCACCTATGGCCAGTTCAAGCTGAGCCCCGACGGCCGCCATGCCGCGTGGGTGAGCAACGAGCTCGGCCAGTACAAGCTTTGGCTCTACGACCGCGGCGAGAAGAAGCTGCGCCGCCTGTTAAAGGGCGAGAAGAAGCTGAACCGCATCGTGGACCGCAGCTACCCTGTGCTCGCCTGGCACCCCAGCGGGCGGGCCCTCACCTACGCCACCGAACGCAAGGGCGAGCTCTACCTCAGCACCTATACCCTCGACGACGGCAAGACCGTGAGCAAGCCCGTGTTCCAGCTGGAGAAGATCCTGAGCATGGCCTATAGCAGCGACGGCCAGCGCATGGTGTTCAGCGGGGTGAAGGACGGGCGCACCGACCTGTACCTGTACTACGTGATCGGCAACCGCCAGGAGCAGCTCACCAACGATCAGCACGACGACCTCGACCCACGCTTCGTGGACGATGACCGCGGCGTGATCTTCAGCAGCGATCGATCGGACGACACGCTCCGCATCGACAAGGAGGTGGAGTACCGTCTCGGAAGCAAGGACATCTTCATCCTCGACCTGGCCACGCGCTCGCCGTTGCTGAAGCGCATCAGCAACAGCCCGGGCGTGAACGAGGTGCAGCCGGCGCAGTACGACAGTGCCAGCTACACCTACCTCAGCGATGCGGGAGGCCTGTACGACCGCTGGCTGGCCGTGTACGATAGCGCCGTGTCGGGCATCGACACCACGGTGCACTACCGCTACTTCACGCGCGAAAGCCGCGTCACCGACCTGAAGCGGGGCATCCTGGAGCAGGAGGTGGTGGCGGCGCGCGGCCGCTACAGCCAGCTCATGTACAAGGACGGGCGTTACGTGTTCCTGATCGGCAGCACGGCCGATGGGCGTGAGGCCAAGAACATGGGCGGTGCGCCGCAGGGGCCCGATCGTCGAAGCGAGCTTTCGGGCGGGGCCGTCTCCGACGACATGAGCCCCGTGGTGAAGGTGGATCCGCTCTACCCGCCGGACACCACGGTCAACGGCGTCAATATCCGCGACTACCGGTTCGCCGATGAAGTAGCTGGCGGTGGAGCGGCGCCGGGCGGCGGTGCCGCGGACCAGGTGCCCACCGTGGGCCTTCCCGCCACCGGTGCACAAGCCACGCCATCGCTCGCGCTCAAGTTCCCCGAGCAGCGCAACTACAACGTCAACTTCGCCACCGACGAGGTGCTCACCCAGCTGGGCAACACCTACAACGCGCAGTTCTACCAGCCCCTCGCGGGCCCCGGCGCCATCAACCCCGGTCTCAGCGGCATGATCAGCATGGCCGCGAGCGACCTCTTCGAGGACCACAAGATCGTCGGCGGCTTCCGCCTCGCGCTCGATCTCAACAACAACGATTACCTGCTGCGCTACGCCAACCTCAAGCGCCGCATGGACAAGGAGATCATCGTGCAACGCCAGGCGCTGCAGGGGCTCTCCGACATCGGCCTGCTGAAGCTGCACACCCACCAGGCCGTGTTCCGCCTGTCGTGGCCGCTGAGCGAGCTGGCCAGCGTGCGGGGATCCCTGCTCTACCGCCACGACCGTTACGTGGTGCAGAGCACCGACGGCACCACGCTGCGCGCGGAGGGACGCCAGGACCAGATGACCGGCACCCGCCTGGAGTACGTGTACGACAGCTCCATGCCGCGCGGCCTGAACCTCTGGACCGGCTGGAAGCTGAAGTTCTTCGGCGAGTACTATGTGCAGCCCACGCAACGCTCGAGCGACATGCAGGTGGTGGGTCTCGACCTGCGGCACTCGCTCAGCATCCACCGCGAGATCATCTGGGTGACCCGCCTGGCCGGCAGCTCCTCCTTCGGCGCGCGCAAGGTGCTCTACTTCATGGGCGGCGTAGACAACTGGTTCTTCCCGAAGATCGACGAGTCGATCCCCATCGACCCCGACCAGGGCTACACCTACCAGGCCTCCGGCGTTCCCCTGCGCGGCTTCTATTACAACGCCCGCAACGGCAGCAGCTTCGGGCTCATCAACACCGAGGTGCGGGTGCCGCTCTTCCGCTACCTGCTCAACCGCCCCATCCGCAGCGACCTCATCCAGAACTTCCAGATCGTGGGCTTCGCCGATGCGGGCACCGCATGGACCGGCCCCGGACCGTACAGCGACGAGAACACCTTCAACCAGCAGGTGATCGAACGCAACCCGCTCACCATCACCATCAACAACCAGCGCGAGCCCATCCTGTGGAGCTACGGCTTCGGCCTGCACTCCAGGATCCTGGGCTACTTCGTGCGCGGCGACTGGGCCTGGGGCGTGGACGATGGCGTGGTGCTGAAACCCGTGTTCCACTTCTCCCTGGGCCTCGACATCTGAACACCCATGTCCATGACCACGGTCGTGCTCCTGATCCTGATCGGCCTTGCCGCCGGTGTGCTCAGCGGTTTCGTCGGGGTGGGCGGCGGCATCGTCATGGTGCCCGCCCTCGTCTGGCTCCTCGGCTACTCGCAGCACCAGGCGCAGGGCACCAGCCTGGCGGTGCTCGTGCTGCCCGTGGTGTTCCTCGCTGCCTGGAACTACCACAAGGTGCACCCGCTCGACCTCAAGGCGGTGAGCATCATCGCCGGCTCGTTCGTGCTCGGCGGTTTCATGGGCAGCAAGATGGCCCTCGCGCTCCCCGCCGATGCAGTGAAGAAGGCCTTCGGTGTGCTGATGATCCTGGCCGCCCTCAAGCTCATCTTTGGCAAGTGATCGACCTCGTCAAGCGCGAACTGGCCGCCCTGCAGCCCAAGCTGGTGGCATGGCGCCGCCACCTGCACCGCCATCCCGAGCTCTCGTTCCGCGAGCACAACACCGTGCGCTATGTGGTGGAGCAGCTGCGTGCGGAGGGCATCGACGTGCGCGATGGCGTGGGGCGCTTGAACGCTGAAGCGCCGGGCACCGGCGCCATCGCACTGGTGAAGGGCACACGTTCGCCGAGCGACCGCTGCTTCGCCGTGCGGGCCGACCTCGACGCCCTGCCGATCACCGAGGAGGGCAAGCCGGACTACTGTTCCACCACGCCCGGGGTGATGCACGCCTGCGGCCATGATGCGCACTCCGCCATGGTGCTCGGTGCCGGCATCGCGCTGCACCGCCTGCGCGAGCAATGGTCGGGCACGGTGATGCTCGTGTTCCAGCCGGGCGAGGAGAAGGAGCCGGGCGGTGCCTCGCTCCTGGTGAAGGAGGGCGTGTTCAACGACCCGCGCCCCACGGGCATCCTGGGGCAGCACGTGACGCCCGAGCTGGCCAGCGGCATGCTGGGCTTCCGCAGCGGACCCTTCATGGCCGCCGCCGATGAGCTCTACCTTACCGTGAAGGGCAGGGGAGGGCACGCCGGTTCGCGGCCCCGGTTGGTGGACCCGATCCTGATCGCGGCGAACCTGCTGCCCAGGCTCTACGACGAAGCCCATGCGGTGGTGCCCGCCGGGGAGCCCATGGTGATGAGCTTCGGCCGCTTCATCGCGAACGGGGCCACCAACATCATCCCCGAGGTGGCCACCGTCGACGGCACCCTGCGCACCTTCAACGAGGAGCTGCGCGCGCGCCTGCATGCCTTGCTGCCGCGCGTGTGCGACGAGGTGGCGCAAGCGATGGGCGGCACCGCCGAGCTCCGCATCGTGAAGGGATCCCCCGTGGTGAAGAACGACCCCGCGCTCACGGCCCGCATGCGCGCGGTGGCAGTGGAACTGGTGGGCGCGGAGAACGTGGTGGACATGGATATCCGCATGGGCGCCGAGGACTTCGCCTACTACACGCACGTGATGCCGGGCTGCTTTTACCGCCTGGGCACCGGGAACCCCTCCAAGCCCGGCACGCAGAGCGGCCTGCACACCGCCGCCTTCGACATCGACGAGGATGCGATGCTGCTCGGGGCTGCGATGATGGCGGCCGGCGCGCTGAAGGAACTGGCCTGAACGCGGCTCACCGCTGCACGATGTCGTCGAGCTCGATCACCGGTCGACCGTTCTTCTCGTGCACGGTCATCTCCACCTGGTGCGTGGAACGGCCGCCTGCGGTGTAGAGGTCCACCTGCACGGAGAAGGCGCCGGGCCAGTTGCGGATGGCCACGGCCTTCAGGTTGGTCCACACGGTGGGCGGCGGCATCACGAGCGGCGCACCGATCTCATCCAACGCGTCCACCATCGCAACGGCCGAGAGCCGCACGCCGTCGGTCACCTCCTCCAGCTCCAGGTATCGCCGCTCCACGAGCAGCTTCATCACGTGCTTGGCGACGAGGGTGAGGTCGTTGGGGCTCATCAACGAATGTGACCTTGTTCCGTGCGGAACAGGCTGGAAGCCTGTTCGACCCTAGTTCGCCACCTCGCTCATGAACTTGATGCGCATGAGGCGCAGTTCCTCCTCGCTGAAGTCGCCGTCGAACTCCTGGTGGGCGAGCTCGATGTTGTCGGTCTCGGCGCTGCGGAAGTAGTCCATGATCTCCTCCTGCGCGTCGGGTTCGAGCACGTCGTTCAGGTGGTAGTTGATGTCCATGCGCGTGCCGCTCATCACGATGGTCTCCATTTCGGTGAGCAGGGCGTTCATGTCGATGCCCTTGGCGCGCGCGATGGCGTCCATGGGCATCTTGCGGTCCACGTTCTGGATGATGTGCACCTTGAGGCCGCTCTTGGCGCCCACGGTGCGCACCACGACCTCCTCGGCGCGCTCGATGTCGTTCTCCTCCACGTAGCGTGCGATCAGGTCCACGAAGGGCTTGCCGTACTTCTGCGCCTTGCCCGGGCCCACACCGGTCACCTGGGTCAGCTCGTCCATGGTGATCGGGTAGCGGATGGTCATCTCCTCGAGCGAGGGGTCCTGGAAGATGACGTAGGGCGGCAGCTTGTGCTTGCGGGCCACCTGCTGGCGCAGCTCCTGCAGCATCTTCATGAGCCGCTCGTCGGCGGCGGCGCCACGGGTGGCCGAACCCGGTTCGTCATCGCCCGCGTCCACGTCGCCGGTATAGTCGCGCTCCTTCACGAAGCTGAGGCTCCACGGCTTCTTCAGGAACTTCTTCCCCTGGTCGGTGAGGCTCAGGTTGCCATAGGTCTCGATGTCCTTGTGCAGGAACCCGCCCACCACGGCCTGGCGCACCACCGACATCCAGTGCTGTGCGCTCTTCTCGTTTCCGGCGCCGTAGGCCTCGAGCTTGTCGCCCTTGTAGTTCTTGATCTCGCTGGTCTCGGTGCCGGTGAGCAGGTCGCAGATGAACTTGGCGCGGTGGCGCTCCTTGCTCTCTTTCACGGCATCGAGCACCTGTTCCAGGTCGTCCTGCGCTTCGAAGGACTCCTTGGGCGTGGTGCAGTTGTCGCAGGCCCCGCAGTTGTCGCCGGGCAGGTGCTCCCCGAAGTAGTGCAGCAGGAACTTGCGGCGGCACATGCTGGTCTCGGCGTAGCTCACGGTGTCGGCCAGCAGCTGCTTGCCGATCTCCTGCTCCGCCACCGGCTTGCCCTGCAGGAACTTCTCGAGCTTCTCGATGTCCTTGTAGCTGTAGAAGGCCACGCACTTGCCCTCGCCGCCGTCGCGCCCGCCGCGCCCGGTCTCCTGGTAGTAGCTCTCCAGGCTCTTGGGGATGTCGTGGTGGATCACGAAGCGCACATCGGGCTTGTCGATGCCCATGCCGAAGGCGATGGTGGCCACGATCACGTCCACCTCCTCCATCAGGAACTTGTCCTGGTGCTCGGCCCGCTGGCTGGCGTCCATGCCGGCGTGGTAGGGCAGGGCCTTGATGCCGTTCACGTTGAGCATCTCGGCCATCTCCTCCACCTTCTTGCGGCTGAGGCAGTAGATGATGCCGCTGCGGCCGCTGTGCTGCTTGATGAACTTGATGATCTCCTTGCCCACGTTCACCTTGGGCCGCACCTCGTAGTACAGGTTCGGGCGGTTGAACGAGGCCTTGAACACCCGTGCGTTCGGGATGTCGAGGTTCTTGAGGATGTCCTCCTGCACCTTCTCGGTGGCCGTGGCCGTAAGGGCGATCACGGGCACGCGCTTGATCTCGTCGAAGATGGTGCGCAGGCGCCGGTACTCCGGGCGGAAGTCGTGGCCCCACTCGCTGATGCAGTGCGCCTCGTCGATGGCGAAGAAGCTGATGCGGATGTCACTGAGGAACTCGACGTTCTCCTTCTTGGTGAGGCTCTCGGGCGCCACGTAGAGCAGCTTGGTGATGCCCGCCTTGATGTCCTTCTTCACCCGCGCCGCCTCGGTGCGGCTGAGCGAGCTGTTGAGGAAGTGGGCCACGCCCTCATCGCCGCCGAAGCCGCGGATGGCGTCCACCTGGTTCTTCATCAACGCGATCAGCGGGCTCACCACGATGGCGGTGCCCTCGCTCATGAGGGCGGGCAGCTGGTAGCACAGGCTCTTGCCCCCGCCCGTGGGCATGATCACGAACGTGTTCCGCCCGTCCAGGACGCTTTGGATGATCGCCTCCTGCTCGCCCTTGAAATTGCTGAAACCGAAGAACTGTTCGAGCGCGTCCTTCGGCGATAGATCGACCTTGGTGTTCATGCCTTGCATGCCGGCCCGGAGCTGCCGGCGTGATTCAACGTTTAAATGTACGTCGATCGCATGGAACGCGTCCACCCCGTTAACAACGTTTACGAAGGTGTGGCGTTCGGCCGTGGGAATGCCGTCCTAGCTGTTGATAGTTAGGTGGTTGTGCCCCATGCTCCGGTGGTGGTCCCGCTATCTTTGGCGGGTCGTCCGCCCCGGGCACCATGGGGCGGGACCACTCCGCGCGCGCATGTCCACCGATGGCAAGGAAATGAGCTTCCTCCAGCATTTGGAGGAGCTCCGCTGGGCGCTGGTGCGTTCGGCCATCGCGGTGGTGGCGGGCATGATCCTCGCCTTCGCCTTCAGCACCCTGCTCTTCGATCACGTGATCCTGGCGCCGCAACGGGCCGACTTCATCACCTACCGCGTGATGTGCCGGCTCGGTCACCTGGCCGGTGCCGGTGATGCCATGTGCATCCGTGACGTGGGCTTCACCTTCCAGAACCAGACCATGGGCGGGCAGTTCATGGCCGACCTGATGGTGTCGTTCGTGGCCGGCTTCATCCTGGCGATGCCGTTCGTGCTGTGGCAGCTGTGGCGCTTCATATCACCCGGGCTGAACCCCCGCGAGCGCAGCGCGGTGGGCGGCATCGTGTGGGCCATGGCCTTCCTCTTCCTGCTGGGCGTGGCCTTCGGCTACTTCGTGCTCACCCCCATGAGCATCCAGTTCCTCGGCAGCTACCGCGTGGGCACCGGCAACGCCGTGAGCAACGAGATCAACCTCGACAGCTTCATCGGCACGGTGACCTCCATGACCCTGTGGACCGGTGTGGTGTTCCAACTGCCCCTGGTGATCCTTTTCCTCACCCGCATCGGCCTGGTGGGCCCGTCCTTCCTGCGCACCTACCGCAAGCACGCCTTCGTGGCCATCCTCATCCTCGCGGCCATCATCACTCCGCCCGATGTCACCAGCCAGATCCTCGTGAGCCTGCCGCTGTTCCTGCTCTACGAGGTGAGCATCCTGCTGAGCGCCCGCGCCGAGCGCCGCCAGCTCGCCGCCGCGCGCGTCCCCACCCGCACGACCAGCGCCCGTTGACGCGATGACCGCACGCCTCCTCCGGACCCTCGGCCTGCTGCTGGCGGTGGTGGCGCCCCTGCTCCTGCATGCCCAGACCACCCGCGTGGAAGGCACCGTGAGCGATGCCGCCACCGGTGAGACCCTGCCCTTCGTGAACGTGGGCTTCGTGGACAGCCGCATCAGCACCAACACTGACCTCGACGGGCACTATGTGCTCGACACCTATTACGCCACCGACAGCATCCGGGTGAGCTGCGTGGGCTACAAGGGCCTCACGGTGAAGGTGCAGCGCGACAAGGCCCAGGTGATCGACCTCAAGCTGCAGCCCGCCGATGCCGAGCTGGGCGAGCTGGTGGTGAAGCCCAGCGAGAACAGCGCCTTCGCCATCCTGCGCCGGGTGATCGCCAACAAGCCCGTGAACAACCGCGAGAAGCTCGCCGCTTACGAGTACGAGGCCTACAACAAGATCGAGTTCGACATCAACGACATCACCGAGGAGTTCAAGCAGAAGAAGCTGTTCAAGCCCATCGCCTTTGTGTTCGACAACGTGGACAGCAGCGATGCCAAGCCGTACCTGCCCATCTTCATGACCGAGAGCCTGAGCGATGTGTACTACCGCCAGAGCCCGCGCAAGCGCCGCGAGGTGATCAAGGCCAACAAGGTGAGCGGCATCGAGAACGAGAGCGTCACCCAGTTCATGGGTGACATGTACCAGAACGTGAACATCTACGACAACTTCCTGGTCATCTTCGGCAAGAACTTCATCAGTCCCATCGCCGACGGTGGCAAGGGCTACTACGACTACTACCTGGTCGACAGCGCGTGGATCGGGCACAACTGGTGCTACAAGCTCACCTTCGCGCCCAAGCGCGTGCAGGAGCTGGCGTTCACGGGCGAGATGTGGATCAACGACACCACCTACGCCGTGCGCCGCATCGAGGCCGGCATCGCGCAGGGCGCCAACCTCAATTTCGTGCAGGGCTTCTGGGTGAAGCAGGAGTACGAGGAGGTGCGCAAGGAGGTGTGGATGCTCACGAAGGACAACCTGGTGGTCGACCTGAACGTGGTGCGCGACACCGGTGCGAAGAACAAGAACACGGTGCAGGGCTTCTACGGGCGACGCACCGCCACCTACCGCGATTTCATCATCAACGAACCGAAGCTCGACGCGTTCTACGAAGGCCCCGACGAGGTGGTGGTGGCCGAGGAGCCCGCGAGCGACCAGGAATCCTTCTGGGAGGAGAACCGCCACGTGCCGCTCACCGAGAAGGAGCGGAACATCTACCACATGGTCGACACCATGAAGACCATCCCGCGGTTCCGCACCTACGTGGACGTGATCAGCACCGTGATCACCGGCTACTACAGCAAGGGCGACCTCGACTACGGTCCCTACTTCACCACCTACAGCTTCAACCCGGTGGAGGGTCACCGCTTCCGCGTGGGTGCCCGCACCAGCTCGCAGTTCAGCCGGCGCCTCGAGTTCGAGGGCTACGTGGCCTACGGCACCAAGGACACCGAGCTCAAGTACATGATCGGCGGGCAGGGCTTCGTGAGCAACCGCAACCGCCAGATCCTCGGCGCCTACTACAAGCGCGACATCGAGCAGCTCGGCCAGAGCACCTCCGCCTTCCGGCAGGACAACATCCTCAGCAGCGCGTTCCGGAGCAACCCGAACAACAAGCTCACCATGGTGGAGGAGTACAAGGTGAACTACGAGCGCGAGTGGTTCACCGGCCTCAGCAACACCGCCATGGTCCGGTACCGCACGCTGCTGCCGCGCGGCACCCTGGCCTACATCAGGCAGGACCCCACCACCGGGGAGTACAGCGTGGTCGATGCCATCCGCACCGCCGAGCTCGGCCTCAACACGCGCTTCGCCTACCACGAGAAGTTCGTGAGCGGCGATTTCCGCCGCGTGAGCCTGGGCACCAAGTGGCCCGCCCTCGAGCTCCACCTCGCCTTCGGCCTGCCGAACATGGGCAACAGCGAGTACGCCTACCAGAAGGTGGTGGGTCATGTGTACCAGCGCCTGCAGCTGGGCGCGGCGGGCTGGATGCGCCTGAACGCCGAGGCCGGCAAGCTCTGGGGCACGCTGCCCTATCCGTTGCTCATCATCCACAGCGGCAACGAGACCTTCTATTCCGACGATGCGGCCTTCAACACCATGAACTTCTTCGAGTTCCTGAGCGACCGCTACGCGCAGCTGTTCATCGAGCACCACTTCGAGGGGCTCTTCCTCAACCGCATCCCCCTCATGCGCCGCCTCAAGTGGCGGGAGGTGTTCGTGGCCAAGGGCGTGGTGGGCAGCCTCGATCGCGAGCGGCATGAGCAGGAGATGCTCTTCCTGCCCAACATGTACGACCTCGACGGCGGCCCCTACCTCGAGTGCAGCGCCGGCATCGAGAACATCTTCAAGATCCTGCGCGTCGACGGCATCTGGCGCCTTCGTTACAACGACCACCCCAACACGTCGCCCTTCGTGCTACGTTTGAAGCTCTTCCTCAACTTCTGATGCTCCGCGCCACCGAACTCTTCAAGCGTTACAAGCGACGCACCGTGGTGAACGGCGTGAGCGTGGAGGTGAAGCAGGGCGAGATCGT